>DATBEM010000001.1:0-32341 GCA_036276115.1 Trebonia sp.
GCGCTCCCCGATTACGAGCTCCAAGAGGGCTACACGCTGCTGTGCCGGGCGCATGCCTACGAGGACGTCACGATCGAGCTGCTCAACTACGACGAGGAGATGATCCGGTCGGGGCTGCCGATCGTCGAGGCCACCGTGACCGTCGCCGAGATCAACCGGGTGACGCACGACCTGCGGCACCTGGTGCTCCGGCTCGACGAGGGCGACCGTGACTTCAAGTTCTTCCCCGGCCAGTACGTGGACATCCGCGTACCGGGGACGGAGGAGACCCGGTCGTTCTCGATGGCCAACACCTCCGCCCGCGAGAGCGGCCAGCTGGAGTTCATCATCAAGGTGTACCCCGACGGGCTGTTCTCCCAGTTCCTGGACAAGGACCTGGCCGTCGGCGACCGCCTGGAGATCACCGGCCCGTTCGGGGTGTTCACGCTGCGGGACGCGCCGGACAAGGACCTGATCTTCGTCGGCGGCGGCGCCGGGCTCGCCCCGATCCTCTGCCTGCTGCGCTCGATGGCCGAGCGCGGCATCGACCGCGAGGCCACCTTCTACTACGGAGCGCGCGGCGAGCGGGACCTGTGCTTCACGGACGAGCTGCGGGCCCTGGAAAGCGCGCTGCCCGGCTTCCGTTACGTCCCGGCGCTGTCCGACGAGGCCCCGGCCGGCGACCCGTGGGCAGGCGAGCGCGGCCTGATCACGGACGTGGTGCGGCGACTGGCCGGCACCCTCGAGCGGACCGATGCCTACATCTGCGGCCCGCCGCCCATGGTCGAGGCGGCGGTCCCGCTGCTCGGCCAGCTCGGCGTCCCGGAAAAGCACGTCTACTTCGACAAGTTCACCTTCACAGGGGAGACGCATTCATGACCACACCGACAGTGCCGGAGCGGAGCGTGCCCAAGCCGGTCTTCACCGACGCGGAAGCCGGCGCCAAGGAGTTCCCGGACTCCAACTCCCGGAGCTTCAACTACTACACGCCGGCCAAGCGCAGGCAGACGCACTACGAGGACGTGACGGTCGAGGTCCAGCCGGACCCGCGGCACTACCTCTCGCAGGGCTGGCTGTACTCGTTCGCCGACGGCGTCGGCGGTTACCCGCTCACCTGGACGGCGCTGAAGGCGTGGGGCAGCGACCGGCCCGAGCCCAAGCGGTTCCCCGGCTCCGGCGGCAAGGGCTACGACTGGCCCGCCCACGGCTGGCACGAGTTCCGCGACCCCAACGAGGAGTGGGAGCTCACCATGTATCGCTACAACGCGAACGTGGTGCGCCAGCTCACCGCCAACATCGACGCCGCCCGCGGCACCAAGGCGTTCGAGCAGTGGAACCCGAACTGGGTCCGCTTCGTCGAGCGGAACGTCGGCGCGTGGATGCACGTCGACCACGGCCTGGGGCTGTACCTGTTCGCCAACGCCAACCGCCGCGGCCCGACGAACATGCACAACACCGCGATGGCGGTCAACAGCATGCACCGCATCCGCGCCGCGCAGGACCTAGCCCTGTACAACCTGACGCTGAGCGAGGAGATCGAGGGCTTCACCGGGGCCGCCCACCTGGAGGCATGGGACTCCGACCACGCCTGGCAGGGCGTGCGCGAGATCGCCGAGCAGCTCACCGGGACCGACGACTGGGCCGAGGCGATCTTCGCGGCCAACATCGTGTTCGAGCCGCTGGTCGGCGAGCTGTTCCGCAGCCAGCTGGTGCAGCAGGCGGCGCCGCGCAACGGCGACTACGTGACGCCGACCGTGGTCGGCGCGGAGGAGTACGACTTCGCCGAGCGCGACCTGCGCTACTCGATCCCGCTGTTCCGCCTGCTGTCCGGCGACCGCGAGTTCGCTGACCACAACAAGGCCCTCATGGGCGGCTGGCTGTCGACCTGGGTGCCGCGCGCCCTGGATGCCGCCCGCAAGCTGCAGCCCCTGTGGTCGCAGCCCGACGCCCTGCCCCCGCGCTTCGAGGACGGCCTCGACGCCGTCAAGAGCCGCTTCGCCGGCATCCTGGCCGACATCAACCTCGATACCCCGAAGGAGCTCGCGCAGTGACCACGCCCCGGTTCAAGACCAGCCCGTCGCCCTATAAGTCCGACAACACGGCGTCGAACATGTGCGGCGTCACGCTGATGAACAGCCAGGTCGGCGAGGTCGTGGCCCAGGTGATGGCGACCAAGCCCAACGTCACCGTGACCGCGCTGCCGTCGATGTTCCGCGTCGACGCCGTCGGCCGGATGGACTTCGACTACGACGAGATCTCCGAGGCGCTCGGCGAGGAGCCCGGCTACTACGACGCCGCCCAGTTCGAGGAGTCCATGTCGACCCACTACGGCCGCATGATCCACGAGGACGACCGGACGATCATGTTCGCCAACCCGGAGGACGCCGCCGAGTACATCGGGTTCGACCTGACCGCGAGGAGCTGACACTCTTGTACACGCATAACGGCGAGAAGTACTTCATCGTCGACTCGCACATGCACTACTGGGACGCCTCCCCGGCGAACTGGGTCAAGGGCCAGGAACAGTTCGCGAAGGGCTGGATCGACTGCTTCCACGCGTACCAGTTCCTCGGGCCGAAGGAGACCCACTGGAACGACGAGAAGTTCGGGAAGTACTCCGAGGACGACCTGATGAAGGACGTCTTCGAGGACGGCCACGTGGACATCGCGATCTTCCAGCCGACGTACCTCAAGGAGTGGTACACCGAGGGCTTCAACACCACCGAGCGCAACGCCGCCCTGGGCGAGAAGCACCCGGGCAAGTTCATCGCCAACACCCGGTTCGACCCGCGTGACGGCGACGCCGGCCTGGAGGAGCTGCGGCGCAACGTGGAGCGCTACGGCTCCAAGGGCATCAAGCTCTACACCGCCGAGTGGAACAACGGCTCGCGCGGCTACAAGCTGAGCGACCCGGAGTGCTACCGCTTCCTGGAGGCCGCCCAGGAGCTCGGCATCAAGAACGTCCACGTCCACAAGGGCCCGACGATCTGGCCGCTGGACAAGGACGCGTTCGACGTGTCCGACGTGGACCACGCGGCGACCGACTTCCAGGGGCTCAACTTCATCGTCGAGCACGTGGGGCTGCCGCGGATCGAGGACTTCTGCTTCATGGCGACGCAGGAGCCCAACGTCTACGCGGGCCTGTCGGTCGTCATCGGCGGCCTCATGCACGCCCGGCCCAAGTTCTTCGCCAAGGTCATGGGCGAGCTGCTGTTCTGGGTCGGCGAGGACAAGATGACCTTCGGCAGCGACTACGGCATCTGGGAGCCCAAGTGGCAGGTTGAGGGCTTCGTCGACTGGGACTACCCCGGCGACGAGTTCTCGGACTACCCGCGGGTCACCACGGCGACCAAGAAGAAGATCCTCGGGCTCAACGCCGCGAAGCTCTACGACATCAAGGTCCCCGAAGAGGCCCAGCTGCCGGCCGAGGCCGGAACCCCCGGGGCGCAAGATGACGCCCAGCTGGTTACGGGCGCATGACCCTGGCCCCAACCGCGACCGTGGAGAGCGCCGCCTGGGCGGCGCTCTCCACGGTGCGTGATCCAGAGCTTGACGAGCCCGTCACCGCGCTGGGGTTCGTCGCGTCGTGCACCATCACCCCCCAGGGGCAGGCGCGGGTCCGGCTGCGGCTGCCGACCTACTTCTGCGCCCCCAACTTCGCCTACCTCATGGTCGCCGACGCCTACGACGCGGTGACCGGGGTCGAGGGCGTCGCCTCGGCCGAGGTGGTCCTGGAGGACCACTTCGCCTCCGACGCGATCAACGGCGGGGTCGCCGCCCAGGCCGGGTTCGTCGGCTCCTTCACCGGCGAGGCGACGGCCGAGCTCGATGAGCTGCGGGCGGCCTTCTTGCGCAAGGCCGTCATGGCCGGGACCGACCAGGTCGCCCGGCCGCTGCTGGCGTCCGGGGCCACCCCGGCGTCCTTGCGCGCCATGACGCTGGGCGACGTGCCCCCCTCGGCGGCGCTGGACCGGCTCCGGTCCCGCCGGGCCGACCTGGGGCTGCCCGCCGGCGATGACGCGCCGCTGCTGATCGACCCGCAAACGGGCGCCGTCGTCGCCGCCGACGCCGTGCCCCTGCACCTGCGCCGCGCCCGGGTGACCCAGGCCGGCATCGAGGCCAACGCGAGCATCTGCTCCGGCATGTTCCGAGCGAGGTATAAGGAGGAGACCGCATGAAGGCCGTTCGCCTGCACAAGTTCCACTCGACGCCGGTCGTGGACGAGGTGCCGGAGCCGACGATCGCCGGGCCGCTGGACGTCATCGTGAAGATCGGCGGGGCCGGGGTGTGCCGGACCGACCTGCACATCATCGAGGGCCAGTGGGACGCGGCGATGGGCACCCCGCTGCCGTACATCCTCGGCCACGAGAACGCGGGGTGGGTGCACGAGGTCGGCTCGGCCGTCACCAACGTCGCGGTCGGGGACACCGTCATCCTGCACCCGACGCCGACCTGCGGCCTGTGCCGGGCGTGCCGGGCGGGCGACGACATGCACTGCGACAACAGCTCGTTCCCGGGCCTGTCGACCGACGGCGGGATGGCCGAGTACCTGCTGACCTCGGCCCGGGCCTGCGTGAAGCTCGACCCGTCGACCCGGCCGCAGGACGTGGCCGCCCTGGCCGACGCCGGGATCACCGCGTACCACGCGGTCCGCAAGGCCGTGCCGCTGCTGTACCCCGGCACGACCTGCGTCGTCATCGGCGCCGGGGGGCTGGGCCACATCGGCGTCCAGTGCCTGGCCGCGCTGAGCGCGACCCGGATCGTCGTGGTGGACCGCAACCCCGACGCGCTCGCCCTGGCCAAGCAGCTCGGGGCGGACGAGACCGTCGTCAGCGACGGTACGCACGTGGACGCGGTAAAGCAGCTGACCGGCGGGCGCGGCGCCGACGTGGTGCTGGACTTCGTCGCCGAGCAGGGCGCGGAGATGGACGGCTGGACCATGACGGCGGCGGGCGGGTCCTATTTCGTGATCGGCTATGGCGGCACGATCACGATCCCGACCCTGGACATCATCTCCACCGAGCGCAACATCATCGGCAACATCGTCGGCACCTACAACGACCTCGCCGAGCTGATGGCCCTCGCCCAGGCCGGGAAGGTCACGCTGCACACCAAGGCGTACCCGCTCGGTGCCGCGCCCGACGCCCTGGCCGACCTCGACGCGGGCCGCGTTCGCGGCCGGGCCATCCTCATCCCTTAACTCCCGGGGGGCGACCCCCGGACCCCCAAACGGGCGCCTTCGGACACGCCGTCTTCCCTCGCCTCCGCTCCCTCGTTCCGCGGTCGCTCCGGCTCAGTCCAGACGGCGTGAGGCGCCCTTTACAACCGAATGCGGCTGCTCTGCAGGCGGCTTGCGCGATTAGCCACTTCCCGTTATGCGTATAAAGGAGCCTTTCAATGGCGAAGGAACTGCGGTTCGGCGCTGAGGCGCGGGCCTTGCTGCTCGCGGGGGTTGACCAGCTCGCCGAGGCGGTGAAGTCCACGCTGGGCCCTAAGGGGCGCAACGTGATCCTGGAGAAGATCACCGGCTCCCCGGTCGTCACCAACGACGGGGTGACGATCGCCCGCGAGATCCACCTGCGCGACCAGTTCGAGAACATGGGCGCCCAGCTGGTCAAGGAAGCGGCGATCAAGACCAACGACGTGGTCGGCGACGGGACCACCACGGCGACCGTGCTGGCGCAGGCGATCATCCGCGAGGGGATGACCGCCATCGGCGACGGCGCGAACCCGGTGCTGGTGAAGCGGGGCATTGACCTCGCGGTCGGGCGGCTGGTGACCTACCTGGCGTCGGTGGCCCACCCGGTGGTGACCGAGGAGGACTACGAGCGGGTCGCGGCGATCTCCGCCAACGACGACCACTACGTGGGCGCCGTCATCGCCAAGGCGCTGCACACGGTCGGCGACGCGGGCATCGTGACGGTCGAGGAGACCGCGGCGCCGGGGATGACGGTCGACTTCGTGGAGGGCTTCGAGTTCGACAACGGGTACATGTCGCCCTACATGGTGACCTCGCCCGCCAGCCTCGAAGCGGTCCTCGACGACCCCTACATCCTGCTCTGCGCGGAGAAGATATCCAAGGTCCAGCAGCTCATGCCGGTGCTGGACAAGGTGATGCGCACCGGCAGCGCGCGCCCGCTGATGATCGTGGCCGAGTCGATCGACGGCACCGCCCTGTCGATGCTGGTGCACAACCACGTCAACGGGGTCTTCCGCTGCGTGGCGGTCCGCGCCCCCGGGTTCGGCGACCGGCGGCTGCGCAAGCTGGAGGACATCGCCGCGCTGACCGGCGGCGCGGTGTACTCGCGGCACTCGGGCTTCACGCTGGAGACGATGACGGTCGAGCAGCTGGGCCGGGCCCGCCAGGTGCGGGTCAACGCCGACTCCACCGCGATCATCGGCGGCGCCGGCTCCTCGTCGGACCTCGACTTCCGGATCGGGCAGCTGCGGGCCGAGCTCGAGCGGGCCACCATGGGGATGGACGAGGACGTGCTCACCGAGCGGATCGGCGCCCTGTCGGGCAAGGTGGCCGTGATCCGGGTCGGCGCCGCGACCTCGGCCGAGCTGCGGGAGCTGCGGCACCGGGTCGAGGACGCGCTGTCGGCCTGCCGCGCCGCCATGGCCGAGGGGATCGTGGCCGGCGGCGGGGCCGCCCTCCTGCACTCCCAGTCCGCGCTGGACGACGTCTCCAGCGACTTCGACGTGACCGGCGACTACGCGATCGGGGTCGGCATCGTGCGGCGGGCGCTGCGCGAGCCGGCCTTCCTCATCAGCGCCAACGCCGGCTACGACGCCGGCGCCGTGGTCGCCGCGACCGAGCCGCTCGGGGCCGACGAGGGGTTCGACGCCCTCGCCGGACGGCACGGGAACATGATCGAGATGGGGATCATCGACCCGCTGCGGGTGGTGCGCTCCGCGCTGCAGAACGGCGCCTCGGTGGCCGGACTGCTGCTGACGACCAACACGCTGGTCGCCGAGGAGCAGACGCCCTGGGGCGGCAGCCGCGCGCTGATGACCGAGTTCGGCTCGCTGGACGAGGGGCTGCACCAGCCGTCGCCCGACTCCTCGACCCCGCAGTCCCTCGGGCTGGGGCCGTCGGTCGGCTGACGGTGCCCGCTGAGTCCCTCCTCCCTCCCCCTGCCCCGTTCCCTCCCCGGCACTGCGTCGTCACCGCGGGGGCGCCGGCCGGGGAGGCCCGGGTCGTCGCGGCAGCCGAGCAGTCCCTGTCGGGGCAGCGCCGGGGCGTGCGGGCAGTACTGCCGTTCCTCGGGCCGGCGTTCATCGCGTCGATCGCGTACGTCGACCCGGGAAACTTCGCGACGAACATGGCGGGCGGGGCGCAGTTCGGCTACTCGCTGCTGTGGGTCGTCCTCGTCGCCAACCTGATGGCGATGCTCATCCAGGCGCTGAGCGCCAAGCTGGGCATCGCCACCGGGCGCAGCCTGCCCGAGGTATGCCGGGCCGAGCTGCCCCGCTGGGCGGTCTGGGGGCTGTGGCTGCAGGCCGAGGCGGTCGCCATGGCGACCGACCTGGCCGAGTTCGTGGGCGCCGCCATCGGCATCCGGCTGGTGTTCGGGCTGTCGCTGTGGGCGTCGGGGATACTGACCGCGCTGGCGGCGTTCGCCATCCTGGCGATGCAGGTGCGCGGCTTCCGCTGGCTTGAGGCCGCCATCACCGGGCTGGTCGGCGTGGTCGTCGTCGCCTTCGGGCTGGAGCTACTGCGCGCGGCCCCGGCGCCCGGCGGGGTCGCCCGGGGCCTGCTCGTGCCGCAGTTCAGCGGAAACGGGTCGGCCCTGCTGGCGGCGAGCATCGTTGGCGCGACGGTGATGCCGCACGTCATCTACCTGCACTCGTCGCTGACGCGGAACCGGGTGGTCGGGTCGCACCCGGCGGCGCGGCGGAAGATCTTCCGGTTCGAGGTCATCGACGTCGGCCTGGCGATGGGCGTCGCCGGCGTCATCAACCTGGCGATGCTGGCGACCGCGGCCGCCGTGTTCCACGCGCGCGGCCTGACCAGCGCGGGCGGGGACCTCAGCGCGATCGCGGCGGGCCTGGACCAGTACCTGGGGGCGCACAGCGGGCAGATCTTCGGCGTCGCGCTGCTGGTGTCCGGGATCGCGTCGTCGTCGGTCGGCACGCTGTCGGGGCAGCTGATCATGGAGGGGTTCGTCAAGCTGCGGTTCCCGGTGTTCGCCCGCCGGGCGGTGACGATGCTGCCCGCCCTGGCCCTGATCGCCTTCGGCTTCAGCCCGACCCGGGCGCTGGTGCTGTCGCAGGTGTTCTTGTCGTTCGGGATCGCGTTCGCGCTGATCCCGCTCATCTGGTTCACCCGCTCGCGGCGGATCATGGGGCTGCTGGCCAACCGGCGGGTCACCAACCTGCTCGCCTACCTCGTGGGGGCGCTGATCGTCGCCCTGAACGTCTACCTGCTGGCCTGAGCCACGGAGCGTACCGGCCCGGCCCAGGGCGGGCACCCCGCCGCTGCCCGCCACGCCGAGTCCCGTACGTGAAGAACCCAGGCGGACATCGGCCAAGGCTCCGTCACCAACACCGCCCGCGCGACGGGGACGACGCCTAACGGCAACCCCGTGACGAGCGCGCCGGCGACCCGGACCGTCCGGGCGGTCGCGCAACCGCGGATCACGCTGGCCAAGTCCGCCTCGCCGGCCACCTACGACGCCCCCAGCGTGCTGATCGCCTACTCCTACCAGGTCACCAACACCGGGAACGTCACCCTCGACGGCGTCACGCTCACCGACGACCGCCTCGGCGCCATCGGCTGCCCGCTGGCCACGCTGGCCCCCGGCGAGCCGATGACCTGCTATGGCGCCCACGTCACGACGGCGGCGGACATGGACGCCGGGTCCATCACGAACCTCGCCACCGCCGCCGGGCACCCCCCGGCCGGCCCGGCGGTGACCGCCTCGGACGGCACGACCGTGACGGCGGCGAGCCGCCCGGCCGTCTCGATCGCGAAGTCCGCGTTCCCCGCCAGCTACGGCGCGGCCGGCGAGACGATCACCTACGCCTACCGGGTGACCAACACCGGGAACGTGGCCCTGCACGCGATCACCGTCACCGACAACAAGGTCAGCGGGCCGGTCGCCTGCCTGGCGGCAACGCTCGCCGCCGGTGAGTCGACCACCTGCCAGGCGGTCCACGTGATCACCCCGGCCGACCTGGCCGCGGGCCACGTCACCAACACCGGCACGGCAACCGGCCGCCCCCCCGCCGGCCCGGCGGTGACCGACAGCAGCACGCAGACCGTCACCGCGGCCGCGCGCCCGGGCATCGGGCTCGGCAAGTCCGCGTCGCCCGCCACGTTCAGCGACGCCGGGGAGGTCATCGCCTACGCCTACACGGTGACCAACACCGGGAACGCGCCCCTGCGCGCCGTCACCGTGCGCGACGACCGGGTCGGCGCGGGCGTGACCTGCCCGGCGATCACCCTGGCGCCCGGCGCGTCGATGACGTGCCGCGCCAGCTACGTCACGACCGCGGCGGACGTGGCCGCGGGCTACGTCACCAACGTCGCCGCCGCGGCCGGGACCACGCCCTCGGGCGCGACGGTCACCGGCCGGGCGCAGGCCACGGTGCCGCTCCGGCTGCTCCCCTTCGTCCCGGTCATCCACTGAGGCCGGCGGCCCTGGCCGCCGGCCGGCCGCCGGGCCGGGGATGCCCGTCTCGCGCCGCTCCGCCGGCGGTGCCGGGCTTGCGCGGATGGCCCTAGGATGTTCGCGTGGCCGACTTCGATGCCAGCACCCCGTCCAGCGCCCGGATCTACGACGCCCTGCTGGGGGGCAAGGACAACTTCGCCGTGGACCGGGAGGTCGCCGCGCGGCTTCAGGCCGCCGCCCCGCTCGCGGTCCAGGTGGCCAAGGAGAACCGCCAGTTCCTGAGCCGGGCGGTGACGTGGGTCGCCCGCGAGGGAGTCAGCCAGTTCATAGACCTGGGCTGCGGCATGCCGACCAGCCCGGCCACCCACGAGTCGGCCCGCTCGGTCATCCCGGCCGCCCGGGTGGCCTACGTCGACAACGACGCGGTCGTCATCGCCCGGCTGCGGGCGCTGACCGCCAAGGGCGATCCCGCCATCACGGTGGTGGACGGTGACCTGCGCGACCCGGCCGCGATCCTCGCGGCGGTCGCCGCGGGCATTGACCTGAGCCAGCCGGCCTGCCTGGTGATGGGCTTCCTGCTTCACTTCTTCCCGGCCGGCGCGGCCCGGGACCTGGCCGCCGCGTACACCGCGGCGCTGGCCCCCGGCAGCTACGTGGTGCTGTCGGCCGGGCGGGCCGACAGCGACGACGGGTTCGGCGCGTACTCCAAGGCGGGCCCGACCGTCTACAACCACACGGACGCGGAGTTCGCCGGCTTCTTCGGCGCCCTGGAGCTCACCGACCCCGGCATCGCCGATAGCCGGGAATGGCGCCCGGGCTGGGAGGAGCAGGTGCGCCTGCCGTGGCGCCAGGGCGGCGCGCTCGCGGGCGTCGCCCGCGTCAGCGGCGAGCCGGGCTAGCGGGCCGCGCGGGCCGCGCCGCGCCCGCTAGCGCGGTCCGGCGTCGATCACCGACCGCACCGCGGCCTCGGTGGGCTGCGGCCCGAAGTTCGTCAGGCCCCAGGTCAGGCCCGCCTGCTCCCAGGGGCCGAGGTCGGCCCCGGGTGGCAGCTCGGTAATCAGGTCGAAGTCCTCGCCCGGGCGGGCCGCGCGGGCCTGCCCGGCCAGGGCGGCGAGCTCATCCGGGCCGGGCAGGCCGATGAGGAACAGCCCGTCCCAGCGCAGCGCCCGCTGCACGGGCCGCTGGTTCGGCCACCGGGCGGCGATCCACACCGGGGGCCGCGGCCGCTGGACCGGGACCGGCTCGAACTCCCCCGCCCAGAAGGCGGCCAGGGCGTCCAGGCCCCCGTCCAGCAGCCGGGCGCGCTCGCGGCCGTCGGTGACCTCACCGAACGGCTCCAGCTCGTTGTTGCCGGTGACGCCGAGGCCGGCCCCGAAGACCAGCCGGCCGGAGCTGAGCAGGTCCAGGGTGGCGGTCTCGCGGGCGACCTTGTGCACCCGGCGGCGCGACAGCGGGGTGACCAGCGCGCCGATCTTGACCCGGGACGTGGCGCACGCGATGGCGGCCAGCGCCACCCACGGGTCGGCCACCGCCCGTACCGGCGCCTTGTAGGCGATGTGGTCCCAGACGAAGAACCCGTCCCAGCCGCGTTCCTCGGCCCGGGCGGCCAGGCGGGCCGCCACTCGCGGGTCGGACAGCTCGCCGAACAGGGGGACGTCGATCGCGCGCTTCATGGCAGCGATCCTAGCCCCCGCACGCGGCGGCGCCCGCCGGGACCTTCGGGGGTCCCGGCGGGCGCCGGCGGCTCGCGGCGGGCGCTAGTGCGCCCTGGTCACTTCCTTCGCGTCCTCCGGGGGGGCCTCCCCGGCGGACGCCTTGCCGTTGACCGCGCCGAGCGCGGCCAGGCCGGCCAGGCCCGCGGAGTGCACGTTGCCGAACTCGTAGGCCTCCTCGGCGTGCTCGCTCACGTCGATGCCGGCCACCTCGTCCTCCTCCGGTATCCGGAAGCCCATCGTCTTGTCGATGATCTTGGCCAGGATCCAGGCCACGGTGAAGGAGTACAGGCCGACCGCGACCGGGCCGAGTGCCTGCGTGCCGAGCTGGTGGATCCCGCCGCCGTAGAACAGGCCCTTGCGCTGCCCGTTGAGCAGCGGGTAAGCGGCCAGGAAGCCGAGCGAGATGGCCCCGAACGCCCCGCCGACCAGGTGGACGCCGACCACGTCGAGCGAGTCGTCGAAGCCGAGCTTGTGCTTCAGCCCGATCGCGCAGCAGCACAGCGCGCCGGCCGCCAGGCCGAGCACGATCGCGGCCCAGGGGGCGATGAACGCGCAGGCCGGGGTGATGGCGACCAGGCCCGCGACGGCGCCTGAGGCGACGCCGATGGTGGTCGGCTTGCCGTCGCGGTACCGCTCCACCAGCAGCCAGCCGCCCGCGGCGGCGGCCGTGGCGATCTGGGTGTTCATGAACGCCAGGGACGCGGTCCCGTCGGCCGCCAGCTCCGAGCCGGCGTTGAAGCCGAACCAGCCGAACCACAGCAGCCCGGCGCCGAGCAGGGTCATCGGGACGTTGTGGGGGCGCATCGAGTCCTTGCCCCAGCCGCGCCGCTTGCCGAGCACCAGCGCGAGCGCCAGGCCCGCGGAGCCGGCGTTGACGTGCACGACGGTGCCGCCGGCGAAGTCCTCGATGCCGAGGCTGCTCAGCCAGCCGCCGCCCCAGACCCAGTGGGCGACCGGGAAGTACACCAGGGTCGCCCACAAGACGGTGAACAGCGCCCACGCGCCGAACTTAGTCCGGTCGGCGATGGCGCCGCTGATGAGCGCGACGGTGATCACCGCGAAGGTGAGCTGGAACACGGAGAACAGGAGGTCGGGGATGCCCGCCACCCGGGTATCGGTGCCCACCAGGCCAGACTCGCCGAGGTACTTGAAGCCTCCGATGAAGCCGTTACCGGGCGCGAACGAGAGGGAGTCCCCGAACAGCACCCACGCGATCGACACGGTGACGATGGCGATCCACGACATCATCATCATGTTGAGGGTGCTCTTGGACCGGGTCATGCCGCCGTAGAAGAAGGCCAGGCCGGGGGTCATCAAGAGGACTAGCGCGGTACTCGCGAGCATCCACGCGGTTGAACCACTATCAATCTTCACTCGGGTCTCCTTTGTCTTGCTACATCACAGGATCTCCAGCCCAGATTTCCCCCTATCGCCGGCCATATTTCGCTTGTGTAAAACCACGGGGATTTGTTTCATCCGCGTTACCTGTCCATCGATGTCACCTGGCGAGGGGCGTGCGAGGGATGTCCGGCCGCGTCGTCGAGCAGCGGGGCGAGCTGCCGGGTCATCGCCTCCAGGGCCCGGGGGCTGCGCTCGGCCCGGCTGATGAGGATGGCGCCCTCCAGGGCGCAGATCATCAGCGTGGCCAGCTCCCCGGCCCGCGCGGCGGGCACGCCGAGGCCGGCCAGGGCGGCGGCGACCGGCTCCCGCCAGGCGGTGAACGCCGCCGCCACCGCGGCCCGGGTGGACTCGGCCGCCTGGGCGCCGTCGGCGGTGGCGGCGGCGACCGGGCAGCCGGGCAGGTCGCCCGTGGCCCGCAGCTCCTCGGTCCACTGGCGGGCCATGGCCGCCAGCAGCCCGCCCGGCGCCGGCTCGGCCATCGCCGCCAGGAAGCGGGGCACCCGGGACGCGGCGAACTGCCCGGACCACGCCACCGCCTCGTTGACCACCTGCTCCTTGCCGCCGGGGAAGTAGTGCTGGAGCGAGCCGCGGGGGGCGTCGGCGTGCCGGGCCACCTCGCGCAGGCCGACGGCGGCGACGCCGCCCCGGCGCAGGAGCTGGGCCGCCCCGGCGCAGGAGCTGGGCCGCGCTGTAGACCATCCGCTCGCGGGGCCGCCGGTCGTCCGTCATGCCGCGCCGTCCCTCATGAGTCATTCGCGTCGGTTCATCATGACAGCCGTCATAGTGAGGCGATTGCTCGCGCCGATGTGCCGCGAGGCGGCCGGCTGCGGGCCGGTCCCGGGGGCGCTGCTCATGAAGCTCGCGGTCAACATCGTCCTCATCACCCAGGTCACCGGGCTGGCGGAGGCGTTCCACTTCGCCGAGCGGCACGGCCTGGACCCGCGGGTGCTGGCCAGGGTGCTGGACGCGGGGCCGATGGCCAGCGCCGTGTCGCGGGCGACGGCGGCCAAGCTGCCGGCGGGCGACTCCGGCGCCCAGGCGGCGATCGCGGACGTGCTGAAGAACAACCGCCTCATCGCCGGGCAGGCCCGCGCCACCGCCACGGCCACCCCGCTGCTGGACGCCTGCCACGCGCTGTACGGCGAGACGGCCGGGCTGGGCCACGGCGGCGCGGACATGGCCGCCGTCGTGCACGCGCCGCGCGCCCGGTCGGCGGCCGGCTAGCCCCGCGCGCCCATCAGCCCGGCCGACACGCAGGTCAGCGCCCGCCCGGCCCGGGCCGGGCGGGCATCATGGGGACGTGCCTGATCTCATCGTGGTGAGCGGCCCGCCGGGGGCGGGGAAGTCGACGGTGGCGGCCGCCCTCTCCCGCCTGTTCGAAGCCAGCGCCCTGGTCAGCGGGGACCATTTCTTCGGCTTCATCGACCAGGGCTACATCGACCCCTGGACGTCTCCCGCGCACGACCAGAACGAGGTGGTCACGCAGGCGGCCGGGGCGGCGGCCGGGCGGCTGGCGGCGGCGTACACGGTCATCTACGACGGCGTGATCGGCCCCTGGTACCTGGAGGCGTTCCGGGCCGCCACCGGCCTGCCGTCGCTGCACTACGCGGTCCTGCTGCCGCCCGAGCCGCTGTGCCTGGAGCGAGTCCGCTCCCGGGGCGGCCACGGGCTCACCGACCAGGAGGCCACCCGGCACATGCACCGGCAGTTCGCCGCCGACCGCCCGGAGCCGCGATTCGTCATCACGGAACCGGGTGCGGCGGCCACGCAGGCCCGCCGCATCCACGGCCTGGTCCAGGCCGGGCAGCTGCGGTGGCCGGCGGCGGGGCGCGGCCCCGCCGTTCTCCCGCCAGCCGGCCGGCCCGGTCAGACGGGGTGGAACTCGACCCGGTAGAGCAAGGTGGCGTCCTCGACCGGGCCGGCGTGGGCCGCGCGGCGGCGCAGCGTCTCCAGGTCCGGCTCGCCCGCCAGGCGCACGTCGTCGTCGGTGACGGACGCGAACGGGACCAGCTCGATCGCGTCCACCTCGATCAGGCCCGGGCCGGGCCCGACCGGGTAGCGGCCCCCGGCCTTGACCTTGGGCCGCTTCCAGAGCCGGAACGACACGGTGACCTGCCCGGCGAGCACGCCGTCACGCAGCTCGGGGCTGAACATCATGCGGGCGATGCTACGCCCTGGGACAGGGTCACGGGGGCGGTGTCACGAGGGCAGGGTCACGCGGGGAGGGCCGCCTCGGCGATCAGGGCGAAGGAGACCGCGCCGGGGTCGGGGGTGCCGATCGAGCGGCCGCCGTGCATCCGCGAGCGGCCCCGGGCCGAGACGTACTGCGCGGTCCGCTCGGCCGCCGACCGGGCGGCGGCGGCCCCGGCCGCCCAGGCGGCGGCGAGGTCCAGGCCGCGGGCGACGGCGGCGCCGAGCTCGTCGGCGAACGGCACGATCGCGTCGACCATCGTCTTGTCGCCGACCGCGGCCCCGCCCCGGGCGATGATCGCGTCAGCGAACGCGCGCACCGCCGCCACGACGGCCTCCCGGCCCAGGTCGGCGTCGTCGCCGGCGCTGGCGCCGGCCGCCGCCAGCCCGGTCCCCCACAGCGCGCCCGACGTCCCGCCGGCCGCGTCGGACCAGTGCTCCCCGGCCAGGCGCAGCGTCGTCCCGGCGCCCGCGCCGCGCCCGGCGGCGCCGGCGGCGGCCCGGGTCGCGGCCCGGGCGCCGCGTACCATCCCGGCGCCGTGGTCGCCGTCGCCCGCGACCGCGTCCAGCGCCCCGAGGCTCGCCTCCTGCCCGGCCAGGCGGGCGGTGGCCCGCTCAAGGGCGGCGGCGGCGAGCCGGGCCGCCCGGGCCGAGGCGGGCGAGCCGGCCGCCACGGCCGCCACCGGCCCCGGCCCGGCGGCGGCCGCCGCGGTGCTCCCCGGGGGCGGGGTCGCGTCGGCGGCGGGGGCGGCCGGCCAGGGCCCGGCCGCGAAGCGGGTGAGGGCGGGGGCGTCCACCGGGCTGAGCCACAGCGACTCCAGCTCGTCGTCGAGGTAGGCCAGCGACACCGACACGCCCGCCATGTCCAGGCTGGTCACGTACTCCCCCGCCAGCGGCGCGACCGCCGTCATGCCCTCGGCCGCCAGCCGCGCGCGGGCCCGGGCGCAGACGATGTGCAGCTCGTCGTACTTGGTCGCGCCGAGGCCGTTCACCAGCAGCGCGACCCGGGCGCCGCGCCGCGGCGAGCGCTCGGCGAACAACCCGTCCACCAGCACGTCGGCGACCTCGTCGGCCGTCCCGAGCGGGACCTGCGACAGGCCCGGCTCGCCGTGGATGCCCAGGCCGAGCGCCATCTGCCCGGCCGGCACGGTGAACAGCGGGCCGTCGCCGCCGGGCAGCGTGCAGCCGGAGAAGGCGACGCCGAACGTGCGGGTCGCGTCGTTGGCGGCCACGGCCACCCGCCCGGCCTCGTCCAGGCTCGCCCCGCGCTCGGCGGCGGCGCCCGCCATCTTGATGACCAGGAGGCTGCCGGCGATGCCGCGCCGCAGGGACCGGGCGTCGGCCGGGGCCGACGCGATGTCGTCGGTGACCGCGACCATGCGGGCCTGCGTGCCGTCGGCCGCCAGCCGCTGCGCGGCCGCGCCGAAGTTCAGGATGTCGCCCGCGTAGTTGATCGGCACCAGCAGCACGCCGCCGCCCGCCTCAGCCGCCCGGGCCACCGTCAGCACCTCGTTCTCCGACGGCGAGGCGAACACGTTCCCGCAGGCCGCGCCGTGCCCGAGGCCGCGCCCGACCCACCCGGCGAAGGCGGGAAAGTGCCCCGAGCCGCCGCCCATGACGATGGCCACCTGCCCGCCCGGGGCACGGCGGGCGCGCACCACCCCGCCCCGCACGAGGGCCACCCGGTCGGCGTTGATCGCGGCGAACTCCGCCAGCGCCGCCCCGGCAAAGCCGGCCGGGTCATTGACAAGCCTGGTCATGCTGCGCCGCCCCTTCTGCCCGGCCTGACCCGGGCGCGGCTCGCGCGCGCCCCGGGAAGCCGCCTCGGGGACCACTGTACGAACAGCCGTGCACGCGCGCCAGGGAGCGCTCCCGGCGGGTCCCGGCGGCCGGGCCCGCGGCCGGGCACAGGCAGGAAGCGCCCGTTTTGTGGCCGGCGGCGCAAGACGCGGCAGAATGCGACACGGCGCGCGGCGCGCGGGGCTAGCATCAGGCGCCATGGGATCGATGCGCGCTCGCGGCCTGGCCGTGCCCGCCCTGACGGCGCTGGCCACGCTCACCGCGCTGGCGGGGCTGACCGCGTGCGCGGCCCCGGGGGCACCCGCCGCGGGGCGCCCGGCCATATTCAGCACCGCCACGACGCCGGCGGCAGCGGCGGCGGGGGGCGTGCCGGGCGCCCCGATCCCGGTCGCCTCGGCCGTCGTCTCCGCCGCCAGCCTGCACCCGGCCGCGCCGGCGACGCCCACCCGCAAGCCCGCCACGCGCCCGTCAGCCACGCCCCCGCCCGCGGGCGGGACCTCGGCCGGGACGCCGGTCACGGCAGGCAACCCCGCTGGCCACGCGGCCATCCCGGCCGGCGGCGGGGCGGTCGACGCCAGCCATCCGGACCACGTGATCGGCGACGGCACCCCCGCTGGCTGCACCGCGCCGGCGGTGGTGGCGGCGGTCGCGGAAGGCGGGGTCATCGCCTTCAGCTGCGGGGCGGCCCCGGTCACGATCACGATGACCGGGCCCGCCACCGTCAGCAGCTCCAGCCACCTGGTGGTGCTGGACGGCGGGGGGAAGGTGACCCTCAGCGGCGGCGGGCGGTCCCAGATCCTGACCATGGACCCGGGCTGGCAGCAGCAGTGGCCGCGGCTGGTCGTGCAGAACCTCGCGTTCACCGGCGCCTACTCCGGCACCCAGCAGGTGCAGGGCAGCTCGGTCTACGGCGGCGGGGCCATCTTCGCCGGCGGCGGGCAGCTCGCGGTGGTCAACTCCGCCTTCAGCGACGACAGCTGCTACGCCAGCGGGCCTGACCTCGGCGGCGGCGCGATCCGGGCGGTCGGCATGGACCCGGCCGTCCCGGTCTACATCACCGGCGACACCTTCACTGATGACAGCTGCTCCAACGGTGGCGCCCTGAGCGGCCTGTTCGCCCACTTCGAGGTGGTCAACAGCTTGTTCGCCGGCGACAAGGCGATCGGCTGGGGCGCCAACCCGGCGGCGGCCGGGACGGCGGGCGGCGGCAGCGGCGGCGCGATCTACACCGACGGCACCGGCTACGACCTGACCGTCGCCGGGACCGACATGCACGGCAACACCGCCCGCGAGGGCGGCGGCGCGATCTTCTACGTCGTCAACTCGGGGGCCGGGACGCTGGCGATCGACTCCTCCACGCTGGCCGATAACCCCAGCGGGGCGTTCCAGAACGCCCCCGGCATCTTCGACAGCGTCGACGGCCACGACACCCCGCCGTCGCAGTCCGGCTCCTCGATCGGCTAGGCCGTGTCCTGCCCACCATGGCAGCCAGGTGATGGCTGCGAGGATGGCGAGGATGGCGAGGATGGCGCGGTCGATGCTGGCAGGCGCCGGCCACCGAAAATCGCCAGGACACGCGCTAAGCCGGCCCCCCAGGGCCTGCCGGCGGCCTCTTGCTGTTATCAGGCACGAGGCCGCCGTTAGCCGGAAGGATTTCCCGGTTGGGAAGGATTTTCCACACGATAGCGCGGGAAAGTCTTCCGCAACCGCAACCGCAACCGCAACCGCAACCGCAACCGCAACCGTGCCTGGCCTCGCCGCCGAGCGCGCGTCAGCCGGCGCTGAAGTAGTGGCCCTCGTCCAGGTCGGCGATGAGCCCGGGCCGGGACGGCTCCCAGCCCAGGAGCTCCCGGGTGCCGCCGTCGGGCATCGGGGCGTCGAGCGCGATGAACGGGAAGGACGCGAAGCGGGCCGCCACGTCCCCGGCGGGGATGCTCACGGCCGGGATTCCCAGGTGGCGGCCGATGGCCTCGGCGATCTCGCGGACCGTGATGCCCTCCTCGGTCGCGGCGTACAGCTGCGCCCCGTCCGGGGCCTTGTCCAGCGCCAGCCGGTACAGCGCGGCCACGTCCAGCGTGTGGCCGGCGGCCCAGCGGTTGGCTCCGTCCCCGGCGTAGCCGCTCACGCCGGCATCGCGGGCGATCTTGATGAGCATCGGGATGAACCCGTGCCGGTCGCGGGCGCTGTGGGTCACCGGCGGGACCGCGACGAGGATGGCGCGCACGCCGCGCCCGGGCAGGGCCGCGATCTCGCGGGAGACGGCCGAGCGGGGGTTGGCCGCGATCACCGCGTCGCGGGCGGCGTCGCCAGTGGGCGTCAGCCCGACCCCGATGAAGGTCTTGCCCGTCCCCGCCAGCACGTCGCCGAATGCCCGCACGACGGCCAGGTCGGCGGCCACCGCGCCCGCGAAGTCCCCCGCCATCATCACCTCGTGGTCGAACGCGAGGTGAACGACCGCGTCCGCCGCGGCGGCGGCCTGGCGCAGGCTTTCCAGGTCGCTGAGGTCGCCGCGGTGCACGCCCGCGCCCAGGGCCCGCACGGCCGCGGCGGAGGCGCCGGACCGGGCCAGGCCGGTGACCTCGTGCCCGGCCGCGATCAGTTCAGGGACGACGGCCGAGCCGATGTGGCCGCTGGCGCCGGTGACGAGCACGCGCATGAGGATCCTCCCGAAATAATGTGACTTGGTAACATCACCCTAGCACGATGATGTTACCGAGTCACATCGCTTATCCTGTCCGCATGGCGCGATGGGAACCGAACACGGCGGAACGGCTCGTGCGGGCCGCGCTCGACCTGTTCACCGAGCAGGGCTACGACGCCACCACCGTCAGCGAGATCGCCGCGCGGGCCGGCGGCCTGTCGAAGATGACCTTCTTCCGGTACTTCGCCGACAAGCGCGAGGTGCTGTTCGCGGGCCAGGAGGCCCACCGCCAGCTGGTGACCGACGCGATCGCGGCCGCGCCCGCCCCGGCCACGCCGCTGGAGGCCGTCGCCGCCGCCCTCGGCGCCCTCGGCGGGAGCTTCACCGAGGACCGGCGCGACATCGGCGCCCGGCTGCTGCCCGTCATCGCCGCCAACGGCGAGCTGCGCGAGCGCGCGGTGGCCAAGCGGGCCGCCCTCAGCGAGGCGATGACCGCCGCCCTGGAACAGCGCGGCGTCCCGGGCCTGCCCGCGAGCCTCGCCGCCGAGCTTGGCACCCACGCCTTCTACCGGGCGTTCGCCCAGTGGGCCGGCGCGGCCGGTGGCCCGCCGCTCACCGAGCTCACGCAGCGCGCGTTCGGCGAGGTCCGGGCCGCGGCGGCAAGTCTCGGGTGAAAGGCGCCGGGCCGGGCCCCGCCGCAGGGGGCCCGGCCCGGCGCTCATCGCCAGCTCCCTTCGGTCAGGTGCCGTAGTGCTGGGCGGCCCAGCTGGCGACGTAGTTGAAGGTCTCGGCGACGGTGTCGCCGAACTCGCCCGGGGTCGTCGCGCACGCGGTGCAGGCGGTGAAGCCGTGGGTCGCGCCCTCGACGTAGGCGAGCGTCTTGCTCTGCGCGCGGGTCGCCGCCTCGTAGTACATCTCCGACGGGACGATCCAGTAGTGGCCGGTCATCGACATGATCAGCAGCGGTGAGGTGATCCCGGCGACGTTGGCGACGGTGGCGGTGTTGGTGGAGTCCCAGTCCACCCCGGTGATGTCGTCGGCGGTGATCTTCAGGTCGGGGGCCTTGATGGCCGCGACCGACATGAAGGAGGAGGCGGTGAAGCCGCCCAGGCGGGAGCTCCACTGGTCGTCGGTCGCCTGGCTCGCCGAGGTGACCCGGACCGAGTGGATGACCTGGGGCGCGCTCCCGTCCGGGTGCTGGGGCGAGATGAGCGGGAACTTGCCCTTGGTGTGCGACAGCAGGTTCAGGTCGGCGTACCAGATGGCGGCCTCGTCCCGGCCGACCTCCATCGGGGCGTCGTTGCTGTACTGGCCCTTGCCGTTCTTGACCTGGGTCAGCAGGTGCTGGGCCTCGCTGACCAGGCCGGCCTCGCGGGCGCCCTCGGCGGCGGTGTAGCGGTTGACGAAGCTGGCAGAGTAGTCAGACGACCCGGTCGCGCCGTACCCGTTGACCGGGCTGAACATGTTCAGGCGGTCGTTGACGGCGCGCAGGTTGGACTCGTTGGTCACCGAGGCGTCGAGCTGGCCGAGGTCGGCGAAGGCGATGCCGGGGATCGCGTCGAGCAGGACGACGCCGTCCGCGGGCGGCATGCCCGCGAGGTCGTCGCCGCACGGGTCCAGGCGCGCGGGTGCCTGGCAGGTGGCGATGCCGTTCTGGGCCACGTTCTGGTAGTAGGTCATGATCGAGCCGCCGCCGCTGTAGCCGACGAGCACGACGTGCTTGACCGGGGCGACGCCGCGCAGGTAGGTAACGCTGGCGCCCACGTCGAGGGCGAGGGCGTCGAAGTTGACGAGCGCCTGGTCGTCGAACTCCGACTTCACGCACAAGACGGTGTAACCGCGCTGCGCGAGCTGGACGCACGGGATCGTGCCGATGAAGTTGTTGTCCTCGTGGGTGAGGACGAAGGCGGTGGACTCCTGGCTGGTGGGCGAGGACGGCTGGTAAAGCGCGCCGATCGCGCCGCCGGAGCCAATGAGGACCGTGCTCACCGTATAGGCGTCGGGGCTGGTGTCGGCCGAGGCCGGGCGGCCCGAGGCGACGGGGATGGCCGCGGCCGCGGCGGCCACGCACAGGGCCGCGATCACGCCGAGGATCCTCGCTCGCCCGGACACGGGCCTGGAGATGGGCCGCGCTCTGCGCCGGTGCAGCAACATGGCTGGCTGCCTTTCCGCCAGGGGCGGGGCCCCTGGCCGTTAGAATCACCAACTCATCTGAACACCGGCCTAATGGTTAGTCAATAGTCCAAATTATGGATACTTTCGTACGCGATATATCACGATTAGCAACGACTGGTCGCGCTCGCCGCCCCGCGGCCGCGGCCGGGCGCGGTGCGTAAATCCCTCACCGGGGACCGGCTGAACGTGCTGGAGACCGTGCCCGTGCAGTGACTCCGGGCGCCGCCGGCGGCTAGTGGGCGAAGTGCTCGCTCATGATCCGCGTGAGGTAGTCCTCGTCGACGGCGTCGAAGGAGCCGGGCTCGGTGCTGTCCACGTCGAACACCGCGATCAGGGCGCCCGCGCGGTCGTAGACGGGCACGCAGATCTCCGACCGGGTCCGGCTGTCGCAGGCGATGTGGCCCGGGAACAACTCGACGTCGGGGACGACCTGGACCGCGCCCGTGCGGGCGGCCGCCCCGCAGACCCCGCGGTCGAAGGCGATGTGCAGGCAGCCGAGGGTGCCCTGGTAGGGGCCGACGACCAGCTCCCCCTCGTGGACGAGGTAGAAGCCGGTCCAGTAGTAGTACGGCAGCGCCTCGCGCAGGACGCAGTTGATGGTCGCCATCTTCAGGATCACGTGGCTCTCGCCCGCCAGGATGGAGCCGAGCTGGCCGATGGCCTCGCCGTAGGCGGCGGTCTTCTCATCGGCCGGCAGCGCCTCGCTCGCGGGCGCGAGCCGGGCCGCCCCGGACGCCGGCACGGCTTCCACGGAACTCATGGGCCGCCCCCTCCATCATCTAGACCCGCCTGGCCACACTGGCCTCAGGTCAACCGCAGCTAGCTTACGACCCAGCCGCAGCGCTGGTGCCCGGCTCTTGCCTATCCGCCCTGCCCGTGGTGGGCTAGGCCCGTGACCAGGTCAGAGGCCATTGCCCGGGCGGAGCGGTACTACGATTCGGGCGGCCTGCTGGGCGACCTGGCCCGCCGGGTCGCCTACCGGACCGAGAGCGGGGTGCCCGGCCGCGCGGGCGAGCTGCGGCGCTACCTGGAACAGGAGATGGTCCCGGCCGCGACCCGGCTCGGGGCCGCCGCCCGCGTCGTGGACAACCTGGCCGGCGCCGGGCCGCTGCTGATCGCCCGGCGGCGCGAGGGCGACGAGTTGCCCACCGTGCTGGTGTACGGGCACGCGGACGTGGTCCCGGCCGAGCCGGGCCGGTGGCGGGCCGGGCTGGACCCGTGGTCGGTGACGGTCGAGGGGGACCGCTGGTACGGCCGGGGCACGGCCGACAACAAGGGCCAGCACACCATCAACCTGGCCGCGCTGGAGCACGTGCTCGCCGCCCGGGGCGGCCGCCTCGGCTTCAACCTGGCCGTGCTGGTCGAGACGAGCGAGGAGACCGGCTCGCCAGGGCTGCGGGAGGCCTGCGCCCGGCACGCCGGGGAGCTGGCGGCCGACGTGCTCATCGCCTCCGACGGGCCCCGGGTGGCGGCCGGGCGGCCGACGGTCTTCCTCGGCACCCGCGGGGCGGCACCGTTCACGCTGCGGGTCGCGCTGCGCGAGCGCTCCTACCACTCGGGGAACTGGGGCGGGCTGCTGCGCAACCCCGCGACCGTGCTCGCCAGCGCGGTCGCGAGCCTGGTCGACGGGCACGGGCGGATCGGGGTCCCGGCCCTGCGCACCCCGCCGGTCCCGCGGGCCGTCCGGGACGCGCTCGCCGCCATTCCCGTCGGCGGCAGCCCCGGGGACCCGCCCGTGGACCCGGACTGGGGCGACCCGGCCCTCACCCCGGCCGAGCGGCTCGTGGCCGGGAACACGCTGGAGGTGCTGACCCTGGCCGCCGGGCGCCCCGATCCGGCCGTCAACGCCATCCCTGGTACCGCCCACGCCCACCTGCAGCTGCGCTACGTGGTGGGGACCGACGTCGCGGGCATGACGGCGGCGATCCGGGCCCACCTGGACGCCCGCGGGTTCGGGATGGTCGCCATCGAGCCCGGGACCGTCATGGGCGCGTCCCGCACCGATCCGGACGACCCGTGGGCCCGCTTCGCGCTGGCGTCGCTGGAGCGCACCACGGGCAGCCCGCCCGCCCTGCTGCCCAACCTGGGCGGCAGCCTGCCGGGCGACATCTTCGCCGATGACCTGGGGCTGCCCACGATCTGGGTGCCGCACTCCTACCCCGGCTGCGCCCAGCACGCGCCCGACGAGCACCTGCCCGGCTCGCTCGCCCGCTCAGCCCTGCGGCTCATGGCAGGGCTGTTCTGGGACCTGGGCGAGCAGCCCGGCCGCTGAGCCCGCAGGCCTCTCAGCCCCTCAGTCGCCGGGCTGGAACATGCCGGGCTGGCTGGCCATGGGGCCAGGGCCGTCCCCGGGCGCGCTGGCCCCGGCCGGCAGCCGGGCCTCGATCGCCGTGACGGCGGCGTCAATCGCGACCCGGGCGGTCAGCGCGCTGGCGTGCGCGCGGTCGACCTCGCCGAGGCCGAGGCAGTCCCAGGCCACGCGGGCGTCGTAGATGGCTGCCTCCAGCTCGCGCATTGCCTCTTGCAGGGCCGGATCGCTCTGCAGGGCCGGGTCGTCGGCCGCGTGGTCCGCCGTCATCATCGGGGCTCCCTCCTGGGACGACTGAGTAAGTAGGGACGCACGCTACCCCCGGACCGGGCGGTCATGCCTGATCGCCCGGATTCCCCCGCGGGCCGGGCGCGCGGGCGGGACCGGTTCCCTGCTGAAAGAAGCTTAACGGGGTGAGCGGACCCGGGCGCCCTGGTGCCGGCGGGGCCGCCTATCTCGCGGACGACGTCCGCGAGGGACCGCATCAGCCTGGACGGGGCGTCCTCGCCGCCGCGGGCTTTTACCGGATTGCACTATTAATACCTTTTACGCCGAGCGGGACCAGCGTCCCGACAAAAGCCCACAATTCCCTTCGGCACTAAATTATCGGGCAGGATAGCGCCACAAGGCGGCTATAGTCGGCGCATCAGTTTGCCGACCGATGCAGTGTCGACCGGTACAGGGGTGATATGCGGTCTTCGGCGTCCGGGGAGTTGTTTGGCCGGGGGAGAATTCTCAGGTTCGCGACCGACGCGCTCGATCGCTCGGGCACGCGGGAAACGCCGCCGATCGTGCTCCTCATCGGGCCGGCCGGATCGGGCAAGACCGCCGTGCTCGACCGGCTGAAGTCCGATCACGAATTCGCCGCGCCGATCGCCCGGCTGGACTTCGCGCGCAAGCCGGATGCCACTCCCCTGCAGGTCATGCTGGACGTCGCGTCATCCCTGCGACCCGGCGTGCCCCGGGTCGGCACCATCGCATTCCCGTTGCTCAGCATGGGCATCATCGCCATCACGCTTGACCCCGATAACGCGCAATCGCCGGCTGAGCAACTCGATGCCCGGCTCAGCGGCGGGATCTCCGGGAAGTCACTGGCGGGCGTGGCGGCGCAGCTCGGGACGCTCCTGCCCGATCCGCGCCAGCAGGCAATGGCCAGCGAGGTCGGCACGGTCCTGGGCTGGGTCGTGGACGGGATCAAGGGACGCCAGCGCGGCCAGCGCCTCGACTGGTACTCGCGCAACTTCGACCGCGGCGACGGCACCCGGAACGGGCCGCTGCTGGAGCTGCACGAACGCTGGCGCACGGCGATCGCCGACCCGGACGACGACGCCCGCCGCGTGGCCCGGGGCGACGTCTGGCGCGCGCTGTGCGCGGCGCTCCTGGCCGACCTGCGGGCCGAGTTCGACCACGCCAGCTGGCGGCACGGCCTGCGGACGGTGAACTGCGTGGCGCTGCTCGACAACGTCGACACCGCGGCCGGCGCTGAGTTCGTGGTCGCGCTGGCCGACTGCCGCGGCCAGCTCCCGGACGAGACCGACCCGCTGCTGGTGGTGGCGGCCCAGGGCAGCCGGCCGCGCCACCCGCAGGTGGGGCGGCCCGTCGAGGCGGCCGACCCGCGACTGGAGTTCGCCGCCTGGCGGGACCGGGCCCGCGACCCGGAGGCCCTGGCCTCCCCCTGGTACCCGGTCCAGCTCACCGAGCTGAGCCGGGAGAACGTCGAGAAGATCGTCACCAGCCACGTCCTGGGCAGCGCGTGGCAGGACGCCCAGTTCGTGCACGCGCTGACCGGCGGCCACTCGGCGTCCGCCTGGGAACTGGCCCGGGTGCTCGGCCAGCCGCACGCCAGCGCGGACGTGCGCGACCTGGTGACCGCCGGCGTGACGGACGGCCTGCTGCGCGGCCTGCGCCCGGCCCGGCTGACCGACGAGCAACTGGACGCGATGGCCGTCTTCGGCGCCACCCTGCGGCCGGCGCCCCGGGCCGGGCGCGGGGCCTTCAAGTACCTGCAGTGGCGGAACGCCGCGCAGCTCGACATCAGCGGGCTGCTGCTGGACCTGATGTGGGCGAGCGAGGACGCGGGCGGGCTGGCCATCCGGCCCATGCCCCGCCGCCTGCTGTCGCACTGGCTGGCGCGCGACCCGGAGCTGTGGGAGGCGGTGCACCAGGGCTACCTGGCCCATTACCGCGCGGCGGGCGACCACGAGTCCCAGCAGTACCACCTGCTCGCGCTGACCACGACGCTGGCGGCCGGCAGCGTCGCGCCGGTCGCCGCCTACCTCGACGGGCAGCTCGACCGCCGCCCGGCGGCTGACTGGGACCGGCTCCTGGACGCCATCACGGCCGCTCCCAACCGGCTGTGGCAGGCCTGCCAGGAGCGCCTCGCCGCCGGCCTGGACGCGGGCCCGGACCTGCGCGGCCATCCGCGGCCGGTGGTCCTGGGGGCGGCCGGCGGCGGCAAGCGGGCAGAGCGGCCGGACATCGTCGCCCGCCTCGTGGCCGGGCTGTGGCTGTTCAAGGACCCGCTGCTGGACCCCCGGCAGCGGCTGGCGCGATTGGTCGGGCAGGCCTACCAGGCCCTGGCCGACATCGCTCCCGGCGATACCGGCGTCTTCGACGTGCGGGCGCGCCATTTCCTCGACATCGCGCTGAAGTGGGAGGACGGACGATGACCCTGCCTCGCCCCCGGGTCAGGTACCTCAGCCGGCCGAGGCGGCCGCGCTGGAACGGCCGCCAGATCGCCCTGCGCGCCGCCGCCGTGGTGCTCGGGGTGGCCGCGATCGCGGCCGGCGGCTGGCGGCTGGCCCTGTACCTGGTGAACGACGGCGACACGTGCCTGAACGCGGGGCTGTCGGTGGTGCTGCGGGCCGGGCCGGCCAGCGAGTGCGTCGGCGTCACCGACGGGGCGTTCCCGTTCCCGTTCGGCGACCAGGCGCAGGCAGCCGCCCTGCACCACGTCGAGGGGCTGATCGCGGCAGAGGACAAGAAGGTGCGGCGGGCGGACCCGCACTACGTCAGCGTGGTGTTCCTCCAGCCCGCCCCGGCGGACGCCGACGCCGAGTCCTTCGCCCAGTTCACCACCCAGCTGGAGGGGGCCTATACCGCCCAGATGGCGGCCAACGGGCCCGGCGACGAGGGCGCCAACATCGACTTCAGCGGCCAGAAGCCGCTCATCCAGGTGCTGATCGCCAGCAGCGGCGTCGACGCGGGGCAGTACCCGGTCACCGACCAGGTCATCGCCAGCGACGTGGCCAGCCAGCGGGTCGTGGCGGTGGACGGCATCGCCGTCAGCCTGCCCGGCACCATCGCGGAGGCCAGGGACCTGGCGCTGACCCGG
Organism: Trebonia sp.; assembly: GCA_036276115.1. Lineage (GTDB taxonomy): Bacteria > Actinomycetota > Actinomycetes > Streptosporangiales > Streptosporangiaceae > Trebonia. The sequence goes on from DATBEM010000001.1 coordinate 27,161, forward strand.
AAGATCCCCGTGTTCGGGAGCACGATCACCGCCGATGACTTCAGCGACGTCAAGGACCTGGTCCGGGTGTCGGCCAGCAACCGGCAGCAGGTGGGGCCGCTGGTCGCCTACGTGAAGGCCGCGCTGCGGCCCCGCACCGCGCTCCTGGTCGAGGACACGGCGAATGACCCCTACTCCCAGACGATCAGCAGCGAGTTCCTGGACACGTTCCCCGACAAGGGCCACACGCTGCCGGTGCCGCAGACGTACGACTCCGCCCTGGCCGATAACCCGGCCGGGCCCGGGTACGCGCTCAGCCAGATCGCCCTCGACATCTGCGCCACCAGGCCGGACGTCGTGCTGTTCGGCGGCCGGGGCAAGGACCTGGCCACGCTGGTCGGCGACCTCGGCTGCAAGGCCACGTTCGTGACCGGCGACGACGCCATCAACATGCCGCTGGCCGGGAACGACCCGGTCCTCCGGGCCCTGGCCGGCGGGGCCGCGGTGTATTACGCGGGCGAGTTCAGCCCCGGGGAATGGGCCACCCGGACGGCGCGGGTGCCCATCCTGGCGGGCAAGAACGTCTACCCGGCCGCCGTCGCCGGCTACCAGGCGTTCCGGGCCGAGTTCAGCCGCCGGTTCCCCCAGGCTGCCCCGGACGCGAACGTCGCCATCGCCTACGACTCCGTGCTGGCCAGCGTGCCCGCCATCCGCCTGGCCAAGGGCGGGCAGGACCCGCCGCCGGGCGCGGTGGCGGGGGAGTTCAGCAACCTGCGGGGGCCGCGCGCGGTGTACGGCGCCAGTGGCCCGATCCAGTTCTCCGGCTTCTACGGCCAGGCGGGCAAGGGCGCGCCGCAGGGCAGCAACCCGCTGGAGAAGCTGGTCCCGATCCTGGTGATATCGGGCCACGGGACGACCAGCTTCAAGGCGCTTGAGCAGGTGCCGGCCCTGGCGATCGGCGGCTAGCCGCCCTTGCCCGGGGACGCTGGTCAGCGGCCGGCCCGGGGCCAGCGGGCGCGGCGCAGCTCGGGGCGGGACAGGCCGTAGCCGGCTACCGCCGCCATCGCGGCCGCGAGGGCCAGCATCGCGACCTGGGCGGGCAGGTACTGCAGGAGCAGGCCGCAGCCGACCAGGCCGGCCGGCGCGCCGAGGGCGATGAGGGTCATGAGCGCGGCGATGACCCGGCCCCGGCGCTCGGGCGGGGCCTGGCGGATGACGAGGACGTCGGCCAGGACGCGCAGCGCGGGCACGCTGAGCATGCTCACCAGCAGCAGGCCAGCCGCCCACCAGGGCCCGAGCGGGATCGCCAGCAGCGCCAGCACCGGCACCTCCAGCCCGACGGCCGCCAGCAGGAGCACCCCCGGCCGCAGGCGGTGCAGGAACCCGACCAGCGGCGCCCCGGCCAGGCCGCCGGCCGCCCCGGCGCCGAGGGCCAGCCCGATGGCCCAGGGAGCGGCGCCCTGGTGCCGGAGGATCACGATGATCACCAGGTCCAGCCCGGCCCCGACGGTGTTGATGCCCATGATGAGCAGCGCGGTCGCGCGCAGCAGGGGCTGTCCCCACAGCTCGCGCAGGCCCGCCAGCATGCCGCCGTCGCCGCCCGCTCGCGCGGGGGCGGCGGGGCGGGCGGGGCCGGACCGGAGCAGGGCGGTGGCCGCGACGGCAAGGACGAACACGACGGCGGTAAAGGCGAAGGGGGCGGCGTGGCGCAGCCCGTAGAGGGCGCCGGCCAGGGCCGGGCCGACCAGGGTGGCCCCGTTGATCCGGACCTCGTCCTGGGTCAGCGCGAGCGTCAGCTGCCCGGCCGGGACGATCGCGCGCAGCAGCAGGACGCTGGACGCGCTGCCGAGGGCCTGCCCCGCGCCCAGGGTGGCCGCCGCGACGAGCAGTAGCGGCAGGGACAGCCAGCCGCCGGCCAGGGCGATGGCGACGACGCAGGCCACCGCCGCCCGGGCCGCGTGCGCGGCGAGCGCGAGCCGCTGGCTGTCGTACCGGTCGGCCAGCGCCCCGGCCGGGAGGCTCGCCGCGAGCAGCCCGATGACCGCGGCGGCCGAGAACAGGGCGGCCCGGCCGGGCGAGCCGGTCATCGTGACGATGGCCAGCGGGTAGGCGACGTCGCCGACGGCCTGGCCGAGGGTGGCGCTGGCCGACCCGGCCCAGAACGCCTGGAAGCGGAGGTTGCGCCGCAGGGGGACGGCAGCGCTGGTCACGGTGCTGGCCACGGTATCGGCCACGATTCCCTCACCCTTTCAAGAACGTTCACGCGAACGTGAATGATGTCGTGAGCAAGAATGATGGCATGAACGTGAACGTGTGGCAAGATGGCGGCATGGACGAGCAGTCACCGATCCGGGAGATCGGCAGCGTCGAGGAGCTGCGGGCGCTGGCGGACCCGGTTCGCCTGGCGATCTTGTCGGCCCTGGACGCCCGCGTCCCCGGCGGGGAGCTACCGGTCCTGTCGGTCAAGGAGCTCGCCGCGCGCCTGGGCGAGTCCCAGACCAAGCTGTACCGGCACGTGCGGCAACTGGAGGCGGCCGGGCTGATCGAGGTCGCCGCGACCCGCCTGGTGTCCGGCATCCAGGAGTCCCGCTACCGGGCCCGGCAGCGGGACCTGCGGCTGTCCGACGCGCTGTTCCGGCGGCACTCCGACGAGAGCGAGGCCGCCGTCCGCTCGGTGTTCGACACCTTCCTGACGGGCGCCTTCGCCGCCGGGCGCAGGGAGGACTGGCCCGCCGCCGGGCCGGGCCGGCCGGTCCTGGCCGCCTCCGAGATGCGGGTGACGCCCGAGGCGGCCGAGCGGATCCGCGCCCGGCTGGAGGAGGCCGGCCGCGAGATCGGCGCGGCCGAGCCGGGCGAGGTGACGATCAGCGCCGTGATCGGCTTCTACCGCGCCCCGGACTGAGTACTCCGGCCTGGCCTACTGCCGGACGGCGAGCGGGCCGGCCCGGCGCCCGCAGGCCGTGCGCGCCTGCCCGTCGCCTCCGCTTGGCGGGAGCCTGCCGGGGGTAGTGCGCTATCCGGGCCGAGGCCGCGATGGGGCATGCTGGCACCGGCAATGGTGCCTGGCTCGGCGAGGAGGTCCCGGATGATCATCGACTGCGCGCACTACGTGGATGGCCGCAGGCGCGACACCGGGGCGGTGTCGCTGCCGGAGGCGGCAGCCTGGTGCAAGCAGGGCGGGTTCGTGTGGCTCGGGCTGTTCGAGCCTTCCGACGAGGAGCTGGCCGAGGTCCGCAAGGCCTTCGGCCTGCACGAGCTGGCGATCGAGGACGCCCGCGATGACCACAGCCGGCCGAAGATCGAGACCTATGATGACGGCATCTGGCTGGTCGTCTTGCGGACCGCGCACTATGACGACGTGGCCGAGGAAGTGCAGTTCGGCCAGATCAGCGTCTTCATGGCGCCCACGTTCGTCATTACCGTCCGGCGGGGGGTGGCCAGCGAGCTGCGCGAGGCGCGCCAGCGGCTGGAGCAGCGGCCGGAGCTGCTGGCGGCGGGCAGCCGGTCGGCCCTGTGGGCGATCCTGGACCAGGTCGTGGACGGGTACGGGCCGGTCGTGGCCGGGCTGGAGAACGACATCGACCAGATCGAGGCGACGGTGTTCTCCGGCACGGTCGCGCCGACCGAGCGGATCTACTCCCTGCGCGGGGAGGCGACCGCGTTCTACCGGGCCGTCCACCCGCTGCTGGCGGTGGTGAACACCGTCCGCCGGACCTCCGAGGCCCGGCCGCTGAAGCCGTACCTGCGCGACGTGCATGACAACCTGCTGGTGGTCAACGACGAGGTCGCCGCCCAGCGGGACCTGCTCGGGTCGGTGCTGCAGGCCAACATGGCGGTCCTGTCGGTCGAGCAGACCAAGATCAGCCTCCGGCAGAACAACACCATCGAGCAGCTCACCATCCTGGCGACCGTGTTCCTGCCGCTGACGTTCGTGACCGGCTTCTTCGGCCAGAACTTCGGCTGGCTGGAGGGGCACGTGGACGGCGTCGGCGCGTTCATCGCCTACGGCCTCGGCGGCCTGGCGGTGCCGCTGCTCTTGCTGTGGCTATGGCTCCGGCGCCGCCCCCCGAACGGGACCCCCGACCACCAGGGCTGACAGGCTTCAGTCGCGCCCGATCGTGGCCAGCCAGGCCTGGACCTCAGTGGTGCCCTCGACCGGGTTGACCTCGAAGATGACGGGGTCGACCGACCCGACTGTCCAGCCGTCGGCGAAGGCCGCCCGCAGCTCCGCCTCGCTGACCCGGCGCGGGCCCCACTCCCCCGGCTGCCGGTCGCTGAAGCACACCAGGTAGCAGGTCCCGCCCGGCCCCAGCACGTCGGCGAGGCTGGCGACGTAGCGGGCGCGGTCGGCGTCATCGAAGATGTGGAACACCCCGCTGTCGATCACCGTGTCAGCCGCCAGGCCCCGGCGCCCGAGGTCGAGCGCGTCGCCGACCTCGAACACGGCCGCCAGCCCGCGCTCGGCCGCCTTCTCCCGCGCCCGCGCGATCGCCGTCGGCGCGATGTCCACGCCGGTCACGTCGGCCCCGGCACTGGCCGCGAGCAGCGCGTTCTCCCCGGTGCCGCAGCCGGAGTCAACCACCCGCCCGGTCAGCCGCCCCTCGCTCGCCAGCCGGGCGAACGCCGGCTGCGGCCGCCCGATGTCCCACGGGGCCGAGTCGGTGTCGGCGTAGCTGGCGTCCCATCCTGGCTGCGGTTGCTCGGTCATGGCACCCAGGCTCCCGCACCACCAGGGCCGGCGTCCAGTTCCCGCGCTGAGCCCTATGCTGACTCCTGCCATGTCGGAACATCCCGGACCACTGTCGGTGGCCAGCGCGACCGGCCATCAGCAGGCGCGAGGCCAGGCTCAGAAGTACGTGGGCTCGCGGGGCAGGTAGGGCTTTTCCAGGGCCGCGACCTCGTCGTCGGTCAGCTCAAGGTCGAGCGCGGCGACGGCGTCGGTGATGTGGCGCTCCTTCGTCGCCCCGATGATCGGCGCGTCAACGACCGGGTTGCGCAAGGTCCAGGCCATCGCGACCGTCGCCATCGTGACCCCGCGCTCGCCCGCGATGCGCTCGACGGCCTCGACGATGGCGCGGTCGGAGTCGAGCTGCAGCGGCCGCCCCTGCGGGTCGGTGTCGGGGTTGATGTCGCCCCGGGTCGTGCCCTTCTCCCCCCAGGGGCGGGCCAGCCGCCCGGCGCCCAGGGGGCTCCACGGCAGGC
>DATBEM010000002.1:0-23028 GCA_036276115.1 Trebonia sp.
GCGTCGACCGCGATGACGGTCGCCTCCGGCCGCCGCCGCAGCAGGCGGACCGCCAGTGAGCCCGGCCCGCAGCCGAGGTCGAGCACCAGCGGGCTCGGCCCCGCCCCGGCCTCCACGGCGTCGATGAGCGCGGCGAACCGTTCCTCGCGCTGGGGCAGGTATGCCTCTTGCTGCCGGTCCCAGCGCGCGACCCAGTCGCGGGCGGCGCTGGCGTCAAGCTGGGCTAGTTCTGGCATGCTGGGGCCTCTCGTCTGATGGCGGCGCCGGTGCAGTGACTGGCTAAGATTAATTTGCCAGTCACGACGATACGGCGGAAGGAAGTAACTGGTCAAGTGAACTTCAACAGTCACGCCGACCTGGTGGTCCGGGTCGCGGTCGCGCTGGTGAACCTGCTCACCGCGGGCGAGGAGCGCGGGCGGCCCTACCAGCCGCCCGCCGGGGGAGACCTGGTGGCGCGGCTCAACGCCGTCTTCGAGTCGGCCGGCAGCCGGACGCGGGTCACTCCCGCCCTGGCGCGGGAGCTCGCCGCCGTCGCGGCGGCCCTGCGGGCGGTGTTCGCCGCCGTCGCCGCCGGGGACCTCGACCGCGCGGCCCGCCTCGTCAACGCGATGCTCGCGGCGACCGGGGCGCACCCGGCGCTGGAGCGGCACGACGGCGAGCCGTGGCACCTGCACTTCCACTCGGCCGACGAGTCGTCGCCGGTCAACGGGTGGGCGGCCGGCTGCTCGACCGGCCTGGCGATGGTGGTCGGCGGCGAGCACGCCGACCGGCTCGGGGTCTGCACCGCGCCGCGCTGCGACCGGGTGTACGTCGACATCTCGCGCAACGCCAGCAAGCGCTTCTGCTCGACCGCCTGCCAGAACCGGGTCAAGGCGGCCGCGTTCCGCGAGCTCCGCCGGGAAGCGCCGGCCGCCTCCCGGTAACGCCGCCCCGGGTGAGCGCCCGCGCAGGTAGCCGGCCACCGCCGTGCCCCAGGCGAGGACCGCGACCCCGTAGAGCCCGAGGGGAGCGGCGGCGGCCGGCCCGAACGCGTCCGCCGCCAGCCCGGCCGCGATCGCGAAGTCCCGCATCGACGTCGTGAGCAGCAGCGCCGCCCGGGCCGGGCCCTCGTCCGCCGCGGCTGTGCTCCCGGTCCCGTTCCCGGCCCTGTTCCCGGCTGTGCTCCCGGTCCGGGCCGGGCGCACCCGGCCGAGCAGCCAGCCGAGCGCGGCCGACCCGGCCAGGAACGCGGCCAAGGCCAGCGCGACCCGCCCGTACCCGGCCGACAGGCGCGCCCCGGCGGCGATCAGCGCGACCAGCACCGCGACCGCGGCCAGGGCGGTGGTCCCGGCCGCCCGTTCATGGCGGGCGACGGCGGGCAGCCGGGCGCGGACCGCGAGGCCGGCCGCCAGCGGCAGCGCCACCACCAGGGCCAGGTTCACGACGATCGAGCCGGCCGGCCCGCCCGCGTGCCCGGCCTCCAGGGTGAGGGCCGGCCCCGCGAGGGCGACGGTCGTCAGCGTCGAGCCGATGAGCACCCCGGCCGCCAGCGCCGCGTCGCCGCCCGCCAGTGCGGTCGTGGCGACCGAGGCGATCTCGCACGGGGCCAGGCCCACCGTGAGCAGCCCGTCCCGCAGCGGCCCGGCCGGGGCGACCTGGGCGGTGGCCCACGCCAGCAGCGGCAGCAGGGTGGCCCCGGCCAGCAGCGCGGCCGCGAGCGACCGCCACCGGGCCGCCGCCCGGCCCAGCGCGGCCGGGTCGATCGTCAGCGCCGTCGCCAGCACGAGCACGGCCAGGGCGACGTTGATCCCCTGGTGGGACACGGCCCAGGCCAGCGGCGGCCGGGCCGCCAGCCCGGCCGCCGCCGCCGCGAGCACGGCCGCCAGTTCCGGGTACCGCGCAAGCAGCGACCAGGGCGGTGACCACGGGAGGGATGCCATGAGCGCTCGCTTCCGGTGTAGGGGCGCGGGCCGATGGGGCACTATTGTGCCGTGAGCGATGAGGCACGTGACATCACGGCGTTCCTGTACGAGGTCGGGCAGCTCAAGCGCTACCCCCGGACCGGCTGGCTGACGGCCGGGGTCCCGCAGCCGGAGTCGGTTGCCGACCACTGCTTCCGGGCCAGCGTCATCGCCGCCGTGCTGGCCACCCGCGAGGGCGCGGACCCGCAGCGGGCCGCGTTCCTCGCCCTGTGGCACGACTCCCAGGAGACCCGCACCACCGACCTGTCGCACCTGACCAGGAAGTTCGTGTCCCCCTCCGCCAACCAGGCCGTCACGTCGGCGCAGGTGGCGCGCCTCCCGGCCGCCCTGGCGGGCCTCATCACCGCCGCCGTCGCCGAGTACGAGGCCCGCGCGACGCCCGAGGCGCGCTGCGCGCGCGACGCCGACAAGCTCGAGCTTCTCCTGCAGGCCCGGGAGTACGCTGGCCAAGGGCACCCGGGCCTGCGCCCCTTCATGGAAAGCGCGCTGGCCGCGCTGGCGACCGACGCCGCCCGCGAGCTCGCGGCCGAGGCCCTCCGGCAGGGGTTCCTCGACTGGGTCGAGCCGGCCATGCGGTCCGCCCCCGACTCCGGCAACCCCGAGGTGACCAGTGAGCTCTCCTGACGACGCCGTTCCTGCCGCCGATGGCGCGGTGACGTTCCGGGACGCCCGCCGGGCGGACGTGCCGCAGATCGTGGCGCTGCTCGCCGACGACGTGCTCGGCGCCCGGCGAGAGGCCCCGGCGGGCGCCGGCGGCGAGCTCGACGACGGCTACTGGGCCGGGTTCGAGCAGGTGGAAGCCGACCCGCGCAGCCGCATCCTCGTCGCCGAGGCCGGCGGCCACGTCGTCGCCACCTTGCAGCTCACGCTGATCCCCGGGGTCAGCCGCCACGGCCTGCTGCGCGCCCAGGTGGAAGCGGTCCGCGTGGCCGCGTCGCACCGGAGCCAGGGCCTGGGCCGCGCCCTGCTCGAGCGGGCCATCGCCGAGGCCCGCGCGGCCGGGTGCGGCCTGGTCCAGCTCACCTCCGACAAGCGGCGGAGCCGCGCGATCAGCTTCTATGAGTCGCTCGGCTTCACCGCCACCCACGAGGGGCTCAAGCTCCCGCTGTAGCGTCCTGGCCGGCGGCCGCCCCGGTCGCGGTCACGATGATCCAGGCGAGGACCAGGGCCTCTTCCTCCCACGCGTCGTACCGGCCGCTGCGGCCGCCGTGGCCGGCCTCCATCTCGGTCTTGAGCAGGAACGGGCCGCCGTCGGCGGTCGCCCGCAGCCGGGCGATCCACTTGGCGGGCTCGTGGTACAGCACGCGCGTGTCGTTGAGGCTGGTGAGCGCGAAGATGGCCGGGTACGCGAGCGGGGCCACGTTCTCGTAGGGGGTGTAGGACTTCATGTACGCGTACACGGCCGGGTCGTGCAGCGGGTCGCCCCACTCTTCCCATTCGGTCACCGTCAGCGGCAGCGACGGGTCGAGGATCGAGTTCAGCGCGTCGGTGAACGGGACCTGGGCGACGATCCCCGCGAACTGGGCCGGGGCCAGGTTGGCGACCGCGCCCATCAGCAGGCCGCCGGCCGACCCGCCCCGCGCGACCAGGCGGCCGGGGGAGGTCCAGCCCGCCGTGACCAGGTGCGCGGCGACGGCCGCGAAGTCGCTGAAGGTGTTCTTCTTCTCCAGCATCTTGCCGTGGTTGTACCAGGACCGGCCCATCTCCCCGCCGCCCCGGACGTGCGCGATGGCGAACACGAACCCGCGGTCCAGCAGCGATAGCCGCGGGATGGAGAACGTCGGGGCCATCGAGTGCTCGTAGCTGCCGTACCCGTACAGCAGGCACGGCGCCGACCCGTCGCGCGGCGTCCCCTTCCGGGCGACGACGGAGACCGGCACCCGGGTCCCGTCGGCGGCGGTGGCCCACTCGCGGAACTGCTCGTAGTCGCCGGCGGAGAACGGGACGCCGTCCGGGCCCGGCTGCACCGGCGTCTGCTTCAGCAGCGTCAGCGCCCCGGTCGCCAGGTCGCAGTCGTAGACCGACCCGGGCGTCACCATCGAGGCGTAGCTGAGCCGGAACACCGACGCGTTGAACTCGGCGTTCACCCCCGGCCCGACCGTGTAGATCGGCTCGGGGAAGGACAGCTCCCGGCCGTCGGCGCCGGCGGACGCGGCGAGCACCCGCAGGGCGGTCAGCCCGTCGCGGCGGTAGTAAAGCACCGTGTAGTCGGCGAACGCGTCCACCGTCAGCAGCCGGGTGCCGGGCGAGTGGGCGATCAGCGGCGTCCACGCGGTCATGTCCCCGGTGCCGGGCAGCGGCGCGGTCGCCAGCTCGAAGTCCTCCCGCTCCCTGCCCTCGGCGTCCCGGCCCTCGTTGTGCAGCACGAACAGGTGCCCGGGGCCGTCCTCGACCTGGTACTCCACCCCCTGGCGGCGCGGCGCGACGAGCGTCAGGTCGCCGGCCGGGCGGGCGGCGTCGAGCACGTGCCACTCGCTGGTGAGCTTGCTGGCCGTCTCGATGAAGATGTAGCGCTGGCTGCGCGACAGGCCCACGCCCACGAAGAACCGCTCGTCCGGCTCCTCGAAGACGATCACGTCATCGGCGGCCGGGGTGCCGACCACGTGCCGCCAGACCCGGTACGGGCGCCACGCCTCGTCCACCGTGATGTAGAACAGCGCCGAGGCGTCCAGCGCCCAGGCGACCCCGGAGACCGTGTTGGGCACCTCGTCGGGCAGGTCGGTGCCAGTCGCCAGGTCCTTGATCCGCAGGGTGAAGCGCTCGTCGCCGGCGAAGTCGGTCGAGTACGCCAGCAGCCGGTCATCCGGGCTGACGGAGAACGCGCTGAGGGAGAAGAAGCCGTGCCCGGCAGCGAGCTGGTTGCCGTCGAGCAGCACTTCCTCGCCGTCCAGGGGCTGGCCATCGGCCGGGATCGGGGGCGTGACCTCGCCCGGGCGCGCCGCCCGGCGGCAGTGCAGCGCGTACTGCTGCCCCTCCACCATGCGGCTGTAGCGCCAGTAGGCGCCCTTGCGGTAGGGGACGGACAGGTCCGACTGCTGCGTCCGCGCCTTGATCTCGCCGAAGATCTCCGCCCGCAGCCCGCCGAGCGGGGCGGTGCGCGCCTCGGTGTAGGCGTTCTCCGCCTCCAGGTAGGCGATGACCTCGGGGTTCTTGGGGTCGGCCAGCCACGCGTACTCGTCGGTGACGGTGTCGCCATGGTGGGTTCGCTCGCTGGGGACGCGCTTGGCTTCAGGCGGAACCGGGCTCATGGTGAACGAGCTTAGCCCCTGCGCGGTCGCCCGCGACGGCCTCGCCGCCCTAGCCGTCGCGGGCCGGCCATGCGGTAACGTCGGCGAGGTGCTGACAGGTGAGTACCGGGAGCTTCTGACGGCGATCGCCGGAGCCGCCGCCGCCCTGACCGGGCTGCTGTTCGTCGCGATGTCGATCAAGCCCGCGAGCAGGTCGGCCGGCTACCCGGCGGTGATCAGGGAGGTGCGGGCGGCGGCGGCCCTGCTGGCGTTCACCAACGTGCTCACCGTCTCGCTGTTCGCGCTCGTCCCGGGGGACAACGTCGGCTACGTCTCGATCGTGGTGGCGATCGGCGGCATCATGTTCACCCTCGCCGGGCTGCGGTCCATCATCGCCAGTCCCGAGACCACCGGCCGCCACCTGCTCCGGCAGGCGGGCCTGATCCTCGGGCTGCTGGCCGCGTTCGGCTTCGAGCTGGCCGCCGGCATCGAGCTGCTGGCCAGCCCGGCCAGCAACTCAGGCGCCTCGACCCTCGCCGACGTGCTGATCGCCCTGGTGCTGCTGGGCATCGCGCGCGCCTGGGAGCTGGTCGGCGACCGGGACACCGGCCTTTTCGCCTCGATCGCCGCCCTGGCCGGCCGCCACGAGGACCCGGCCGGGGACACCGCCCCGGGCGGGGACGAGCGCGCCTCGTTACGGGGTCGGGCCCACGGTCATGTTCATCGGCCAGCCGCCGTTGAAGTGCAGCAGCGCCAGCAAGCCGGTCGCCACCGTCAGCCAGCGGGTAAGCGAGTTGCGGGGCAGCAGCGCGAGGGTGACCCACGCGATCGAGGCGTACCAGGGCAGCGACCAGGACGCCGCGATGACCCAGGCGAACGTCAGCGCGCAGGTCGCCGCGACCACCGTCGGCACGCTGGGCGACAGCCGGTTGTACAGGTACCAGGCCAGCAGCAGCATCAGCGGCTCCCAGGCGAAGCCGATGACCGTGGTCAGCATGGCCTTGCTGTCCGGGTCGACCTGGGTGGACCACACGACGATGAGCCGCCAGATGGTGGGGGAGATGATCTGCTGCGAGGCCTGGTGCAGCGGCTTGAGCGCGTCCACCCCCCAGGTGGCGAGGTACAGCCCCCCCGTCGTCACCCCGGCGACGGCCATCGTCCGCACCAGCCGGAGCCAGTGCCGGTCGTGCAGCAGCGGGATGGCGATGCCGAGGGCGACGTAGGCGGCGTTGATCTTGATGCCGCCGGCCAGGCCGACGAGCACGCCGACGACGATGTCATCGCGCACCGTCCGCGCCCGCCGGGACATCACGATCGCGCCGATCGCGGCCAGCGCCAAGAACGCGTCCAGGTGCCCGCCCATGACGAGCTCGACGATCAGCAGCGGGTTGCCGGCCCACATGAGCGCGGCCCGGACCGGGTTCTCGGCCGTGCGGATGAGCACGTACCCGGTCGCGAGGAACGCGCCCGCGGTCATGACCATCAGCGCCAGGATCGTCACCCAGGGCCGCGGGCCGCCGATCAGGGCGGCCAGCGTCTGGATCCAGGTGGCGATGGGGCCGTAGACCGACGGGGTGTGGCGCCACATCGGGTTGACGATCGCCGTGTACGGGTTGCCGCTCCCGCCGGGCAGCTGGGCGGGCAGGAAGGTGTACGGGTTCTGCCCGAGCGCCGCGATCCGCCCGTAGGAGGCGTAGCTGGCGATGTCGCCCGAGCCGACCGGGGTGATGCAGACCAGGACCGCGATCGCGCCGGCCGCGACCGCGAAGACCTTGCGCGGGCTCGGCGCCCAGCCCAGGTGGCTGTTGGCCCACAGCATCATCGCCAGGCCCAGGCAGCACAGCGTGATGGCGACGTACATGATCGCGTTGGAGGCGTCGTTGCTCAGGTGCGGCACGCCGGCCTGCCGGGCCAGGTCGGTCAGCGGCAGGAGGACCGGGGGGGTCGCCAGGCTGGGGTGCGGCGCGGTCGCGCACAGCCCGACGAACGCCACCCCGAGCAGGCCGAGCGCGCTCAGCGCCACCGCCGGCAGGGGCCGGGCCAGGGGGCTGTGCGCCAGCACCTTGATGAGCCGCCCCATCAGCTCCTCGACCTTGCCGCCAGTGATGGGCGGCTCGGCCAGCGGGGCCGGGTCGGCGTCGGGCGGGGCGGCGACCAGCGCCGTGGCCTGCTCGCCGGCGGCCGGCTTGCCCACTGATTGCCGGGGGGTGGTGACCGCATCGCCCGGTCCCTCGTCCGCGCCACCGCGCTGCGACGGATCCACGAGCACGGTCATGAGGCTCCTAGAGGACGGTGAACGCGGCCGGTGCTGTCTTCCTGAGGCTGGGCTGTTTTCCTGAGTCGTGCTATTCGCTATTCGCGGCGCGGGCGAGCCCGCCGGGCCCGGGGCAGGCTGACCTTGATCTTATCCCCGCCGGTTCGCCCGCCGGCAGCCGTGTCGTAGCTCTCACGATGACAACGCAGACAACCACATGCGCCGTTCCGTCGGCGATATGCGAGATGGTCCCGTGATGAGACCGTCATGCCGGTGTGACCGGCCGCCGAACGGCGAGCGCACCACGCCGGGCACGGCACAATGGAGGCATGTCACGTCGATCCCCGGAAGTGTTGTTCGCGACCGCGACGGCGGCGATCGCGCGGCACCTTCCCTTCGGGTTGCCCGAGGTCGTCCCGCCCAACGTCGTCGGCTACCTGATCATCAACGGGTGCACGTTCGGCATCGACCTGGGGCTGCTGTCGGTCTTCCACGGCGCCCTCGGGCTGTGGCTGCCCCTGTCGATAACGATGTCCTACGCCATCGCGTCGCTGATCAGCTACACCTGCAACCGGATCCTCAACTTCCAGTCCCATGGCGAGGTCGGGACCCAGCTCCCGCTCTACCTCGGCGTCCTCACCGTCAACTACCTGGCGTTCATCCTCGGGCTGCAGGAAGGGCTGCACGCGCTGGGGGTCGAGTACCTGATCGCCCGGATCCTGGCCGCCTGCTGCGAGGGCGTGTTCCTGTACTGCTGCATGCGCTGGCTCGTCTTCCGCGACGCGATGGGGTCCACCCCGGTCGGCCCCGAGCACGCGGCCGAGGCCCCCGCGGCGGAAGGCGGCATGGCCGAGGCGGGCCCGGCTGAGGCAGCGCCCGCTGAGGCAGCGCCGGGCGAGGCCGGGCTTACCGGGCCCCCGCCGGAATCACCTCATCCGGCTGTCCCTGCTCGGCCGGAGGCAGGGTAACCGCCAGGGGCGTCCCCGCCGCGGGCAGGCCCGCGTTGAGGTCGCGGTTGACCGCCTCCGCGATCCGCTCGACCGTGTCGATGCCGTATGCCTCGCTGGGGTTGTCGTAGGTGAGGATCGCCATCTTGTAGTCGCGGCCGTGGCCCTCGACCGCGCCGATGCTGTTGATGACCCACTCGACCGGGTCGTTCAGCCAGCCGTTCTTCACGTAGACGGTCAGCCCGCTCGGGGCGCCATCGGGGACGCCCCAGCGCTCGTACGAGACAACGTGGTTCATCAGGTTCAGCTCGTACTGGCGGGCGCTGGTCGCCAGCACCTGGTTCGGCTCGGTCAGCAGCCGCATGAGCGCGAGCTCGTCGTGCGCGGTGATCTCGCTCAGGCCCCAGGCCGCGCCCGTGTCCAGCTGCGTCTGGGTCATCGCGGCGGCCGCGACGAACTGGCCCAGCCGGGCATGGCCGACGTCGTTCCACAGGTAGGTGGCGGCGTCGTTGTCCGACAGCTCGATCATCGACGTCGCCTCGGCCTGCTCGGTGGACGTGAGCGACGTGTGCGTCTGCTGGCGCCAGTACAGCAGGGCGGCCAGGATCGTCGCCTTGACCACGCTGGCGGAATGGCTGCGGGCGGACTGGTTGTCGGAGCACTGCGCGCCGGTCACCGCGTCCTGGATGCTGAGCGCGATGTGCCCCGAGCGCCCGTGCATGGCGGCCGTGATGTCCCGCGACAGGTCGGCCGCGAGGGCCTCCCGCGCCCGGGGGGCGCTGCACAGGCCGACGGTCACCGGCGCCGCGGTGTTTGCCCCGGCCGGCGCGCGGGGCGGGGCGATGGTGCCAGGCCGGGTGCTCGTGCCAACCCCGGCGGGGCTGGCGAGGGCCGCGCTGCCCCCGAGGGCGGCGGGCAGGGCAAGGGAAGCGGCGGCGGCCAGGGTCAGCGCCATGGCGAGTGACTTAGCCGCGGGAAAAGACCATGTCCCGATTCTCACGAGGACCATATATACCGATACAGGCCGCCGCCGCTCAACTACTTGCGCCGGGAACCCGGTGACGATCGCGTTGCGGACCAAGCCTGCCGGGCGCTTTGTCCGCCTACGGGCGTGTTCGCTGGCTGTGAGGCATCTATTACGTTCTTGGGACTTGTGCGAGCATGAGGTCATACGATCGGGCTGGCCCGTTAGCCTAGGTCGCGGATCCGGGCTGGCGCCCGGTTTCCCGTCCCCGCCGCCTACTGCCCCCTCGGAGCGCCATGCGTCGCCTGTCCGGAGTCCGGTCCCTGATCGCAGGCCTGGCGCTGCTGTCAGCAGTGCTGTGCCTGGGCGGGACGCTCGCCGGATGCTCCGGGCCGGGAGTGGCCTTCGCCGACGGCGCGGGGGCGCCACCGGTGTTCCAGCCGTCTGGGCCGGCGTCCGGCGCCAGCGCGAGGCCCGGCGCCCAGGCGGCGATCCCGGGGACGATGGTGCCCGCGATGACGCTGCCCGCGACGACGCTGCCCTCGGCGCCGCCGCCCTCGCCGACACTGCCCCCGACCACCCGGCCGACCGCCCCCGGGGTGGCCGCCGCCGCGCGGGGGGTGGCCTCGGCCGCGACGGCGGCGCTGCCGCCGGCGGCGGTGCCCCTGCTCGTCCACGGGGCGCCCGCCGGGGTCAAGGCCAAGGCCGGGGCGCTCGCCGACGCGGCCAACGGCCAGATCCTGTGGAGCGAGGGCCTGACCGCCAAGCGGCCGATGGCGTCGATCACGAAGGTGATGACCGCCTACCTCGTCATCTCGGCCGGCGGCCTCGACCGCAAGGTCTCGATCCCCAAGGGCGTCAAGGACTACGTGTTCAAGTACGGCGCGGCCAGCGCCGGCCTCAAGCCGGGCGAGGCCCTCACCGTCCGCCAGCTGCTGTACGCCCTCCTGCTGGCGTCAGGCGCGGACGCCGCCTACACCCTGGCGACCTTGTACGGCCCGGGCATGAACGGCTTCATCGCGAAGATGAACGCCACTGCCGCCAAGCTGGGCATGAAGGACACCTACTTCGCCTCGCCCGACGGCCTGCCCTACCCGACCGAGACGTCGACGTTCTCGACCCCGTACGACCTCATGATCCTGGGCCTGGCGGCCATGAAGCTGCCGGAGTTCCGCGCCGTCGTCGACCAGCAGCGCGCGGTCGTCGCGGCGGGCCCGGGCCACGGCGCCCATGTCTGGGTGAACGACAACGACCTCATCGGCAAGTACCCGGGCGCGGTCGGCCTCAAGACCGGCTACACCGACGTCGCCCTCCACTGCCTGCTGTTCGAGGCCGTCCGCGGCAACCGCACCCTGATCGGCGTCGTCCTCGCCAGCCCCGCGACCGGCCCCGGGGCCGGGGCCCAGGACGCCACCAGGATCCTCAACTGGGGCTTCACCCTCCACGCCCAGTAGCCGGGCTATCGGCGGAATCGCGGGCGCCGGCCGCGCACGGCCGCTTTCCTGCCGCCCGCCGGCTGCCGCCTGCCGACTGTGGCCTCGGCCGCCTCGCGGGCCAAAGAGACGGCCGGACCGAGCTGCGCTGCGAGGCCGCCGCCAGCCCATGGCCCGGTCTCACTAGGGACCAGGGCGGCGAGCGTTCCCGCCTACCTCCGTGCCCTCGCCACCCGCCGGCGATCGGGCCGGGGGAGCAACCGCGACGGCTGCGGGCTCTCTAGCCTGGCGCCTTAGTCGCGCTGGCGGGAGCTGCCGAGCATGATCTCGTCCCAGGAGGGGACGGACGAGCGGCGGCCCTTCGCCTTGGCTCCCTTGGCCGGGCGCGGCCGGCCCGGCTGCTCCTCAGCCGGCTGCTCCTCAGCCGTCTGCTGCTCGGGCTCCGGAGCCTTCGCCGGCTCCTTCTCCTTGGGCGCTGCTTCTGCCTTGGGCCCTGCGGCCTCCGGCGCTGCTGGCTCCGGGGCTGCTGGCTCGGGCGCTTCTGCCTTGGGCCCTGCGGCCTCCGGCGCTGCTGGCTCGGCTGTCACTGGCTCGGCTGTCACTGGCTCGGCTGTCGCTGCCCGGGCTCCGGCCTCCGGCTCCGTCGCCGGCGGTTCGGGCGACTTGACCTTCGCGGACTCTGGCTTCGGCTGAACTGTCTTCGAGGGAGCTGTCGTGGCAGCGGCCGCCGGCGCGGAAGCTGCCTTCGTGGCTTCGCCCGCGGCGGCTGCCTCGGCCAGCCCTGCCTCGGCCAGCCCTGCCTCTGCTGGTCCTGCCTCTGCTGGTCCTGCCTCAGTGGCTCGCTCGGCCGTGGCGGGATCGGCCACTGCGGCTGGGGCCGGATCGGCGGGCGTGGTCGCCTGCGGCGCCGGCTCGGCCTTGGGCTCGGCCTGCTGGGGGGTGGCCGGAGCCGGGGCCTTCGCCTGGGCAGGGGGAGCGGAGTCGGCGTCCCTGGCCGGCTTGGCCGCCACCAGGCCGGCGCCGTCGGCCGGCTTAGCAGCCGGGACAGCGGCCTTGATGAGGGCCGCGACCTTGGCCGGGGACGGAACGTCCTTGGCCGCCACGGCCGGCGCCACGGCCGGAGCGGGCGCGGGCGTGGCCTCGCGGGTGGCCGGCTGGCTGGCGGCAGCCTCCTGGGCGGCGGGCTGCCCAGCGGCAGCCGCGATAGGCGCACTGACCGGCTGACTCGACTCGGTGGTGCGCTGGCCCGGTTCTTCGGCCGGGGCCGACGTGACCGTCACCGCTGATGGCGCCGTCTTGCCCGGAACCTCGGCTGCCGGCGCGGTGTCGGGCTCCGGCGGCGTGCCGGTTACGCCCGCGTCCGCTGCCGCGGATCCGGTGCTCGCGGGAGTGGCATCCGCCTGCGTGGTTGCGGCGGGCTGGGCGCCGTCAGCCGCGCTCGCCGGCGAGGCCTCGACGGCCGGGGCAGGCGAGGCGGCCGACGCGGGCGGGACAGTAGCGGGCGCGGCCAGGACCGGTGGGGGCGCCTCCGTCACCGGGCGGGCGGGCGGCTCAGGCGCGGCCGTCGCCGGCTGCGCCGGGTCGCCAGCGGCGGGCTGGGCGGGCGTGTCCGGCTGTGGCCGGGAATCACTGCGCGTGGCGGCCGGCTGCGCCGGCGCGCTCACGGCCGGCGCCGTGGCCGGGGCGCCCGTCGCCTGCTCCCGGGACTGCGCCGGCGTGGTCGCGAGGGTGGCTGCGACCGGCTCGCCGGCCGGCGTGGCCTGCTCCGGCCCGGCCGGGACCGGCTGCGGCTGGGCGGCGACGGGCACTTCGGCCGGGCGGGCAGCCGCGGCGAGGACCGGCTCCGGGTCCTCGAAGGCGAGGCCGGCCCGGGGGGCAGGCTCGGCCGCGTACGGCGGCCGGGCCGGCCCGCGGTCAGCGTCGGCGCGGTCGATGCCGGCGCGGTCGGCACGGTCAGCGGCGGCGCGGTTGGCGCGGTCCGCGCGGTCCGCCCGGTCGGCGGCAGCCTGATCGCTGCTGGCCGCGCGGTCCGCCAGCGCCCGATCCCCGCTACCGGGATTCAGGTCAGCGCGAGCCACGTCGGCGTAGTCCGAGGTGGCATAGTCCGGGGCAGCGTAATCCGGGGCAGCTTGGTCAACTGCGGCCCGGTCGGCCCCGGCCCGGTCCGTCGCCGGGCCGGGGGAGTAGTACTGCCCGGGCACGGCCGGGGCCTGCTCGGCGCCGGCGGGCGGGGCGGCCTGCCGCGGGCGGTCGGGCCGGGACCCGTCGCGGGGAGCGACCGGCTCGGGGTTCGGGTTCCAGGCGGGCGGATCCCACATCGGAACCAGGCCGTGGCCCGGCGACAGCGTGTGCGCGGGCGGCTGCGGCGGCCGGGGCGGCCGCGCCTGCGGCTCGGACCGCGACGGGGCCGGCGGGGCGTAGGAGGCGGGCGGCTGCGCGTCGTAGGCAGCCGGGCGCTCGTAGCCACCGCGCCGCTCATAGCCGGCCTGGTCAGGGCCAGGCCGGTCCAAACCAGCCCGCTCGTACCCCGGGCGCTCGTAGCCGCCCCGGTTGCCCCCCGGCCGGTCAGCGCCGGACCGGTCATGGCCAGCCCGGTCGGAGCCGGGGCGGTCAGCTGAGTACCGCTCGGAGGTGTACCGGTCGGGTGCCTGCCGGTCGTAGCCGGAGTGCCGGTCGGGCCCCGGCTGCAGGTCGTACCCCGAGTGCCGCTCGTACCCGGGCTGGCGGTCGTACCCGGGCCGGCCACCGAAGCCGTTACCCCCGGGCCCGCTGCCGCCGCCAGGGCCGTTCGCGCCCGGCCCGTAGGCATCGCCGTACCCGCCGCCGCCCGGCCCGAAGCCGCCGGCCGCCGGGCCCGCCGCGGCGTTGCCCAGTGAGCCGTTACCGAGCGGCCCGTTACCAAGCGCGCCGCCCAGGGGACCGCCCACGACGGGGACGCCCCCGGCCGAGCCGCCGGCGACCGCGCCGAGGCGCGGGGCGATTGACGTGACGGTGGCCTCGCCGGGGATGCTCGCCGCGAGCGGCGGCAGCTCCGACTCCGGTAGGCACAGCCGCTCGGCGCCCTCGTCGGCGGGCACGACGTGGCGGCGGCGCGGGTCGAAGATCCACTCGGCGACGTGCAGGCGGCCGCCGGTCGTGAACATGACCGACACCTGCCAGCTGCCGTCGCCGCGCTTGCGGGAGTCCCACTCGGCGTCCTGCGGGTCGCCGCCCTGGGCGGAGATCCGGTCGGGCACGATGTCGCTGAGCCGCGGGCCCGGGCCGGAAGAGTCGCCCGGGCGGCGCACCGACGCCGACTGCGCCTGCTGGGCGATGTACGCGCGCTCGGCGAGGACGGGTCCCTCGAACCAGCGCACTCGCTCGAGCGGCAGCCCCGCCGCGTCGGCGATTTCCTCCGCGGTCTCGCCGGCGCGGATGCGTGCCTGGATCTCCTTGGGTCGCAAGGGACTCTCCACTTCGATTTCGTACTGGGCGAGTCGCGAGCTCTGGCCGAGCGCGACTGCCCGGAGGCGCTCATCGATCGGCAAGGTAAACCGCGCGCTTCGCCCCGGTACCGCGAGCACGGCGTAGCTGCCGTCCTCGCTAACCGCGACGAAGCGCAGTTCCTGCATCGGCGTCCCTTCCCGGCCGAACCACTTCCCGAGAGAGTCTCCCGGTCAGGAAGCGATTAGGCCAGCACCCCGCGCGGCATGTCCACCCTCAATCTAGAGAATGCTTGCCATCCGGCGCCACTGAGGGGGATGCTTCGCCGCTCGCCTGCGACTGCGAGCCGGCGCCCGCCTGTGGCCCCGGCTTGGCGTCGGAAGCGCCATCGACAAGGCCGAGAGCGTCGGCCGAGACCGACAGGGAGTCGCCCTCCGGAGAGTCGATGCTGATCTTCGACGGCCACCAGTTCCACCGCCCGAGCAGGACGCAGACGCACGGCACGAGCACGGTGCGGACGACGAACGTGTCCATCAGGATGCCGATCGTCAGGCCGAGGCCGACGACGCGAATCTGGTCGCCGCCCGATCCCTGCGCGCCGACGAAGGAGAACACCGCGAACGTGGCCGCCAGGACAAGGCCAGCCGAGGTGACCGTGGTGCCGGTAACGCCGAGCGCCTTGGATACCGCCTCGCGCAGCGAGAGGTGATGCGCCTCCTCCCGGATCCTGGTCATGACCAGGATGTTGTAGTCCTCGCCGAGCGCGAGCAGGAAGATGAACAGCAAGAAGGGCAAGATGAAGGTAATGCCGGAGTTCCCCCCGATCTTGATGAAGATCAAGACGGCCGTGCCGAGGGACGCGAAGTAGGAGATCGCCACCGACGCGATCAGGTACAGCGGCGCCACCAGGGACCGCATGACGATCGCGAGCAGGACGCCGATGACCACGATCGCGATCGGGATCACGGTCGTCAGGTCGCTATTGGAGATCGAGCTGACATCGTAGAAGGCCGGCGCCTCGCCGAAGACGCCGTTACCGGTCGCGTGCAAGGTCGGGGCGACGCGGGCGGCCTCGTCCCGCACGGACGGGGTGGCGTTCATCGCCGCGGTGCCCGAGGGGTCGCCCGCCGTCAGGCCCGCCTGGAACTGGATGGTCTTGCCGTCGGCCGACACGAACTGGGCGCTCGCCCGGTACAGCTGCCACGCCTCGTCGGGGACCTTGCCCGCCAGCGCGGCCGGGACCGACGTCGGCAGCGGGCCGCCGCCCGGCACGAGCGCCGCGACGGCGCCGTGGAGCTGGGAGTACTGCGCGGGGGTGAACCCGGACGGCCCGACCGGGTTGAGCGGGCCGGTGATGCCGGTGAACAGGCCGCTCGCCTTGAGCTGCTGCTCGGCGGTGACCAGCGGGGCCGGGTCGTTCCAGACCGGCTGGGACAGCTTGTAGATGAGCTGGGTCGGGTTGGCGGCGGTCGACGGGAAGTACTTCGCCAGCAGGCTGGTGCCGGCCGCGGAGTCGCTGCCGGCCGGGGCGGTGATGGATCCGCCGAAGCCGCCGCCGACGTAGCCGGACACGAACGTCGCCAGCGCGCCGAAGACGACGACGCCGATCGCGAGCGCGGCGATGGGCCGCTTCAGGACCCGGGTCGCGATCGTGCCCCAGACGCCGGCCGAGGACGTGCCGGCCTTGGGCCTGGTCGGCCAGAACGTGGCCTTGCCGAAGATCGCCAGCAGCGCCGGGGTCAGCGTGAGGCCCGCCAGCAGCGCCACGGCGATGCCGATCGCCAGCGGGATGCCGAGGTTGGAGTAGATCTGGAACGTCGCGAACAGCAGGGACAGCAGCGCCGCGACGACGGTGAGGGCGGAGAACGTGATGGACTCGCCGACCTTGGTCAGGGCGCTGACCACGGCCTCCTTGGATGTCTCGCCCCGTCGCATGTGCTCGCGGACGCGGAACACCAGGAACAGGTTGTAGTCCGTTCCCGCGCCGAGGACCAGGACGATCATGAGAATCTGGGCCAGGAACGAGACCTTCAGGCCATGCTGGGCGGCCTCGCCGACCAGCGGGCCGGAGATCGCGACGGCGATGCCCGCCGGGATGAGGGTGACGAGCGGGGCGAGCAGGGCGCGGAAGATCAGCAGCAAGATGATGAGGATGGCCGCGAGCGACACGAGCTCGACCGAGTTGCTGGTGCCGCCGGATTGCTTCTGCTGGTCGACGTTGACCGCGGCGTCGCCCGCCAGGTGCACCTGCAAGCCAGCCGGGGCGGCGGCGCTGCGCGTGGCGGCGCGCAGGTCATCGACGAGGTCGGTGAGCTTGTCGGCGTTGCCGCCGTTGACGTCGGACAGCACCTGGAGCTGGGCGCCCTGGCCGGTGACGCTGGCCGACTGCGTGGACTGGCCCAGCTCCTTAACGTTCACCACGGTGGCGACGCGGCGCAGGTCGCTCGACAGCGTCCCGCTGATCCACGCCTTGTCGGCCGCGGTCAGCGGCCCGGTAGTGCGCGCGGCAACCACGGTGACCGGGGTGGTGTTGTTGCTGTCGCCGAGCGGGCCGGCCAGGTTAAGCGCCTGCTCGCTCGGCGCGCTGGCGGGCAGGAACGCGCTGTTGTTCCCCTGGGTCGCGCTCGCGAGCGAGGGCAGCGCCTTCGGGATGGCGGCCGCCGCGATGATCCACAAGATCAAGATGACCCAGCGGAACTTGACGGCGAACCTGCCTATTGCCCGGAATATGTTGTCTACGCGCACCCGCACAGAATATCGGCGGCGGTGGGCACCCCGTCATACCCACCGCCGCTTTACGGAAACCGCTTCTCAGCTCATTCTCAGGAACGCCCGCTCTGTCCCTCTTCCTGGGGGGTGCTCCCGGGAGATCGGCCCCCGGGAGGTGCGAGGAGCGTCGGCTATGCTGGCGGTTTTGGCCAGCCGGCGCGGATCGGGGGTACGGGGGTCGCCCCCGGGAGAAGCTAGTGCGCTCCGGCGAACTGGGCGCTCTCGGTCGAGCCGGCCAGGGCGGCCGTCTCCGCGTCGGGCTTGATCGCCTGCGTCACCAGGTCGAAGTAGCCGGTGCCGGCCTCGCGCTGGTGGCGGGTGGCGGTGTAGCCGTACGGCTCGGACGCGAACTCGGCCTCCTGCAGCTCCACGTAGGCGGGCATGCCCGACTCGGCGTACCCCCGCGCCAGGTGGAACATCGAGTGGTTGAGGGCGTGGTACCCGGCCAGGGTGATGAACTGGAACCGGTAGCCCATCGCGGCCAGCTCACCCTGGAACCGGGCGATCGTGGCGTCGTCCAGGTGCGCCCGCCAGTTGAAGGACGGCGAGCAGTTGTAGGCCAGCATCTGGTCCGGGTAGACGGCCTTGATCGCCTCGGCGAACTCGCGCGCCTCGTCCAGGTCCGGCGTGGAGGTCTCCATCCACAGCAGGTCGGAGTAGGGGGCGAACGCCAGGCCACGGGCGATGCACGGCGCGATCCCGGACCGCACCCGGTAGAAGCCCTCGGCCGTCCGCTCGCCGGTCAGGAACTGCTGGTCCCGCTCGTCGACGTCGGAGGTCAGCAGCGCGGCCGCGTGCGCGTCGGTCCGCGCGATCACCAGCGACGGCGCGCCGCAGACATCGGCCGCCAGGCGGGCCGCGGTCAGGGTCTGGATGTGCGCACCCGTAGGGATGAGGACCTTCCCGCCGAGGTGGCCGCACTTCTTCTCCGACGACAGCTGGTCCTCCCAGTGCACGCCGGCCGCACCCGCCGCGATCATCGACTTCATCAGCTCGAACGCGTTCAGCACGCCCCCGAAGCCGGCCTCGGCGTCCGCGACGATCGGCGCGAGCCAGTGCGGCCCGTCCCCGTCCCGCAGCCCGTCCTCCGACTCTGACCAGGCGATCTGGTCGGCCCGCAGCAGCGCGTTGTTGATCCGCCGGATCACCTCGGGCACCGAGTTGACCGGGTAGAGCGACTGGTCGGGGTAGGTCTGGCCGGCCAGGTTGTTGTCGGCCGCGACCTGCCAGCCGGACAGGTAGATGGCCTTGAGGCCGGCCTTGACCATCTGCACGGCCTGGTTGCCGGACAGGGCGCCCAGCGCGCGGACCGCCTCGGCCGAGTGCAGCAGCTGCCACAGGCGTTGCGCCCCGCGCCGCGCCAGGGTGTGCTCCTCCTGCACCGTGCCGCGCAGCCGGATCACGTCCTCGGCGCGGTAGGTCCGCTCGATCCCGGCCCACCTCGGGTCGGTCTCCCACTCATGACGCAGGCTGGCCGCCAGTTGGCTGATCGTTTCCATAACAGGTGCCCTTCGGTTTCTTCGTCCGTGCCTCTAGCGTGCGTCGAGGACCGCGCGAGCGGTAGGCAAGTCCGATGTGAAGATCTTTATTTTTTAACGAGAGGAGACGTGCTATGGTTCTTCGCGATGAAAGATTCGCGGAAATTGGTTGAGACCAGTGGTCCAGACCTTGCGACACTCGGCCAGCGCGTCCGCCACCTGCGGCGGGCCCGCGGGCTGACCCTGGCCGAGCTGGGCAACCGCATCGGGTGCGCCCCGTCGGTGCTGTCGCTGCTGGAGAACGGCAAGCGCGAGCCCCGGCTGTCGATGATCGAGCAGCTCGCCCAGGCGCTGGGCGTCCCCGTCGCCGAGCTGCTGAAAAAGCAGCCGCCGAGCCGCCGCGCCCAGCTGGAGATCGCCCTGGAGATCGCCCAGCGTGACTCCTCCTACCGGGCGCTGGGGCTGCCCCCGCTGAAGGCGGGCGCTCGCGTCCCGACCGAGGTGCTTGAGCACCTGGTGGCCCTGTCGGGAGAGCTGCGGGCGCAGCGGTCCAAGCCGACCGGGACGCCCGAGGAGGCCCGCGCGGCCAATGCCAAGCTGCGCGAGGACATGCGCCAGCAGGGCAACTACTTCGCCGACATCGAGCAGAAGGCGGCCGAGGCGCTGCTGCGGGCCGACTACGCCGGCGGCCCCCTGTCGCAGGGCATGCTGCTGTCGGTCATGAGCCACCACGGCTTCGAGGTCCGCTACGTCGGCGACCTCCCCCGCTCGGTCCGGTCCCTGACGGACCTGCGGCTCAAGCGGATCTACGTCAAGCAGGAGCCGGTCGGCGGGCACACCCCCAAGGCCGTCGTCCTGCAGGCCCTCGGCCACTTCGTGCTCGGCCACGAGGCGCCCAGGGACTTCGCCGACTTCCTGCGCCAGCGGGTGGCGTCGAACTACTTCGCCGCCGCGGTGCTGATACCCGAGCAGGCCGCGACCACGTTCCTGCGCGACGCGCTGGACCACCGGGACCTGGCGGTCGAGGACCTCGCCGACGTGTTCTCGGTGTCGTACGAGATGGCCGCGCACCGGGTGACGAACCTGATCACCCACCACCTGGAGGTGCCCTGCCACTTCGTCAAGAACGACTCCAGCGGCATCATCTACAAGGCGTACTCCAACGACGGGGTGGTGTTCCCGGCCGACCCGGGCGGCGCGATCGAGGGCCAGCGGATGTGCCGCCAGTGGGCCGGGCGGCGGGTGTTCGCCGCCGCCAACCGGTTCTCCCCGCACTACCAGTACTCCGATACCCCCAGCGGCTCGTACTTCTGCGTCTCCCAGGTCGACCCGCGCGATCACGGGTCGGCGATCACGCTCGGGGTGCCCTTCGAGCACTCGCGCTGGTTCCGCGGCCGCGAGGCGCGCAACCGGGTGCGCTCGAACTGCCCGGACGGCGAGTGCTGCCAGCGCGCCCCCCTCGCCCTGGCCGAGCGCTGGGAGGGCATGGCCTGGCCGAGCGCCCGCGCCCACTCCCACATCCTGTCGGCCCTGCCGGCCGGATCGTTCCCCGGCGTGGACGACGTGGACATCTACGAGTTCCTCGACCAGCACGCCGGCGAGTAGCCCGGCCGGCGGGTAACGCGGGCGGGAAAGTCAGGCGAACGGGTTTATTACCCCGAGCCTGCCCTCAATCGGTCCTCGGTAGGCTACTGCGGGAGGCATCGGCGCGGTCGGGCGCCGGGGCAGGGGACGGAAGAGGCTCATGCCATGGCTGTGGTCATGTATGACGGGATCAACTCTCTGGCGGCGGGGATAGCGAGGCAGTTTCCCGGCGCGCCGAAGATCGCCGGCTACGTGAACGGGATCTACGCCTGGTCCCAGGCTCAGTGGAACCTGTTCCCGAACGCCGACCACGTCAGCGTCACCGTGACCGCCAGCGCGAATGCCGCCGACGTGCTCGACGTCGAGGTCGGCGACGCCACCCCGGACCAGGCCGCGGGCTGGATCGCGATGCGCAAGGCGGCGGGCCTGTACCGGCCCACGATCTACTGCTCCCGGTCGGTGATCCCCGCCGTGCGCGCCGGGACCGGCGGCTACGTCCTCGGCCAGGACTACGACATCTGGGTGGCCGACTACACCGGCTCGGCCCACGAGGTGATCGCGCCCGGCACCCCCGCGGTGGCCTGCGCCGCCACCCAGTACGCGTCGACCGCCAACTACGACGTGTCCCTCGTGTACGACGCCGCCTGGCCGCACCGCAAGGCGCCCGCTCCCCAGGTGGCCGACATCGGCATCTCGGTGACCCTCAAGGGCCAGACGGTAGACATCGGCTGGACCGCGGTAGCGGGCGCGACCGCCTACGACTTCGACCTCTTCCACTGGGACGGCACGAAGGTCTACGGCACCGCCGTCTACCAGCGCACGATTCACGACACCCACCTGGAGGGCTTCCACCTGCCCGGCGGCGGCCAGTACGCGGTCCGGGTGAAGGCCGCCGGCGCGTCCCTGTGGTCCGCGTGGAAGGTCTTCTAGAGCCCTTTCCCGTCACGGGACCGGCCCCGGCCGCGCGCGCCCGCGCGGTGCTGGCCGCCCGGGAAGGTCACGCCGAGGGCAGCGGCTCGGGGTGCAGCGCGGCGAAGGCCGCCACCGATCCCTCCAGCAGCGGGGCGGCCTGGCAGAGCAGGCCGCGGGCGGCGCGCTGGCCCGCCTCCGACAGCGCCACCAGGGGCGGGCGGACGCACGCCGACTTGATCAGGCCGGCCTGGGCTAGGACCCACTTGGCGGCGGCCGGGCTGGTCTCGGTGAAGACCAGGTCAGTCACCGGGTGCAGCGCGAAGTGGATCGCCCGGGCCTGGTCGATCTCGCCCGCTGCCCAGTGGTCGTACATCCGGGCGCAGGCGGCCGGGGCCAGGTTCGCGGTCGCGCTGATGAAGCCGAGGCCGCCGAGCGCCAGCAGGGGCAGGCTCAGCGCCTCGATCCCGGACCACACCAGCGTGTCGGTCCCGGCGACGTGCAGGACCCGCGAGAAGTGCTCGAAGTCGCGCGTCGTCTCCTTGACCCCGACGAAGTTGTCGTGCGCCTTGCGCAGCCGTGCGATGGTTTCCGGGGCGATGTCCACCGCCGCCCGGGACGGGACGTTGTAGGCGATGATCGGCAGGTCGGGGAACTCCCGGGCGACGGCCGAGAACCAGGTGAACAGGCCCTCCTGGGTCGGCCGGGCGTAGTACGGGGTGACGATCAGCGCCGCGTCGGCCCCCGCGTCCTTGGCGATCGCGGTCAGCTCCAGCGTCTCGGGCAGCTTCTCCGAGCCGGTCCCGGGCACGAACGGGACCCGGTCCCTGATCTCGGCCGAGGCCGCCCGGATCGCCGACGCCCGCTCGGCCGTCGACTGGGCGCTGGGCTCGCCCGCCGGCCCGGCCAGGGAGATGCCGTGACTGCCGGACTTGAGCTGCCAGCGGATCAGCGCCCGCAGCCCGTGCAGGTCCGGCGCGCCGTCAGAGGTGAAGGGGGAGACAACCGGGGCGATCGACCCCCGGATCGCGGCGGGGTCACTACGCCACTTCATGTTTCTCCTTAGGCTGCACCTGGTCGTTCTAGCCAGGAACCGCGTCCTGATCGTATAAGAAATGTGAGTGACTGCCCAGAGCTCTCCGCTGCGCCCCCACCGGTTTGGCCGGGCCAGGCGGGGCCCCAGTAGGCTCCCGGGTATGCGACTTGCCACCATCCGCACGGGCGCCGGCACGACTGCGGCGCGACTTGACGGGGACTCCCTCATCCCGCTCGACGGCGCCGACGTCGGCGAGCTGCTCGCGACGTCCAGCGCGGCGGGCAGCGCCGTCACGGACGCCCCCGACCGCGCGGGGGCGGCCCCGGTCTCGCTCGACGAGGCCGACTTCGCCCCGGTCGTGGTCAACCCGTCCAAGATCATCTGCGTGGGCCTGAACTACCGGACCCACATCGCCGAGACTGGCCGGGAGATGCCGGAGTACCCCACCCTGTTCGCCAAGTTCGCCGAGACCCTCACCGGGCCGAACGACGACCTGGTCATCCCGTCGGTCAGCCAGAAGGTCGACTGGGAGGTCGAGCTGGCCGTCATCGTCGGCTCGCCGGTCTACCGGGCGAGCGCGGCGCAGGCGCAGGCCGCGATCGCCGGCTACGCGACGAGCAACGACGTGTCGATGCGCGACTGGCAGCGCCGCACGCTGCAGTGGATCGCGGGCAAGGTGTTCCAGGCCTCTACCCCGGTCGGGCCGTTCCTGGTCACGCCGGATGAGGTGGACCACGCCCGCGACCTGGAGATCCGCTGCGAGGTGGACGGCGACGTCATGCAGCGCGCGCGCACCTCCGACCTGCTGTTCACCCCGGCTGACGTGATCGCCTACGCGTCGCAGGCCATCACCTTGCGGCCCGGCGACCTGATCCTGACCGGCACCACCGGCGGCGTGGGCGACGCCCGCAAGCCCCCGGTCTACCTCCAGCCCGGCCAGGTGCTGCGCAGCTACGTCGAGGGCCTCGGCGAGTGCGTCAACCAGTGCGTGCCTGACAAGGACGCCGTCCCGGCTTAGCCGGCGGGGAAGACGCGACGGTGGT
>DATBEM010000003.1:0-24637 GCA_036276115.1 Trebonia sp.
GGGCGGTCGCGCGGCACTGTGCTTGTCGGCCAGCACCGTTGTTGTCGGCCAGCACTGTGCTTGTCGGCCAGCACTGTTGTTGTCGGCCAGCACTGGGCTTGTCAGCCAGCACTGTGTTCCCGGCCAGCGCGTGGCCGGCAGCGGGGCCGGCGGCCACGACCGGGGCTACGGCCCCGCGTGCCCCCGGCCGGGAACGGCTTAGGGCACCAGGACGATGCGGTCGGCCGTCGCCGGGGCGTCGGCCCAGGCCTGCTCGACCTCGGCCAGCGGGGCGGGGCGGGCCGCGATGGCGAACGTGCCCCGGCTCAGCTCCGCGGCCAGGGCGGGCAGCTCGGCCAGGAACTCCCCCGGGCCGACCGAGCCCTGGCCGCTGCCGATGACCTGCAGCCGGGCGGCGCGCAGGGCGGCCGAGGGCAGGGGGGCGGTCAGCCCGGCCATCGAGCCGACCGAGATCCAGGTGAGCGGCCGGCGCCGGTCGGGCCGGGCGGTGACGATGGCGGCCATGGCGCTGGCGGCGGGCTGGCCCCACAGGTAGTCGATGACGACGTCCACCCCGGCGGCGGCCTCGCCGAGGCCCGGCGAGGTGCCGTCGGGGCCGAGGCGGACGGCCGCGGCCGCGCCGAGGGCGGGCAGGGCCGCGAGCCGGGCCGCGTCGCGCCCGGCCGCGATGACCTGGCCCGCGCCGAGCAGCCGGGCGACCTGGACGGCCATCCGGCCGGCGCTCCCGGTGGCGCCGAGCACGAGGACGCCCTGCCCGGCCGTGAACGCCGCCCGGCGGCGCAGGGCGACCCATGAGGACATCGCCGGGTTCATCCCGGCCGCGACCATGACCGGGTCCGTGCCGGCCGGGAGCACGATGGAGCGCCGGGCGTCGATGACGGTCCGCTCGGCCATCGAGCCGGCGGTGGTGTCGTCCAGCGCGAAGTAGCGCAGCGCGCCGTCGGCGCCCCGGCCGACCCCGTCGACGCCGGGCACCAGCGGGAGCTCGCCCGTGCTGGTGTAATGCGATCCGTCGGCCTGCGAGCGCACGCGGGGGTGCAGCCCGGCCGTGATCACGTCCACGACCAGGTCATGCTCGCCGGCCGGGACGGGCTCGGCGAAGTCGGCGTAGCGGGGCGGCTCCCCGAACGAGGTGACGACCGCTGCCTTCATCTGGGCCTCCAGATGTCTAGTTGGTTGGTAATACGAACCAAAGTAGTTGGCATTGCGAATTATGTCAACTAGGCTGAGGGCATGCCCGCGAACGAGGACGACGGCCTGGCCGGCGCGCTGGCGCAGGCCGCGTTCATGACGATGGCCGTCTTGAGCAAGGCCGGCGCCGACCATGACCTGTCCCTCACCCAGCTGCGGGTACTGGGCATCTTGCGCGACCGGCGGCTGCGGATGACCGCCCTGGCGGACTTCCTCGGGCTGGAGAAGTCGACCATGTCCGGCCTGATCGACCGGGCCGAGAAGCGCGGGCTGGTGCAGCGCGCCCCCAGCGCGGGCGACCGCCGGGTCGTGGAGGTGTTCCTCACCCCGGCCGGGCACGAGCTCGCCGCCCGGTTCACCGGCCACGTCCAGGCGGCCCTGCGCCCGATGACGAGCCAGCTCACGGCGGCCGAGCAGCACCGCCTGCAGGCCTTGCTGGAGCGCATGACGGCCGGGCGCGAGCCGTGACCCCGCGAGGCCCGGCCCCCGCTAGGCTCGGGGCATGAGCAACGCTGATGCCGTCATCGCCGCCCTCCGCAGCGGCCATGACTCCCTGGCCACCCTTGTCTCTCCCCTGACCGACGACCAGCTCGCCGGCCCCTCCGGCGCCGCCGAGTGGGACATCTCCCAGGTGCTGTCCCACCTCGGCAGCGGGGCCGAGATCACCCAGAACACGCTGCAGGTTTCCCTTGAGGGCAAGCCCAACCCGGGCGCTGAGTTCAACAAGCCCGTCTGGGCCCGCTACGACGGCGCCAGCCGCCGCGAGCGGCTGGAGTGGTTCCTGGCCGCCGACGAGGCCCTGGTCCAGACGCTCGAGTCGATGAGCGAGGAGACCCGCACCAGCCTGCGGGTGGACATGGGCTTCCTGCCCGCCGCGGTGGACCTCGCGACGGCGGCGTCCTTCCGCCTCAACGAGCTGGCGCTGCACTCCTGGGACGTGCGGGTCGCCTTCGACGACGCCGCCACGCTGGCGCCCGAGGCGGTGCCGTTCCTCACCCGCCAGGTCGGGATGCTGGCCGGCTTCATCGCCCAGCCGGCCGTCCTGGGCGGCCGGTCGCTGGTCATCGCGATCAGGACGACCGACCCGGCCATGTACTTCACCCTCAGCCTGGGCGATGAGGTCGCGGTGGCCGAGGGCGCCCCCGAAGGGGCCAGCAGCACGCTCACGCTGCCAGCCGAGGCGTGGGTGCGGCTCATCACCGGCCGCCTCAAGCCGCCGTACATCCCGGGCGGCATCGCGGCGACCGGCGACGCCGACCTGGACCTGCTGCGCGGCGTTTTCCCGAAGTTCTAGCGCAATTACTCCTCCGCCGCCCGACAGCGCTAGTCATTTCCGCGCGGATTCCGCCGCCTGCCGCCCGTTGCCCGAGGCGGCGGTCCCGTGAAAAAGGCCCCGGCCGTAAGCCGCCGGAAAGGCCTCCCTTAACCTGGCCGCTCCTGTCCGGCCGGGGCCCCTAGGCCGAGAGCGACTAATTAAATACAATCCGCAGCATGTGCCCGCTCGGTCCACCGGGAACGGAGACACTCACATGCGCCCCTCGAGCATCAGGATCGCACTCGGAAGCCTAGCTCTCGCCGCCGGCGCCCTCGCCACTACCCACGCAGCCCAGGCAAGCCCCCAGGACAGCCGGAGTCCCGCCCTCGTCCCGGCCGCCACGACGACAACCTTTGGGTGCCCCTATCAATACGCCTGCGTCTACACTGACGCCGGCTGGGCTCACGGTAGTCCCAGCTACCTGTACTACTCGTATGGTTGCTACACCCCCTCCGCCGGGGCCGTCGACATGTACGTGTACAACAACCAGACTCCGAGCGCCAGGGTGACGCTCTTCTCGGGCGCCGGCTGCACGGGCGCCGTCGTCGCGAGCCTTAGCCAAATGGACTTCTTCTACGGCAAGGCCGGCGTGTTCCGTTCGGTCTCCCTGAGCCACTAACCCGTACTTCGGCCTCGCCGGCGACGCCAGGCGGGCACCGGGCAACAGGCCTGCACCCTGCCCGGTCCCCGCCAGGGCCTGCGCACCGCCCTCGCCGACGCCGCGCCGGCCGTCCCCGGCAGCCGGCCCGGACCGGGCATTGATCACATGCATCGTTAACCGCGCTAACCGGATGTAGAGTGGATCAAGTGTCTTATGGTCAGGCCCGCCCGGATCGCGGATGAGCTCAGGCAGAAAGCAGTCGCGGCGGCTGGCGGGGCGCGTGCTGATGGACCTCACCCCGGTCAAGCTCTCGCGGGACTTCCGCTGGCTGCTGGGCGGGCAGCTCGTCTCCATCCTGGGCACCCAGCTCACCGCGGTCGCGGTCCCCTACCAGGTCTACTCGCTGACGAAGTCCTCCCTCGACGTGGGCCTGGTGTCGCTCGCGCAGCTGTTCCCGCTGATCATCGGGTCGCTGCTCGGCGGGTCGCTGGTGGACTCGGTGGACCGGCGCAAGCTGCTGATGATCGTCGAGACGGCGGGCGCCATCGCGACCGCCGGGCTGGCCATCAACGCCGACACGATCGGCGGGCTGTGGCCGCTGTTCGTGTTCCCGGCCGCGACCGCCGCCCTCAGCGGGGTCGACAGCTCCGCCCGCAACGCGATGGTCCCCGGGCTGGTCGGGCTGTCGCTGGTGCCGTCGGCCAACGCGATGTTCCAGTCGCTGTTCCAGATGGGCGGCATCGTCGGGCCCGCCCTGGCCGGGCTGCTGCTGGCCGGGGCGGGGGTGAAGTTCGTGTACTGGCTGAACGTCGCCAGCTTCCTCGTCTCGGTGCTGTGCGTGCTGTTCATGTCGCCGCAGCCGCCCGCCGCGGGCGCCGTCGCCCGCCCCGGACTGCGCTCGGTCGCCGAGGGATTCCGGTTCGTGGGCCGGTCCCAGCCGATCCAGGGCGCGTACCTGATCGACATCAACGCGATGGTGTTCGGCATGCCCCGGGCCTTGTTCCCGGCCCTCGCCGCGACCGCCTTCGGCGGCGGGGCGACCACGGTCGGGCTGCTGTACGCGGCGCCGGGGGCAGGGGCGCTGATCGGGGCGGTGACGACCGGCTGGGTCGCCCGGATCCGGCGGCAGGCCCTGGCGGTGATCATCGCGGTCATGGTCTGGGGCGCCGCCATCTCCCTGTTCGGGCTGGCCCCGTGGCTGTGGGCGGCGCTGGTGCTGCTGGCCATCGCGGGCTGGGCGGACGTGATCTCGGCGGTCTTCCGCAACACGATCATCGCGTTCGCCGCGCCCGACAAGCTGCGCGGGCGGCTGATGGGGGTGCAGATCGCGGTCGTCGCCGGCGGGCCCCGGCTGGGCGACCTGGAGGCGGGCGCGGTCGCGGAGGCCTTCGGCAACACCGCCTCGGTGGTGTCGGGCGGGCTGGCCTGCATCGTCGGGGCGCTGCTGGTCGCCCGGCTGCTGCCCGGGTTCCGGAACCAGCGGGTGCCGGCGGTCACCGGGGGCGGGAAGGACGGGGCTGAGGCGACTGAGATGGCTAGGGCGGCCGGGTCGGCCGAGGCGACCGGGGCAGCCAGGGCGGCCGGGGCGGCGGAAGAGGCGCGGCTGCTGCCGGGGGCCGGCGACGTGGAGACAGACGTGGTCAGCTAGGCGGCGGCTGGGCGGCGACCAGCCGGCTGCGGACCGTCGGCTGCGGACCGCTTGTTGCTGTTATCAGTTTCCGGTACGAGCGGCGCGGAGGCGGACGTGGCCGGCTAGCCCGCCGAGGCCATTTCCAGCCGGCCGATCATGGATGGCATGGTTCGCGGCAGGCGGGGGAGTGGGCAGGGGGTGGGAGTGGAACCCGACATCGTGCTGGCCCGCCGCTACCGCCTGGACCGGATCCTCGGGGCCGGCGGCATGGGCGAGGTCTGGCATGGCCGTGACGTGCAGCTGGGCCGCGAGGTGGCGGTCAAGCTGATGCGGGCCGGCGACAGCAGCCCGGTGGCCTTCGAGCGGTTCCGCCGCGAGGCCGCCATCGCCGCGAGCCTGGAGCACCCGGGGATCACGATGGTGCACGACTTCGGGCACCACGACGGCCGGCTGTTCATCGTCACCGAGTTGCTGCGCGGCCACGAGCTCGGCTCCCTGATCGCCGCCCACCCCGGCGGCCTGCCCCTCCCCCAGGTGCTGGACCTGGGCGTGCAGCTGGCCGACGCGCTGGCCGCGGCGCACGGGCAGGGGATCGTGCACCGCGACCTCAAGCCGTCGAACCTGTTCGTGCTGCTCGACGGGCGGCTCAAGGTCTGCGACTTCGGCCTGGCCCGCGACCTCAACGCCGCCTCCACCATCACCCGGCCGGGCGAGGTGTTCGGGACGGCGATGTACATGGCTCCCGAGCAATGGCTGGGCAAGCCGACCGCCCCCGGCATCGACCTGTACTCGCTCGGCTGCATCCTGCACGAGATGCTCACCGGGCGGCTGGTGTTCGCCGGGCCGACCCCGCCCGCGTACATGACCCAGCACCTCACCATGGCGCCGGTCCCGCCGCAGGTGCGCAATCCCAGCGTCCCGTCTGACCTCAACGACCTGGTCGCCGCCCTGCTGGCCAAGGACCCGGCCATCCGCCCGGCCAGCGCCCTGGTGGTCCGCGACACCCTCGCCGCCATGCGCGAGCGGGCGGTCCAGCGGGCGGTCGCGGCGATGGCCGCGGTGGCGCCCGCCGGGACGGCCGTCGCCGCCCCGTCCGGGCCCCGGCTGACGATGCCATCGGGGCCGCTGTGGGCGGCGCCGGTCGCGTGCGCGGGGGCGCAGTGGTTCTACGCCTTCCACGTGTCGGCGGCCGGGCGGCTCACGCACCACGTGCTCAACCAGGACACGTGGTCGCCGCCGCTGCTGGTGCCGGGCACGCCGCCGGGCCGGGTGACCTCGGTCGCGGCGATCTCGTGGCCCGCGATCGCGCCGGTCATCGCGATCGTCGCCGACGGCCTGCCCTACGCGAGCCTGGAGTGGGGCGGCTGGCAGGCCCTGTGCGACCAGGGCGAGCCGGTGCCGCTGCGGCTGCCGGTGACCCAGGTCGCGGTCTCCCGGCGGCCGTCCGAGCACGGGCTCAGCGTGCTGGCCCTCGACGGCGCCGGGCGGCTGTGGGCCCGGTCGTGGGACGGGATCGGCTGGAGCGGCTGGGCCGAGACCGCGTCGCCAGTCAGCGGGCAGGTCAGCGCGATGGCGATCGCCCCCAGCAACGGCATCCTCGACATCGTCGCCACCGCCGACGGGCGGGCCTGCTTCCGCAGCGGGCTGCTGCAGCCGACGACGCTGGACGTGGGCCGCCCGGTCGTGGACGTGGCCTACGCCGCGGCGGCGTCATCGCCTGCCCTGATGCACGCGTGCGTGTTCGCCCTCGATGACGGCGGGACCATCTTCCACCTGTGGGACTGGTGGCACGAGGGCGGGCACGAGCAGTCGGGCTGGACCGCGCTGGCCGGGCCGGGCGCGACCGCCCCGCCCGGCCCGGGCGGGCGGGTCACCGGCATCAGCGCCGACCGGCTGGCCGACGGGGCCGGGATCCTGCTCGCCGCGACCGCCGACGGGCGGCTGCACTGCGCCGGGTACGTGCTCGGCCCGGCCGGCCGCCCCGAGTGGTCCCCCTGGCGGGCACTGTAGTTGGCGGGCACTGTAGTTGGCGGGCACGGCAATTGGCGGGCACGGTAGCCGGGGCACCGTAGCCGGGGCCAGCCGCTAGACCCCGCCCGCCGTCGCCAGCAGCCGGGCCTGCTCCGGCGGGGTGAACGGCAGCCCGAATACGTCCTCCAGCGCGGCCAGCCACTCGCCGTCGGGCAGCTCGCGGCGCTCCTTGACGTGGCCGGGCCGGGTGACGGTGCGGGTGCGGCCGAGCAGGGAGGTGATCGCGTCCGGGTCGCGGCGGACCACGATCGGGGTGTGGGTGAACCAGGAGCCGGGATAGGTGGACGTGTAGTGGTTGGACAGCACCACGTCGACCGGGACGACGATCGCCCCGTCGAACTGGTACTGCCGGACCCACTCGCCGTCCTCCAGCTCGCGCAGGTCCCAGGTGCCGGGGCGGTCGCCGGGGACCACGTCGTAGGTCCAGCCGTCGATCTCCTGCGGGCCGGGCTCGTCCAGCGACACCGGCCCGGGCGGCGAGGACCCGAAGCCCACGTCGGCCAGCCAGGCCTGGCCGCCATCGGGAACCGTGACCCGGAGCGTCAGGTGGGTGCGGGGCGGGACCGGGCCCGGCCGCCACACCCGGGCCAGCCGCCGGTCCACCCCGAAGCCGAGCCGCTCCAGGGCCGCCCCGAACAGCTGGCCCTGCTCGTAGCAGTAGCCCCCGCGCCGCCCGGCGACCAGCTTGGCCGCGATCGACGGCAGGTCCACCCGCACGGCCCGGCCGAGCATGATGTCGAGGTTCTCGAACCGGATCGCGCCCAGGTGGGCCCGGTGGACCGCCGCCAGCGTCGCCGCCGTCGGGGGCAGGTCCGCGCCCGCGAGGCCGACCCGCGCCAGGTAGGCGTCCAGGTCCAGCTCCATGACCGACCACTCGTCGGGCGACGGGCCGGGATCGGGGGGCAGCGATGAGTCGCGCGGCGCGTGCGGGCCGAGGTCGATCATCGGCCCGGCCCGGCCGGCGGCCCGGGCGGGCGGGGGCCGGGGAACGCCGCGTTACGCATGGTGTTGCCTCTCTCCGCGGGGGGAACCGGAAGCCAGCTACAGGGCCTTTATACCGAGCGTGAGGACAGCGGGCTAGGGCGCCGGACTATGACGACCGCCACCGGCCCCGGCCCCCCGTCCCGGTTTGAGCCGGGCAGCGACGCCCTCACCTGGCAGTTAGCGCGGTGCCGGACGGCCAGGGGCAATGCCTACGGAGCCAGCGGCGGCCACCCGGGGCGTTGACGTTCTGTATACGAAAAAATGCCAGCCAATACCTATTGTCGTACCTAAAGTGGACGAGGCTTACCGGGCCGGCCGGCAGCGTGTGATATCCCTGGACACCGAGGAAGAGGGTGAGGAAGGCCGTACCCAGGTGGAATCGATGATGACCGATTTCGTGGGCCGCGAGGCCGAGCTGTCGCACCTGTCGGGGCTGTTCGCGAGCGCCCGGCTGGTGACCGTCGTCGGGCCAGGCGGAGTCGGCAAGACCAGCGTGTCCCTGCGGGCCGCGTCGTCCGCGCTGGACGCCTACGCCGACGGCGTGTGGATCGTCGAGCTGTCGGGCCTGCGCGACCCCGAGCTGCTGCCCAACACGGTGGCGAGCGTGCTCGGCGTGCCCGAGCAGGACGCCCGCTCGCCCCAGGAGGCGATCCTCGACCACTTGCGGGACCAGCGGATGCTGCTGGTCCTCGACACGTGCGAGCACCTCGTGGACGCGTGCGCGAGCCTGACCGAGGCGATCTTGCTCGGGGCGCCGCAGGTCACCATCCTGGCCACCTCGCGCCAGCCGCTGGACGTGATCGGCGAGCACACCTTCCCGGTCGCGCCGCTGCCGCCGGGCGACGCGGCCCGGCTGTTCGAGCTGCGCGCCCGCCAGGTGATGCCGAAATTCCAGCTCGATCACGACAGCCGGCCGTACGTGGCCCGGCTCTGCCAGCGACTGGAGGGCATCCCCCTCGCCATCGAGCTCGCGGCCGTCCAGCTGCGGGTGCTGACGCTGCGCGAGCTCACCCAGCGGCTGGAGCGGCACTTCACGATGCTCGCCTCCGGCAGCCGGGGCGCCACCCCGGATGCCGACGCCAGCCTCGGGGCCGCCACCACGGCGGGCATGGCCGCCGCCCGGCACCAGACGCTGCGGCGGGCGATCGAGTGGAGCTACGACCTGTGCTCGTCGCTGGAGCGGGCGCTGTGGCAGCGGCTGTCGCTGTTCGCCGGGTACTTCGACCTCGCCGCGATCGAGGAAGTGTGCGCCGAGAGCGACCCCGAGCGCAACGAGGTCCTGCAGGCGCTCTACAGCCTGGTCGACAAGTCCGTCGTGCTGCGCGAGCCGGCCGGCGGCGAGCGGTACCGGCTGCTGGACACGCTGCGCGAGTTCGGGGCCGAGCGGCTGGCGGCCCGCGGGCCAGCCGAGGAGGCCCGCTGGCAGGCCCGGCACTTCGCGCGGTACCTGCGGCTGGCGGGCGGGTTCCGCGACAACTTCGCGACCGACGAGCAGATCGAGCGCTACCACGCGCTGCGCGACGAGCACTCCAACGTCCGGGCCGCGCTGGAGTACACCCTCGGCGCCACCGGCGCCGAGGACGTCGCCGGGGAGCCCGGCCTGCTCGCGCTGGCCGGGCACGACCTGGTCAACGCGCTCGCGCTGTACTGGATGATCTCCGGGCGGCTGCGCGAGGGCGGCTACTGGCTCGGCAAGGCCCTGACGGTGTTCGGCCCGCCCTCGCCCGCGCGGGCCGCGACGCTGGTCACCCGGGGGCTGCTGCGGTCGTTCCAGGGGCACCCGGCCGGGTCGATCGCCGACTGCCGGGAGGCCATCGAGATCGCCGCGGTCCTGGACCTGCCCGAGCTGGCGGCGCACGGCTACCTGCACATGAACCTGTCGCTGACGTTCAGCGGGATGCACGCCGAGGCCGAGGAGGTCGGCCTGGAGGCGCGCGAGCGGCTGACCGCCTGCGCCGACCGGGTCGGGCTGCTGATGCTCACCTGCCAGATGGGGCACCTGTACCAGCTCACCGGGCAGCTCGACCTCGCCCTGGCGACGACGAGCGAGGGGCTGCTCCTGCTCGGCGAGGGGACCCGCGAGTGCTGGCTCAGGGGGTACCTCGACATCGTCTCGTCGTTCGCGCTGTTCCAGATGCCCGGGCGCGAGGACGACTGCGCCGCCTACGCCACCCAGGCCCTGCTCGCCAAGAACGAGCTCGGCGACATCGCCGGCATCGCCTACGCGCTGGAGACCCTCGGCTGGCTCGCGACCCGGGCGGCCCGCTTCGAGCGCTGCGCCTGGCTGCTCGGCGCGGCTGATCCGCTGTGGCGCCGGGTGGGCTCCCGCTTCGGCGGGACCGCGCTGATGGAGCTGGTGCACCAGCAGGCGGCCGAGGCGTCCCAGGCCTCCATCGGCGCCGACCGCTACCGGCTCCTGTGGACGCTGGGCATGTCACTGCCGACCGACCACGTGGTGATCACCGCCATCAGCGGGGCCGACGAGATCACCGACCCGGGCGAGGTAACCGCCGGGCCCGGAGCCTGACCGCGCCCCGGCGTCGGAGCTACCGCTCACCTATGTTTGGGTTTTGCGGGACTATAGCGCCGCAAAACCCAAACATCAATGCGCTGCCGTCGCTACGGCACGCGGGCAGCAGGATCGCCGCCCCGCCATCGCCTGCGACCCGAAGCGCGGGGCAACGTTAGCGGCCGTCGGCCGCGCGCCAGGCGCGGAAATCGCGCAGGGCGCCGATCTGCGCACCGTGATGGGTGATCTCGCCGAGCGCGCCGGCGATGTAGCGCGTGGCCGGGCGGGCCGGGCCGGGCGGGCCGAGGACGCACAGCCCGCCCCGTGGTGGCTGCGGGGCGTAGGTGTACCCGGTGGCCGTCGCCGCTAGCTGGTCGTCATCGGCCTGGCCGACCGCCGCGCGCAGCCGCTGCCAGCCGTCGCGCAACGCCGCGACGGCCTCGGCCGCGCTGGTGAAGACCGGGTGCTGGGCCAGGTAGGGGGACGTCCAGCCGCTGGCCATGGAGCGCTTCCCGCCCAGGAAGTCGATGTCGCACAGGCGCCCCGGCACTGACCCGATGTGCCAGTACAGCCAGGCGATGGTGGTAATCGGGACCGGGTCCGGCTCGGGGATCGCGTAGTCGGCCACCCACTCGCCGGCCCCGAACGGGTCCGGCGTCGGGCACTGCCCCTGCCGGCGGATGCTCCAGGCGGCCGGGGACGGCTCCCAGAAGAACTCGTCATCAGTCAGCCGCGTCCACGCCCGGGCAAGGGTGAAGCGCTCGGTCTGGTCCATCAGCTCCAGCAGCGGGCCGGCTCGCTTCCCGGTCATGCGCCGCATTGTAGGCGCCCTCGGCCCCCGGGCGGGCGGGCTCGCGAGGTTCACCGGGCGGATGATCAGGTAGCGGCGGTGCAAGAGCTCGTCGCGGAGGGCGGCCTCTTCCTGCTCGCGGAGCCAGCCGCTGATGGCGCGCGGGGCGTCGCGGACGGCGGGCGTCCCCGCGTACTCGCTCGGGAGGCAGTCGATCGTGGACCACATGGCGTCCAGGGCCAGCCGGACCATGCTGGCCGGGTTCAGCACTGAGCCGAGCTCGTCATCGGGGTCGGGGTTCAGGGGGTGGTTGCGGGCGTCGTCATGGGCGGTCATCGGGTCGCACGTTCCCTGGCTGGCAGGCGCAGCAGCGCGTCGCGGACGCGCTGCAGGACGCGGGGGTCAATCCGGCGGCGGCGGCCGGCCCGGGCGGCGGCCTCGCGGACCGGGCCGGGCAGGCTCGCGCTGGGACGGCGCGGCGGCAGTTCGGGAGGCATTACTGGCGGCTCGCGCGGCGCGGGGACGACCCAGCCGAGCGGGTCGCGCCGTGGCACGAGACGGTGGCACGGGCGCATGCCGTCCGCTACTGGTCACCGCTGCTATTTCCGGGCATCTGCCAGACTTTTGAGTACGCTTATGAGGTCTACCGCGCCGATGGCAGGCCGGATGACCAGGCCACACGGGACGCCAAGACGCGCGTGGAGCGCCAAGGCGTGCTGGTGCAGGATGAGCCACCCGTGATCGTGATCGCCTTGTGGGAGCCAGTCCTGTACCACCAGGTCGGCTCGCCGCAGGTGATGGCACGTCAGTGCGCGCGACTACTGGAGATCGCAGGGCGGCCAGGCGTGCTCGTGCACGTCGTGCACGATGCCAATCCAGGACTCGGTGGTCCAGTGTCCCTGGCCAGCGTTCACGGAGAAGGCGACGTTCTCCTCACAGGGTCGCTCCTGGAGGACACGGTGACGTCCGATGCAGCGCAGGTGAGGAAGGCGCTGGGTATATTCGAGCGGTGCCGGGCCGCCGCCGCCGGCATCGCGGAGACGTTGATGAGTACCCCGCCGGACTCCAGCACCAGCCGCTCGGCCGTGAGCCGTTCGTCGGGGACGGTGTTGATGACCAGGTCCGTGCCGGCGATCGCGGCCGCGATGGTCCCGGGCCGGTCGAGGTCGGCCGACGTCGAACTGCTGCTCCGGGGCGCGCAAGCGTTCCTCGGGGCGGTCCTGCGCCCGGACGTCGCCCAGATCCTGCTCATCGACGCGCCCGCAGTCCTCGGCCTCGCGCGGTTCACCGAGCTGGACGAGCGCCACGCGGTCGCCGCCACCGTCATGGCCATCGAGGCCGCCGTGCAGGCCGGGACGCTGGCGGTCGACGACCCCGAAACGGTGGCCCGCCTCTGGATGGGGGTCCTCACGCGGGCCGCCCTGCTCGTCGCCAGCTCCCCCGACCCCGACCGAACCCGCGACGAGGTCACCCGGGCAATGCGGGCACTGCTCTCAGGCCTGGTACGTCCCGCGCCCGGGGCCGGCTGACGCAGTCCCGCCCGGGGCCGCGTGCTGACGCCCGCCCGCCGGTGCTCGTGTTCGCGGGCGAGCTGGATGCCGTTACGCCGGCCGGGCAGGTGGCGCTGCTCCAGCAGGCGCCGGGGACGGCTGACGTGCGGGTCGTGGCAGGGGCGGATCACTTCAGCTTCATGGACACGCGGCCGCCGGGGACGGCTGATCCGGCTGGGTCCAACCGCGAGGCGCGGCTGGCGGAGATGGCGCGGGCGGCGGGCGAGTTCTGCTTGCTCGCCTGACCCGGCTGGCCGGGGTTACTGGGCGCTGAGGATTTCCTTGCTGCCGGCCTGCCAGACGGGATGCAGGGTGAGGGCGGAGATGGTGAGCCGGTCACCCGCCGACTCGAAGGCTGCCGCGTACCAGCCGCCGATGATCCACGGCGAGTGCTCCGGATTGGCTGATCGCACGTGGGCGCCGGCGACGTTGGCGGTCGCGGTGACGGTGCCACCGGGGCTGGCGGTGACGCGCACGCCGGTGATGACGTGCTGGGTGCCGTCCAGGGCGCTGAGGGTCGCCCGCCACTGGTCGCTTAGCTCCTGGCCGCTGAGGGTGCTCGCCTCGCCGCCGAATAGCCCGGTGTAGTCCAGCGTGACGGTAGCGGACAGGGCGGCGGTGACCACGGCCCCGTCCCGGCGGTCGATGGCCCAGCCGAGCTGGTCGAACGTGGCCTGCACGCGGGCGCGGATGTCGTTCACTTGCGTCATGGGGCCGAGCCTGCCAGCGCCGGGCCGGGCCGGGGGAGTCCGATCTTGCGGTTTCCGGCTCGTCAGCGGGAGCGCAGCGCGCCCGGGCCGACCCCGAACTGGCGGCGGAACAGGCGGCGGAAGTGGCCCCGGACGGCCAGGGCGGGCTGCACCTCGACCGGGCCGCCGGCCATCCGCTCCACCAGGTCCCAGTCGGGGTAGATCTCCAGCGCCTCGGTCGGGTCGCGGACCTCCAGCCAGGTGATCGGCTGCTCGCCGGTCACGTAGACCGCGCCCGCGTCGACGTCGTGGCGGTACCCGCGCCCGGCTGTCTCCCAGGCCAGCCGGGCATGCCCGCTGAACCCGACGCCCAGCTGGTACGGGCGGGTCACGCAGATGCCGGAGTCCCTGGGGGTCACCGAGTACTCCGACACCATGCCCGGCCACCGGAGCCGCCGCGTGATCACCAGTCCATTGTTTCAGGGCACAACGTCCGCTGACCACGACGCTCCTGACACAATCAGCGGGTACCGCATCAACCGACTCAGTCCCTCCAAGGAGCAGCACATGGCCTCCCCCCGCGAAATGCCCAGCCTCAACTCCTCGGTGATCGGGCAGTTCCGGGCGAACGGCGGCCAGATCTCGCAGCCGCCCATGCTCAAGGGCGCCCAGCTCATCTTGCTGACCACGACCGGCGCCAAGACGGGGAAGCCGCGCACCGTGCCACTGGGGTACTTCGTGGAAGGACCCGGCTGCATCGTGCTGTGGGCCTCGAACATGGCCGCCGCCACTCACCCGGCCTGGTACCTGAACCTGACCGCCAACCCCCAGGTGCGGATCGAGATGGGGACCGAGGAAGGAACGGTCGTCCGGTACGACGCCACCGCTGCGACCGCGACCGGGGCCGAGCGGGAACGGCTGTACGCCGCCCACATCGGCAGCAGCCCCCGGATCGCCGGCCACCAGGACCAGACCAGCCGCGAGATCCCGGTGGTGGTGGTCTCGTACACGCCGTGAGGTGGCGGCCTGTCTAGATGCGGCCGGTCAGTTGCGACCGGAAGCGCGGCCCGCAGGATCTGGGGGCTTTCCAGCAGCCAACTCCAGCAAATTCCAGTAAATGCCGCTACAGGCTGGCTCGTGGCGGCGAAGCGGTCGGAGCGTGGCTCTGGCATGTGAGAAAATCCGCTTTTAGACTCGGTATGCCAGCTAGTTTACGTCGGTTGGGACGCCTGAACGGTCGAAGGAGGCCCGCATGGATTGGGTTACGGTGCAGGAGATCCGCTCTATCGGCGCGGCGTCCTGTGGTCCTCGCCTCGCTCCGTTGCAGGCGGCCCTCCTGTCCCTGGAGGAGTCCGACCCGGCCGTCTCCGACCCGGAAGTCACTGCCGACATCAGCGCAGGCGAGGTCGAGGTACGGCTGACGATCGAGGCCGACGACGCCATCTCCGCGATGAGCAAGGCGATGACGACGCTGCGGACGGCAACGGAATCGACCGGCGAGCCGACGCCCGGCTGGGAGACGGCAGTGCTCGTCATGCACGTCGCGCCGGCGTTCGCGGCTGACAGCCTGCTTGCCGCTGGCTGACGCAATGGGGGCCGCTCGGACGTACCGGCCTTGACTGCTGCGTCCATCGCCCACACGTCGCAATGCGGGCCGCGGGGGTCCGGCGGCTCGACCTGGACACAGCGGCCAGTAAGGCGCGCAAGCTGATCTAGTCGCAATGGGGACTGTAAGAACAACTTGACAGACCCAGGTGCTCCTGAACGGCCCGGGCATTGTCTATGAGGTCTGCGACGTACAGCTCCTCACGCCGCATATAGCACCTGAGCGTCGGCGAGGACCTGGTCGCGGATGACGCCGTGCGGCCCTTCCTTAGGCGCGAGCTCTTCGCCACGGGCCACGGACCCGAAGGTCAGCAGTTCGCAATCCCGTAGCGCCGGCACAGCTCAGCGAGCTGCGGCGTCAGGGCCCTGATCTGTTCCAAGGTCACGCGCAGGCTCCCTCCGTTGACCTAGGGACTAGCTTACGAGGCGCCCTTGGCTAACGCGAGGCGAGTCCGGCCGGCGGCCTCTTGGCTCCCGGCCAGGCGGACCGCGTTGCGGTAGCGACCGGGGGGCTGGCCGATTACGCGCTTGAACGTGGTGCTGAAGGTTGTCTCGGCCGGGTAGCCGACGGCGGCGCCGATTGTCGCGGCGCTGTCGGTGGTGGTGCGGAGCTGGTGGGCGGCGCGGTGCATGCGCCAGGTGATCAGGTACCCCAGCGGGGGCATGCCCGCCAGCTCGCGGAAGCGGGCCGCGAAGGCGCTGCGGGACATCGCCGCCACGCGCGCGAGCCCGGCGACCGTCCAGTGGTCGCCCGGCTGGGCGTGGATCGCGGCCAGGGCCGCGCCGACGTGGGGGTCGGCCAGGGCGGCGAGCCAGCCGGCCGGGCCGGGGGACGTGGCCAGGACGGCCCGGAGCACCTGGATCAGCAGGACGTGGGTGAGCTGGCGGCGGACCGCCTGCGAGCCGGGCGCGGCCGGGTCAGCGGCCTCGGCGCTGAGCAGGTCCAGGACGGGGCCGAGGCGCTGCCCGGCGGCGGTCGCGGCGCTGATCGTGACGGCTGGGGGAATGCGGTCGAGCAGGAGGCTTTCCGCATAGCGGTCCATCGTCAGGCGGGCGCTGACCAGGATCGTGCGGCCGTCGCCTTGCCCGCCGGGGGTGGCCTGGTAGTAGACGGCGGGCGGCCAGGGGCCGGGCAGGACCAGGGGCTGCGGCTGGGGCACCTCATCGGGCGATGAGCCGACGGTGAAGCCCTGCGTTCCCGCCAGGAGCAGGCAGTCTCGCTCCCCCAGCTTGGCCGGCTCGGCGTCGCCGGCCGTGAGCCAGCACTGGCCAGCCAGGACCGCGATCACCTTGAGCTGGCCGGGCTCAGGGAAGGCGAGGCCCCAGTCACCCGCCGCCTCCAGGCGGGCCGAGGCCGCGACCTGCACGTCGAGGATGTCCAGGACGGACGACAGCGCGTCCTCCACCGGCACCTCCTGGACGATAGCTAAAGAATGTGGGACGATCCTTCTTCATTATCGCACCGACTATGCATAGCTTCGAGGCATGTGCAGTTCATACGAGCAGATCGCCAACCTGATTGCCCGCTACGCC
Source organism: Trebonia sp. (assembly GCA_036276115.1). GTDB lineage: Bacteria > Actinomycetota > Actinomycetes > Streptosporangiales > Streptosporangiaceae > Trebonia. The sequence goes on from DATBEM010000003.1 coordinate 16,429, forward strand.
TTCGCCACTGACGACGGCGACTTCGCTGCGCTGGGGGCGTTGTTCGCGCGGGGCCGCCTCGCCTTGAACGGCGGGGAGCCCGTCTCCGGCGCGGCCGGGATTGCCGGGCTCGCCGAGGCGGTCTTGCAGACCTACGAGGGTGGCTCGCTCAGGACCAGGCACGTAACGACCAACCTGTTCATCGACGTGGACGAGGACGCGGGGACCGCGCGGTCGCGGTCGTACTTCACCGTGTTCCAGTCCCTGCCGGAGCTGCCGTTGCAGCCGATCGCGGCCGGGCACTACCAGGATCGCTTCGCCCGGGTGGACGGGAGGTGGTGCTTTGCCGAGCGCGCGGTCGTCACTGACTTCAGCGGCGACGTAAGCCACCACGTCCGGGCGGCGGCGCACTGAGCGCGCCGCGCAGGGGATTCCTGCCCGGGCGGGCCGGTCAGCTGGTTCCCTTGTAGTTGAGCACCTGGCTCAGGGTGTGCACGACCTCGGTCAGGTCGGCCTGGTCGCGCATGACGGCCCGGATGTCCTTGTAGGCGCGCGGGTCCTCGTCGATCAGCGCGCCGGCCGACGTGGCGTTCCAGGCCTTGCCCTTCATCTGGGCCTGGAGGCCGGCCTTGTCGAGCTCCCGCTTGGCCTGGCCGCGCGACATCCGCCGCCCGGCGCCGTGGGAGCTGGAGTTGTAGGAGTCCGGGTTGCCCCGGCCGCGGACGATGTACGTGTCGGTCCCCATCGAGCCCGGGATCACGCCGAGGTCGCCGTCCCCGGCCTTGATCGCGCCCTTGCGGGTGATCCACACGTCCTTGCCGCCATGCTGCTCGCGCTCAGTGTAATTGTGGTGGCAGTTGATCGCCCGGACCGTGAACGCCTTTTCCCTCTGCGGGTGCTTCGGGCTGATCGCCTCGGCCAGGGAACGCAGCAGCTCGCGGTTCATCCGCGCGCGGGACTCAAACGCGTACCGCTGCGCCCAGAGCATGTCGGCGATGTACGCGTCGAATTCCGGCGTCCCTTCCGTGAAATAGGCGAGGTCGGGGTCGCCGAGCGTCGAAAGGTACTCGCGCATGGCGCCCTTGGCCTTGCCGATGTGGTACGTCGCGAGCTGGTTGCCGATTCCGCGGGAGCCGGAGTGGAGCACGGTCCACACGGTTCCCTGCTCGTCGAGCGATACCTCCACGAAGTGGTTGCCGGAGCCGAGCGTGCCGAACTGCGCGATCGTCGTCGCCTGCTGCTTCTCCGACAGCTTCGACGGCGCCTCGCCGACGACGCCGAACACGTCCCGGTAGCCGTCGCGGTACCCCAGGTCGCGGCCCTTGCCGACGCCCGCCGGAATCCGCCGCGCGACCATGTCATGCAGCGGGCCGAGGTTGTCGGGGAGGTCCCCGGCGGTAAGGGTCGTCTGGGTCGCGATCATTCCGCACCCGAGGTCCACTCCCGCGAATGACGGGACAATAGCGCCCTCGGTCGGAATGACGGACCCTACGGTCGCGCCAATTCCGACATGCGCGTCCGGCATGAGCGCGACGTGGCCAGCGACGAACGGCAGCTTGCTGGCCCGGCTGGCCTGCTGCCGCGTCTTGTCGTCAACTGCGCTGCCCCATACGAGGAGCTTGTCGCTTACCTTCTCCATAATGCTTACTTTTTACCAGCCCCGCCATTTCCCCGGCAACGGGTTATCCGGGCAGCTCCCGGCCGCCACTGGCCCGCCAGTCCGCAATCCGGACGACCGCTTCCAGATAGGCCAGGCGGAACGGGCCCAGCCGGCCGGCGAGCGCCCGCGCGGTTCGCGACCACGGGCTCCCGCCGGCCGCGACGGCGAACGGCCGCACCTGGGCCGTCAGCGTCGAGGCGGGGCGGCCGAGGGCGGGCGGGACATCACTGACTGCCCCGTCGGCCAGGCCGAACAGCTCCCCCGGGATCGGCGGCTCCGGGTCGGCGACGTGGGTGCGGAGGCGGCCGTGGTGGGCCAGGACCAGGTAGCGGCAAAGGTCAGGGTCGGGCGCGGCGGCGAGCAGGTCACGCCGCGGGCCGTTGATGAGCAGCAGCGAAGCCAGCTCGTGGCGGAAGGACACGCCGCCCGCGAACTCCAGCCGCCCGCTGGCCCCGTGCCCCGACTTCGCCCACGGGCGCCCGGCCGCGACCATCGCCTGGTCTTCCTCCGGCGCGAGCGCGCACAGCGCGTCCTGCCAGGTCGGGTGCCCCTTCCCCACGTCGTGCAGGTACCCGGCGACGACGGCGGACGCCTGGTCCTCCGCCCGGACGGCCGGGTCGAGGACCGCGAGCAGCGCCCGGGCCTGGTCACGGACCTGCTCGCTGTGCTGGTCGAGCGTCTGCCACGGCCTCCGACGGGGTTCCTCGGCCGCCTCGGCCGCCTCGGGGCCAGCGGGGGTAGCCGGGAGGGCGGCGACCAGGGCGGCGAGCTCATCGGGGGTGAGCAGGCGCGGGCAGCCCGGGACCGGGGCGCCCGACGCGGGGTCGAAGCCGAGCTCGGGGTCGTAGCCGCCATCGGCCGCGTTGACCAGCAAGAGCTCAAATGGCCGGAGGTCCGGCTCGGCCTCCCCGGGCAGGCGCTCCCAGCCGTCGGAGCCGCGCCGCCAGACGGGCCGGGCCCGGGCCAGGGCGGGGATGGCGCTACGGGGCACCGGGCAGCGGTGCTCGGCGGCGGGCCAGCGCACGTCCGGGTCGGGGCCGCCGTCCGGGCCGGGGGCCCACGTCGCCCACGCCACCGCGACGTCGAGCTCGGCCCCGTCGCTCACGAACGGGACCGCCTCGCCGCTGTCGCGCGCCGTCCCGTCCTCATCCGACGTGTCGAAGAAACCGAGGAACTCCGTCGGCCGCAGCAGCCGGACCGGCTCGGTCGACGCGAGCGGGCCGACCGCGGCGGCGGTGCTCGCGCCCGCCCACCAGCCCCCGGTGGCAAGCGCGCTCCACGGGGCATCCTGGCCGTGCGCGGCGACCTGCGCTGATGTCCCGGTCGGTGGCGCCTGCGCACCCCGGCTGACCGCGCCCGCCGGGGCATCCCGGTTGTCGGTGGCGGACGGGCCGGAGGTAGCGACCAGGACGGGGGTGGCCGCCAGGGCGGCGGATGCCACCGAGCCGACGAGGGCGGCGGCTGACTCCTGGACGCCGAGGACGCGGAGGGCGGCCCGCTCGGTGCCGCGCAGCCGGGGGTAGACCGGCAGCGCCTGCTCGGGCGGGGCGAGGGCGGTCAGGGCGAACGGCTCGGCCGTCCCGTAGGCGCGGGTGGCCGCCTCGACCTCGCGCAGGGTGGTGACCGCCTGCTCGGAGCGGGCGGCGTCGTGCACGACCCAGTGGGCGCCGTTCGTGACGAGGGCGAACTCGATCGGCCAGGTGTTCCGCCCGCTGCCCAGCCCGCGGTTGAGCGCCTTGCTCGCCAGCACCTCGGCCGTCCCGATGATGATCGCGGGCCGGTGCATGTCCTCGCGCCACTGCGGCCCCTCGGTGAGTGACCAGCCGCCCATCGCGACGTGCAGCCCGACCGCGCCGTCGAGCTCCAGGCGGGCGAGCCAGTCGCGGACGTCGGCGGCGACCGGCTCGGCCACGGCGCCCTGCGGCAACGCCCAGATCAGCCGCCGCGGCGGCCTCTTGCTGTTATCAGGGGCAGGGGTGCCGGGGGCGGAGAGGCAGCGCCGCCAGAGCCAGGCGAGGATGAGCCAGTGCCGGGGCTGCCCGGCCGGGACGCGCAGGAATTCGGGCAGGCCGTCGCGCGCGACCGCCGACAGCCACGACGGCGGCTCGTGCCCCGTCGCGGCCCGGCTCGCGTCCGCGAAGTTACCCACCAGTCCACTGTGCTACCACAATCGTCCACGCGCCACCGGACTGGCGCCTTTTGCGCATTCAAGGTGCGCGAATGACGCCTGTTTCGAACCATATGAGACGTTGCAGGCTATTTAGTCACGCGGCCCCGCTCGCCCCGGGGCATTCCGGCCGGCCCGGCAATTCTGTAGTCATGCAGCTACTATCTGTCTTAGCCGTCGAGTTGGTTGAAAATCTGCCCGAATCGGGGCTTTCAGCAACCAACTCGTCGGCTAAGTCCCGAAGTGGCCGCCGGCCACTCTCGGTCCTGAACCTGCCGGTGCTCCTGCGGCACCCGGGGCAGGTGGAACGACGCCCATGCCTAGCGCAGGGTGCCGGTCGCCAGCTGCAGCAGCAGGCTGGCCGATGCCACCGTTACCCAGAGCAGGGCGCCGAGCAGCAGCGGCTTGTGGCCGGCCTTGCGCAGGGCGGCCACGTCGGTCGACAGGCCGATCGCGGACAGGGCGACCGCGACCAGGAACAGCGAGAGCTGGCTGAGGCCGCCGTGCCACCCGGCCGGGATCGCCCCGGCCGAGTTCAGCCCGGCCGCCGCGATGAAGCCGGCCAGGAACCACGGCACCAGCTTCAGGGCCGCACGGGCCGGCAGGCGGCCGCGCACGGTAGCGACCGGGTCAGTGCCCGCAAGGACGGCCCGCTGCTTGCGGGCGGTCAGGGCCGAGAGGGCCACGCAGATCGGGATGATCATCAGCGTCCGGACCAGCTTGACGACGACGGCGTAGCTCGCGGCCGAGTTCCCGTAGGTCGTCGCGGTCGCCACCACCGACGAGGTGTCGTTGACGGCCGTCCCCGCGAACAGGCCGAACGAGTGCTGGGTCATGCCCAGCGCGTGCCCGACGAGCGGGAAGACGAGGACGGCGGCGACGTTGAACAAGAAGATCGTCGAGACCGCGTAGGCGATGTCGGCCGAGCTGGCCTCGATGACCGGGGACACGGCCGCGATGGCCGACGCGCCGCAGATGCCGGTCCCCACGCCGATCAGCGTGCGCAGGTCGCCCACGACGCCCAGCAGCCGGCCATAGAACCAGGTGAACGCCAGGCACACCGCCAGGGTGCCGAGCATCACCGGCAGCGAGGCCAGCCCGACCCGCAGCGCGGCGGTCAGCGACAGCTGCGCCCCGAGCAGGACGACCGAGCACTGCAGGAGCCGGGTGCTGGCGAACCGCAGGCCCGGCCCGAGGCGGGCGCGCAGGCCCGGGGCGGCGTTCAACTGCGCACGCGGCGCGCTCGGAACGGTGGCCGGGGATGTCGCCGCCGGCGCCGGGGGCCGGCCACCGCCGGCGCGAACTTCGAGGCCGCCAGGGCCAGGAGGGCTGTCGCCCGCCCGGCCGGAGCCTGCTTCCGGGCGGTGCGGGACGTCGCGGACGGCCCGCGCGCCCGCGCTCGCGTCGCTGTCCGCCCCGGCCCGGGCCCGCCACGTCAGCAGCAAGGCCACCAGCACGCCGATCACCGCGCCGGGCACGGCGGCGCCGATGAGCGGCACGTCGCGGCCGATGACGGTCGCGACCGCGCCGATCGCCACCGCCGCCGCCACCCCGGGCAGCGCCGCCCGGACCGAAGCCCGGGCCGATGGGGCCGCAACCGCTCGCGGTCCCGCCTCTCGCGGTCCCGCCTCTCGCGGTCCGGCCGCCCGCGCGGCCGGTCGTTGCCCGCCCCGGGCCAGTGGCGCCGCCACGGCGAGCGGGCGCGGCTCGGCGGCCGACGGGCTGCTGCCCCGTGGCGGCGGCGGGCCGGGCGGCACGGGCCGGGAGCGGGCCCTTGATGAAGCGAGCTCCTCATGATCATCGTGGTCAGCGCTGACGCGTCCCGCGCCCAGGCCGAATGTCGAAGCCATAATGCCTCCACCTTCGCCGGATGCGGGCGGAAGCTGAAGGAACCTTCGCTTGTGGGGGTACAAACTATCCTTGTGACTGCTGCTCGCGGACTGCATGACATCGATGCGCTGCGGGCGCTGCGCGAGATCGGCCGGCATGGCTCGATCGCCGCCGCCGCGCCCGTGCTGGGCGTTTCCCAGCAGGCGCTGTCGGCCCGGATGCGCACGCTGGAGCGGGTGATGGAGCTGCAGTTGCTCATCCGCACGCCGTCCGGCTCGCAACTCACCGAGCAGGGGACGCTGGTGCTGCGGTGGGCGGAGGACGTGCTCGACGCGGCCGACCGGCTGGAGGCCGGGGTCCAGTCGATCCGGACGGGGATCACGCACCGGCTCGCGATCGCGGGCAGCCAGACGACGAGCGAGTACCTGGTGCCGCACTGGCTGGTCGGCTTGCGGGTGGCGGACGAGGCCCTCGGGGTGCCGCCGACGGTGGTCGAGCTGATCGTCACCAACAGCACCGGGGTGATCGACATGGTCCGGGCGGACCGGGCCAGCCTGGGCGTCATCGAGACGCCGCACCTGCCCCCGGACCTGGTGCGCGCCCACCTGCGGGAGGACGAGCTGCTGGTGGTGGCCGCCCCCGGCCACCGGTGGGCGCTGGCCAGGCGGCCCATCAGCCAGCAGGAGCTGGCGGCGACGCCGCTGGTCACCCGGGAGGCCGGCAGCGGCACCCGCGACACCCTGACGGACTACCTGGCCACGCTGGACCCGCCGCGGGCGGCGGCGCCGCCGGCGGTGGAGCTGGGGACGACGGCGGCCGTGCGGTCCGCGATCGCGGCCGGGGTCGGGCCGGGCGTGCTGAGCCGGCTGGCGGTCCGCGACGACCTGGTGCTGGGGCGGCTGGTGGCCATCGAGCTGGCCGGGCCGCCGCTGATCCGGGTATTCACCGCCGTCTGGCGCTATGACCGGCCGCTATCGCCGGAGGGAATGCGCTTCCTGGCGGTCGCGCAGGCCGCGCGCTAGCCCCGCATCCCTGCCATTCTTCAGTCCTCACGATTCCAGTTGCTTCCAGCATTTACCTTGTAGTACCGTACGGCTACCGGAACTTCCCGTCTCGGGGAGACGGGCCCGGGGGCAAGCGGACCGTCCGACTTGTCGCAACTTTTCGCAATCTGGACTAAGGGAGATAGCGATGCGCCTAACGTTCATCGGCAAGGACCCGCGCTCTAACCCGACCGGCTCGCCGACGGTGTACGCCACCGGCGACCGGACCCTGCTCATCCAGGGCTGGGAGCTGACCGACGAGAGGGCCCGCGCGACGATGAGGATCCCGGCCGGCGAGGACGCGGTCGAGATCCCGGTGCGCATGGTGCCGTACATCGTGCGGGGGCTGCTGGAGGTGTACGAGCAGGCGGCGGGCCCCGATTCGGTCAAGCGCATCGAGGAGAGCAGTGGGCGCGACGCATCCCCTGACGGCGGCCCGGCGGGCATCGCCGCCTGACCCGCGGCCCGGCCGGCGGTGAAGAGCCGCCTGCCCGGCCCGGCCGAGAACGCGAAGAAGGAGCTGGGCGCCCGCCTGCGCGAGGTCCGCAAGGACGCGGACCTCAGCGGGCGGGCGCTCGCCGAGCGCACGAAGCAGCACTTCACGCGGGTCAGCAAGATCGAGAACGGCACCCAGCTGCCGACCGACGAGGACATCCGGGCGTGGTGCGCCGCCTGCGGCGCGGGCGACCGGGTGCCTGGCCTCATCGCGGAGGCCCGGAACGTGGCCCACGCGTACCTGGAGTTCAAGCAGCAGGCGCGGGCGGGGCTGAAGAAGGTCACCGGCCCGCACACGCTGGAGCGCTACGGCGCGACGACGGCCTTCCGGATCTACGAGCACAACGCGGTGCCGGGGCTGTTCCAGACGCCGGCCTACATCGAGGCGATGCTGTCGTTCTGGATGCGGTTCCTCAGCGTCACCGGCGACGTCGCCCAGGCGGTCGAGGACCGGCTGCGCAAGCAGGAGATCGTCGGCTGGCCCGGCAAGACGTTCACCGCGATCGTGGAGGAACAGGCGCTGCGGACCTGGTTCGGCTGCGCCGAGGTGCACGCGGCCCAGCTCGGGCGGCTGCTGGAGGTGATGGGGAACCCGGCGGTGACGCTCGGGATCGTGCCGCTGATGACCGAGCGCACGGGAGTCCCGTCGGCGCCGTTCTGGATCTTCGACGAGGAGCTCGTCGCGCTGGAGACCCCGACGGCCTCGATCCAGGTGACCCGGCCGGAGGAGGTCAAGCTCTACCTGCGGATGTTCGCCCACGCGGCGGAGGCGGCGGTGTTCGGGGCGCAGGCGCGGGCGCTGATCGTCAAGGCCCTGGACGACATGCCCTAACCGGATGACATGCGCCGGCAGCGGGCGGCGGGCGGCCGTTCTCGTGGCAATTGCCAAAATGTAAGCTCGCAACTTCTCGCAACCTAGAGACGGGCAAAAGTCGCAGACCTACCATCGGAGGCGGGGGGAAACCGGGAGGCCTGCCCGGGTCCCTGAGGGGGGAGGACCGGTCCGTCCGGGGACGGGCCGGTCCGCACCGTGCC
>DATBEM010000004.1:0-25213 GCA_036276115.1 Trebonia sp.
GACCGGTCGCCGCCTGGGGCGGTGGCGTCAGCGGGCGGTGGCGTCAGGGGCCGGGGGCGCCCGGCGAAGGGGCGCCGGGGACGACGGCCCCGGGCAGGGCCGGGCGGGTGCCGGGCAGGAGGGGGAAGCCGCCGGGCGGGGTTCGCTCCGGGAAGGGGACCTCCGTTTTCAGGGAGATCGTGACCTCGACGGTCGTGCCCTGGCCGGGGACGGAGGTGAGGCGGGCACGGCCGCCGTGGGCGGTCGCGATGGCCGCCACGATCGACAGCCCCAGGCCGCTGCCGGTGCTGGTGGTCGGCCCGGCCCGGTGGAAGCGGTCGAACGCGCGGGCGGCGTCGGCGGCGGGCATGCCCGGTCCCTCGTCGGCGACCTCGAGCACCGCGCTGGTGCTGTCCTCGCGCAGCGTCACCGTGGCGGGCGTGCCCGGCGGGGTGTGGGCGGCGACGTTGCCGAGCAGGTTGGCCAGCACCTGCCGCAGCCGCGGCTCGTCGGCCGTCACGATGACCGGCTCGCGCGGGAGCCGGGCGCGCACCGGGCGCTCCGGCTCGACCGCGAGCGCGTCGGCCACGGCGTCGCGGACGAGCTCGGCCAGGTCGGTCTCGGTCAGGTCGAGGGAGGAGGTGCGGTCCAGCCGGGCCAGCTCCAGCAGCTCCGCGACCAGTCGCGACATGCGCTCGGCCTCCTGCTCGATGCGGCGCATCGCGGTGGGCAGCTCGGCCGGGCCGATCGCGCCCTGCCGGTACAGCTCCGCGTAGCCCCGGATGGTGGTGAGCGGGGTGCGCATCTCGTGGCTCGCGTCGGCCGCGAACTGGCGGACCTTCTCCTCCGAGCGCAGCCGGTCGGCGAACGACTGCTGGATCCGGTCCAGCATCGTGTTGATCGCGGCCGCGAGCCGGCCCGCCTCGTGCCGGTCGCCGGCGGCGCTGGTCGGCATCCGCTCGGTCAGGTCGCCGCGGTCGGTGATGCGGTCGGCGGTCCGGGCCATCCGGCCGAGCGGGGCCAGGCCGCGGGCGATGAGCCAGTTACCGAACAGGGCGAGCAGGGCCAGCAGCGCGGCGCCGGTGATGAGCTCGGCCGCGACCAGGCCCCGGACCTGGCTGGAGACCGCGCTCACGGGCCGGGCGACCAGCATGACGTTCTCGCCCCGGGGCAGCGTGGCGCCCAGGCCGGCCGGAGAGGACACCGGGCGCCAGACCGCTTGCAGGGCCGGCCCGCCTGTGCCCGGGCTGATGTCCTGCTGCCCGCTCGGGGTGGCGACGACCCGGCTGGCCGTGGTCCGGGCGGCCGACGACGACCCGCCCGGCCCGGGCCCGGCGGCGGAAGCGCCCGGCCCGGCGGCGGAAGCGCTGGCGGGCGGGTGCACGCTGAACGGCATGTCTCGCCGCTTTTGCGCCTCCGCGAACGCGGCCGCCCGCGAGCGCGGGGTGGCGGCCATCGCCGTGAGGACCGCCACTAGCTCCTCGCCGGCGGCCGAGTCCGGGGTCAGCTGGATGACGTCGCCGGTGGCGACGCTCAGGCTGGCCGCCACGTACCCGTCGCGCGCCGCCGCGATCTGGGCCGGGCTCTCCCGCGCGGTCAGCCGGAGGTCGGCCGTGAACTGGTCCGACTCCAGCTTGCCGAGGACGGCGGTGCTGACGGTGCCCATGACGATCAGGAAGATCGCGATCACCGCGATGAGGCCCCCGAGCAGCCGGGCGCGCAGCGAGCGCTGCCGCAGCGAGCGCTGCCGCGCTGGGCCCGGCAGCCGGCCGAACCGGGAGGCCGTGCGCGGGGGCGGCGGGATCACGGCGGGCGCAGGCTGTAGCCGACGCCGCGCTGGGTGTAGATCATCGGGGGGCCGAGCGGGTCAAGCTTGCGCCGCAGGTAGCTGACGTAGGTCTCCAGCACCTGGGACTGGCCCGCGTACTCCCAGCCCCACACGTTCTCCAGGAGCTGCTTGCGGGTGAGCATGAGGCCCTGGTTGCGCATGAGGTAGGCCAGCAGGCGGAACTCGGTCGGCGACAGCTCGATCGGGGTGCCGCCGCGCCGGACCGTCCAGGTCTCCTCGTCCAGCTCCAGGTCCCCGGCCCGCAAGATCGCGTCGTCGCCGCCCGCCCCGCCGCCGGGCTCGCCGCCCTGCCGGGTGGCGCGGCGCAGCACGGCCCGGACCCGGGCCACGAGGGCCTCGACCGAGAACGGCTTGGTGATGTAGTCGTCGCCGCCGAGCGCCAGCCCGGTCACCGTGTCCGACGTGGTGTCCCGCGCGGTGAGGAAGATGACCGGCACGTCGTTGGCCTGCGCCCGCAGCCGCCGGCAGACCTCGAAGCCGTCGATGTCGGGCAGCATCACGTCGAGCACGATCAGGTCAGGATGGTCGGTCGCGGCCCGCTGGAGTGCCTCCCGGCCGCTCGCGCCGGCCGTCACCGCGCAGCCGTGGAACTTCAGCGCCACCTGGACGAGCTCGCGGATGTTCGGCTCGTCGTCGATGACGAGCACCCGCGGGTTCGACTCGGTCGCGGTCATCTGCGCCGTCGCCCCATCGTGTACCCCCTGCCTGATCGACCACTGCGGGAGAGTATGCCTCGTGAGCCTGGAAGCTCCCGGTGTCTTCCCTGCAGGGTACCTGTGAGCCGTCCCCGGAGATTGCCGGAGCTCGCGGAAGGTACGGCCCCGGCTCGCCGCCGGTCTCCGTGTACGTGTTTCCGTAGGTATTAATACAGATCTTGACGGCGCCCCGATTAATTGGCTCCCGGCCTCGTGTAAGACTGTGAGGTATCCCGCTGGAGTCCCCCGGAGAATCCTGATGACGAATGCGCTGCACGCGCCCGAAGGCCTGGACACTAGCCGGCCTTCCCCCGCCCGGATCTATGATTACATGCTAGGCGGCCATAGCTATTTCGATGTGGATGAGGCCGCCGCCAAGCGCATCATCCGCGCGGTCCCCGAGATCAGGGACACGGCCTGGGCGAATCGCGGCTACCACCAGCGCACGGCGACCTGGATAGCGCGCCAGGGGGTGCGCCAGTTCGTGGACATCGGGTCCGGGCTGCCGACCGTGGGAAACACGCACGATGTGGTTAAAAAGGTGCATCCGGACGCGCGAATTGTCTACATTGATAACGACCCCATGGTTGAGTTGCATAGCCGCGCGATGATCTCGGCCGATGACACGGTCAGCGTGCTGTCGGCCGACTTGCGCGACCCCGACGCGATCCTCGGCAGCGACATCGTCCAGCGGCTGATCGACCCCCGCGAGCCGACCGGGATCATGATGACGGCGGTGCTGATGTTCGTCTCGGACTCCTCCGACCCCTGGGGGCTGGTCTCGCGCTATGTCCGCGCGGCGGCCCCGGGCAGCTTCCTGTCACTGACGCACCTGACCGACGACGCCAAGCCGCCCGCGGCGGTCGAGGGGTTCCGCGCGGTCTTCGACCACGCGACCGAGCGCATGCACTTTCGCTCCAAGCCGGCCGTGCAGCGGTTCTTCACCGGGCTGGAGATGGTGCCGCCCTACCCGGAGGCCGCGCCCGACGTCACCTTCGCGGGCGTGTGGGGCGCGGAGGACGTGGCCCTGGCCGACACCGACGGGTCCCGGTGGATGTACAGCGGGGTGGCGAGGATCCCGTGACGAGCGAGCCCACCGGGCCGGCCGGGCCGGCCGACGACGGGATGCCGGCCGGCGACACCGCGCCGGCCGACCTGGCTGACCCTGACGATAGGGCCCACCCCGACGATAACGCCGCCCCTGGCGGGCAGGCTGCCGCCGGCGATAGGGCCGGCCCGAACGATACGGCAGTTCCGCGAGGTACGGCTGAACCGGACGTCACCTCAGCCGTGCCGCCGCTGCCGAAACGGGTCCCGATGCAGCACCCCGGGCCGCGGCCAGGCTCGACGCCCCAGTGGGAGCGCGTCCCGGCCCCCCGCTCGGCGCCCGGCCCGGTCGGCCCCGGAGCCGTGTTCCGTCCCCCGCCCCAGCCCGGCCCGCCCGCCGGCGAGGGCTTGCCCGCCCCGGAACCAGCCGTCCCGGAACCGGCCAGCCCGACCAGCTCGATGCTCGCCAGCTCGGCGCCTGTTAGCCCGGAGCCGGATAGCCCGAGCCCGACCGGCTCGTGGTCAGCCAGCCCGAAGCCTGCTAGTGCGCCCCCGTCGAGCCCGAACCAGTCCAGCCCGAACCAGTCCAGCCCGGAGCTAGCTAGCCCGAAGCCTGCTGGCCCGGACCCGGGTAGCCGAAAGCCGGCCGGCCCAGGGCAGGCAAGTCAAGGACAGGCAAGCCCCGAACCAGGCCGCCCGCGGCTGGGCAAGCCCACCGTGGACGAGCTCGGCCTCGACCCGGCCGCCCTCGACTGGGAGCGCTCGGGGGAGGGCGATGGCCGCATCGAGGTCGCCTTCCCGCTCGGCCCGACCGCGGGCCGCACCCCGGTCGCGATGGTGGCGCCGGGGCCGGGCGAGCGGGGGTGGCCGCGCGGCGAGTGGGTGCTGATGCGCGTGGTCGGCGACCCGGCCGGGCGCATCCTGGTCTTCGACCGCAACGAGTGGGAATGCTTCCTGGATGGCGTCCGCGGCGGAGAGTTCGACGACGCCGGGACCTTGTAGCTCATTCCCCCGTGAAAAGGTAAATTCCGGCATCACGGTCATTCGCCTGCAACACAATGAGCAGGCCCGCGTCCTGAAAGGGTAAATTGCCGTATTCGGCGCGCGTGCTAGCCGATTGCCAGCCGGAAGTCAAAACTTCAACAATGCAAACTCTTGATTTGTGAATCGCAATTTCGGTATCCTGCTGGCGAGGGCGGAAGGCGAGCGCTGCGAAAAAGCGCCCGCTGGCGCCCGGGCCCGTAATCGAGGCGGGCTGCCTGGCAGTGCAATGCCAGGCAGGGCAATGCCCGGCATGGTGAAATTACCGCTAGGTCCAAGATGTCCGTTTATCCACTGAGGGGAGGGCTGCGGCGTGAGTGATGACGCCTACGGGGCGACCGTCGCGAAGCGGCGCTTGTCCCGGCGCCTGACCGAGCTCCGGCTCGATACTGGCTATACCGCCAACCACGTGTGCGACATCCTCAACTGGGGTCGGGGGAAGGTCGGCCGGTTCGAGGCGAACCAGTGGAAGCGCCCGGAGATGAGCGACATCCGCGACCTCATCCGCATCTACGAGGTCGACGGCGGCGCCAAGCAGGAGATCGAGGACCTGGCGACCCGGTCCCGCGCCCGGCCCTGGTGGCGGGACTACGGGGAGATCTTCGACAACGACTTCCCCGGCTACGAGAACGACGCGAGCCTCATCCGGGTCTACTTCCCGCTGGTCCTGCCGGGCCTGCTGCAGACCCAGGCCTACACGGAGGCGCTGCTCAAGACCGGCCCCCGGCCGCCTGCCTACCGGCGCAAGACCGCCGCCGCCCGGCTGCGCCGCCAGGAGATCCTCGACCGCCCGGACGGCAACGCCCCCCGGGTGAGCGCGGTCATCACCGAGGCCTCGCTGCTGTACCGGTGGGGCATGCACGGGGACCGGCGCGACCAGATCGAGCACCTGGCCGACCTCAGCCGGCACCGCGGCGTCGAACTGCGCATCCAGCGCTTCGATGACGGGCCGCCGACCGGGATCTACTCCATGGTGAACATCTTCGGGTTTCCCGGGGACGAGCCGCCCCTCGTCTTCGTGGAGAACGACTACGCGATGGAGGAGGTGAGCAAGGAAGAATCCGTGAACGGTTACATCCAGTCGTTCGAGCGCGCGGCCGACGCAGCGCTCGAGCCGGCGGATACGACGGTTTATCTCGACAAGCTCGCGAAGCGAATGGAGTGAACTGATGACCGACCTGTCTCAAGCGTCCTGGCGCAAGGCCACCCTCAGCGTCCACAATGGCGGCTGCGTGGAAGTCGCCGCCAACTTCCCCGACGTCACTGCCGTCCGGGACAGCAAGCGCCCGGCCGATGGTGCCCACATCGTCGAGCGGGCCGCGTTCGCCGCTTTCCTGGCTGACGCGAAGGGGGGGCGCTACGACATCTAGCGAGATGTCGTAGTGCCGGACGCAGGACCCCCCGGGCTGCACCCTCGGGGGGTCCTGTGTCATCCGTGAGCCTGTCTCATGGGCCCTGGCCTGCGGACTTTGCCGCTAGGCCTTTGCCGAATGTACTCCGAACCGGCATCCCGTGACCACCACGATGGGTGAATCACCACGTGAATGCGCCGCAAAAGCTAGGTACGCCGTCCGCAGGGGCGACGGCGAGCCCGGGCCGTGGCCCTGCCCCCCGGAGCCCGATTGACGGGCCTCCGGGGGGCATTGTCGCTCCCCGTGCCCGGCGGGCGGGCCGGGCGCATCGCCCTATCGGGGCGCTGATCAGGGCTGATCATCGTTTCGCCGCTTTTACCGGCTAGCGCCTCTTTGGCCATTACGGCCGTTTTGAAGGTCTTCGTCGTTACTATGCATACGCATAATTGCCTAGGTACATAACGGGTTGCACATACGTGATGGCTAGGGGCTTCCATATAATTGCGATGAGGCGTATTGTGAAGTGGTGCCCGCGACTCAGGACTTGCGTTTCACACGCCGAGCGGGTGCGCGGGGGGTTGTTGGGTCGATACCGCTTCAAGGGTGAACGGGTCGAATGATCGCATGAGCATCACCGGTCAGTACAGGGGGGCCGTGAGGGTACCCCGGGGGCGTACCGCGCCCGGGGAACGCTAGCGGCGAGGGTGGCTGCGGCCGAAAGGCATGAGGCGTCGATATGGATGACGGGTGGCGAATGATCGAGGCGGGCGCGTGCAGCGCTTGGCCGCTCCCGGCGGATGCGACGTGCGCGGGGGTGGCGCGCCGCTTGTTCCGGCGAACGGCGAGCGCGCTCGGGCTGGACGCTGAGGCAATCGATGACGGCGAGACCGTGGTCAGCGAGCTGGCGGCGAACACGTTGCACGTCCGGTGCGGTCAGCACACGAACGGCACGTGCAGCCTTGGCCGCGTGAGCGGGCACGAGTCCCGGCCGGGGCGCGGCCCGCGGGGCGGCCATGGCCATGACGGAGCGGGCCGGGGGCACGAGGGGCCCCCGCCCGCGCCGGAGCTGTGGCTGTACCTGCGGGGCAGCGGCGAGCAGTGCGAGCTGGTCTGCAAGGTGTTCGATAGCTCCCCGGGCTGGGCGCACGGGGGCGCCCCGAGCCACGGGGGGCGCCGGGCGGCCGCCGACGCGATGAGCGGGCGCGGCCTCGAGGTCGTGCACGAGCTGTCCCACGGGCGCTGGGGCTACCACCTCACGCGCGCGCGCCTGGGCGGCTGGAGCGTGCGGGGCAAGGCCGTGTGGTTCTCCGTCCCGGCCCCGTTCGCCAAGGCGGCCCTGCTGGTGCCCTGGGGCCAGGGCGGCGGGCAGCCCGGGAGCATGCCCGCCCCGGCGGCCCCGCCGGACGGGCCGCCGTGCCCGCCCCGCGCCGCCGCCTGGGGGGTCGCCGACCTCGATGCGTGCCTGGGACAGGTGCTGGCCCGCCCGCTGCCGGCCAGCCAGGCGATGGCCCGGCTGGAGGCCGAGCTGGTGGGGCGGGGCTTCGGCGACACGATGGTCCGCGCGGACGACCCGGCCAAGGACACCGCCGTGCTCTCGGTCTGCGGCGAGCTGACCGTCTGGTGCCGGGCGGGCTGCGCGTGGCTGCGCGCGCCCAGCATCGACAGCCAGGCATGGGGCTACGGCGACCTCGTGGAGGTCGCCGAGCAGGTAGTGGAAGCGCACGAGACGCTATGCGTCGAGCCCGCCCGCGCCAGCACCACCGCCCGAGTCCGCGCCTGAGCCGCCCGGGCTCGCCGCCGCCCCGGCTCCGCCGCTAGCCGACGGCGGCCGCGACTCCGGCGTAGGTCTCCAGTACCGCGTCCCAGAAGCGGCCCACCGCGACCTCGGTCGCCACGAGCGCGTTCGGCTCGGTCGCGGGCCGGAAGTCGGTCACCGTCATGCCCGAGGTCAGCCGGCCTGTCGTCTCGACCTCCACCAGGGCCGGAGCGAAGCCGAAGACCGACGGCTCGGCGATCGAGACGATGGCGCACACGTCGTGCACGGCCGGGTCGCGGTCGCCGTCGCGGTACTCCGATAGCGCCGGCAGCAGCAGCGTGCTCGCCAGCGTGCCCAGCGCGGTCATCCGCGCCCGGACCGGGGCGGTGGCCAGGGCCTGCAAGGTCACGTCGAGGCCGATCATCCGCACGGTCCAGCCCGCGGCGAACACCACCGAGGCGGCTTCCGGGTCGGCCCAGATGTTGTACTCGGCCGCCGGGGTCACGTTGCCGCGCCCGGCCGCGCCGCCCATGATGACGAACTCGCGCACCCAGGACGCCAGCCGCGGCTCCCGGCGGATGGCGAGCGCGATGTTGGTGAGCGGCCCGGTCGCCACCAGCGTGATCTCGCCCGGGGCGGCCCCCAGCGACTCGATGATGTAGTCGATGGCATGCCCGCCCTGCGGCGCGCGGCCCGACTCCGGCAGCACCGCGCCGCCGAGGCCGGTCTCGCCGTGCACGGTCCGCGCGTCGATCGCCGGCCGCAGCAGTGGCCCCGCGCAGCCGGCCGTCACCGGGACGCCGGCGGCGCCGACGAAGTCGGCCACGTCCAGCGCGTTGCGAGTGGTGCGGGCCAGCCCCACGTTGCCGGCCACGGTGGTGATCCCAGCCAGCTCAATGCCCGGGTGCCCGTGCGCGAACGCGATCGCCAGCGCGTCGTCCACGCCCGGGTCGCAGTCCAGGATGATCTTCGTGCTCATAGGCGCTCCACGCTACCGGGCGCTTGTTGGCCCGGGAAAGGTGCGGTACGTTACCGGCCAGTACGGAAGCGAACGGCCCCTGCTCGACGGAGATGCTGCCCATGCGTGACCTGCTCAACCCGTGGGCGAACCCGGTGACGTGGGCGATCCCGTTCTTCGTGGTCTCGATCTTCATCGAGCTCGCGGCCCTGAAGTGGCTCGACCACGACGGCGACGTCACCGGCTACGAGCGCCGGGACGCCATGACATCCCTGTTCATGGGCCTGTTCTCGCTCGTCAGCACGCTCATCATCAAGGCCGCGGGGTTCGTGGCCTACATCGCGCTCTACCTCTACGTCGCGCCCTGGCGCATCTCCATGCACTCGTGGTGGTCGTGGGCGCTGGCGATCATCGGCGTAGATCTATCCTACTACTGGTACCACCGCTTTGTCCACCGTGCCCGGGTCGGCTGGGCGGCGCACCAGGCGCACCACTCGTCGCAGTACATGAACTTCGCGACCGCCCTGCGGCAGAAGTGGAACCCGTGGTTCGATTTCTTTCTGTGGCTGCCGTTCCCGCTGCTCGGAATTCCGCCGTGGGCGGTCTACTTCGCCTACGGGATCAACCTCATCTTCCAGTTCTTCGTGCACACCGAGCTCGTGGGAAAGCTGCCCCGCCCGGTCGAGCTGATCTTCAACACCCCGTCCCACCACCGGGTGCACCACGGCTCGGACCCGGTCTACCTGGACAAGAACTACGCGGGAATCCTGATCGTCTGGGACCGGATGTTCGGCACCTTCCAGCCCGAGTTGCACCGCCCGACCTATGGCCTGACCTATCCGGTCGAGACGCGCAACCTCCTGCGCCTGCAATACGGCCACTACGCGGCCCTCTGGCGCGACGTCCGCGCCGCGACCTGCTGGCGCGACCGCCTCGGCTACCTCTTCATGCCCCCCGATTGGCACCCGGTGCCGCCCCCGGCCCCCGGGCCGGCGCCATCAACGGCCTGAAGATCGTAAATCGTCAAGCCTGAATAATTTCACGGGCCCGGCCGGGCGCCCGGCGTCGCCCGATTCTTGTGCCCCTATTGCCGGATTGCGCCCGATGCGCCCCGATGGCGCGCGTACCTAATGTCCGGCGACGCGGCCGGGGCGCGGCTGATTGCGTCTATTCTCTTGCTATGCCGGATTGGACGGGGAATCTAATCGGCGGCCGGTACCTGCTGGGTAAATTGGCAGGGCAGGGCGCTCTGGGACGAGTGTGGCTCGGCCATGACCAGGTGCTCGACCGGCCCGTGGCGGTCAAGGAGGTCGTGCTGCCCCCGCAGCAGCCCGCCCACCACCACGAGCTCAGCGCGCGGGCGATGCGCGAGGCGCGGGCGGCCGCCCGTCTCAGCCACCCCAGCGTGATCACGATCCACGACGTGGTCGAGCAGGGCGGCACGCCGTGGATCGTGATGGACTACATTGACGGCCCGTCGCTGCGGGCGGAGGTCAGGCGACTGGGGCAGCTGCCCTGGCCGCGCGTCGCCGACATCGGCGCCCAGGTCGCGGATGCGCTCGCGCACGCGCACGCGGCCGGGATCGTCCACCGGGACCTGAAGCCGGACAACATCCTGCTGTCCGGCCGCCGCGCCATCGTCGCGGACTTCGGCGTCGCCCGCGTCCTGGACGCGACGACGGAGCTGACCCGCCCCGGCGTGCTGCTCGGGACGGCCCGCTACATGGCCCCCGAGCAGGTCGAGGGCTCAGCCGACAGCCCGGCTGACCTGTGGGCGCTCGGGGTCACCCTCTACGTCGCGACCGAGGGTCGGCCGCCCTTCGACGGCCCGAACCTGACCGCGATCCTGGCCGCCATCCTCACCCAGCCCGCGCCCCGCCCGCGCCACGCCGGCCCGCTGGGCGACCTGATCGTGTGCCTGCTGGCCAAGGACCCAGCCTGGCGCCCCGACGCCGAGTCGGTCATGAACACCCTCAGCGCCGCCGCCCGCTCGCCGGCCACCCGGCCGCTCGCCTCGTGGTCCCGGCCTCCCCGGCCCGCTGGTTTCGGGGCCGGTGCATGCCGGGAGACCGGTTCCGTGGCCGGTGTTTTCGGGGTCGCCGCCTCCGAGGCTGCCGTTTCCGAGGCCACTGTTTCGGGGGACACCGCTTCCGGGCTCCCTGCTTCCGGGCTCCCCGCCTCCGGCGTCGCTGTTTCGGGGCAGACTGCTTCCGGGGCCGCTGCCTTCGGGTTCCCTGCCTCCGGGTTCCCTGCCTCCGGAGCCACTGTTTCCGGGGCCGCTGCTTCCGGGGCTAGCCCTTTCGGCTCCACGGCTGCCCGGCTGCCCGCTGCCCTGCCCCCGGTCGCCCTGCCCCCGGTTCCCCGGCCCATGGCATCCCCGCCACCCGCCTCCGGGACCGTGGCCACCCGGCCCGCCGCTGGCAGGCATGCGGCTCCCCGCCCCGCGGCGTCCCGGCCGCCCGCTCCCTGCCCGCCGGCCATCCGGCCCGCCCTCTCCCTGGGCGACAGCGCCGCCAAGGCCCGCGAGTACCTGACGGACGGGAACGACCTGCACGACCGGGGCCGCTACCTGGACGCGGAGAAGGCGTTCCGCCGGGCGATCCGCCTGGACCGCAACTCGGCCGGCGCGCACCATGGCCTCGGGGAGGCCTTGCGCAAGCTGGGCCGCTTCGGCGAGGCGGAGGCCGTGCTGCGCGGGGCGATCAGGATCGACCCGGCCGACGTGCTCGCGCGCGCCAGCCTCGGGTCCGCGCTGCGCCGCCAGGGGCTGCTCGCGGAGGCGGAGGTCGCGCTGCGCGACGCGATCCGGATCGCCCCCGGCTACGCCCGCGCGCACAAGGTGCTCGGGAACGTCCTGCGCGACGCGGGCCGATGCGACGAGGCCATGACCACGCTGCGGGAGGCGACCCGGCTCGACCCGGGCTACGTCCGCGCCTACAACAACCTCGGGATCGTGGCCATCGCCGCCGGCCGGTGCGACGAGGCGGTGCGCGCGCTGCAGGAGGCGATCCGCCTCGACCCCGGTTTCGCCGAGGCGCACAACAGCCTCGGCAACGCCCTGAAGGGCCTGGGGCGCCTGCCTGAGGCGGAGGCCGCCTACCGGGAGGCGATCCGCTTGGACCCGGCCTACGCCTGCCCCCGCGAGAACCTGGCCAGCCTCACCCGCAAGCAAGGCCCCCGCCGCTGGATGAAGCGCGGCCGGCGCGGCTGACAACGGCTAGGAGCGGGTCAGCCGCCACTTGAACGACGGGGTGCCCGCCGCCCCCTGCGTGACCACCGGGCTCGAGGTCACTCCGGTCAGGCCGGTCGCCACCACGGTCCCGACCTGCTGGCCGGAGCGGAACCTCGTGCCGGGGGAGGGGACCGAGGCCCGCAGGCTCACCGTCGTCCCCGGGCCGAGCAGCCCGGCGATCGTGCGAGTCGTCACCACCGGGACGGACCTGGAAGACCACGGCACCCAGATGCGGGCGACCACGGTCCCGGCCGGCAGGACGGTCACGGCCCTGATCGCCTTGGAGGCGCTGTCGGCCAGGGAGACCCCGCCGGAGATCGCCGGGCCGACCGGGTCGCTGATGGTGTAGGTGGCGCCGAGCACCACGCCGTACACGACCCGCTGCGCGCCCGCGATCGTGCGCTGCACCGCGAACGCCCAGCAGCCCTGGGCGGCGCTGTCGGAGCCGGTCTTCACCCCGAGGATGCCGTTCGTGCCGACCTGGTGGTTGTAGTTCGCGATGGTACCGGCGACCGGCACCGTGGCCGACGGCAACGCCACGATGTGCGCGAACGCGGGCACCGTCATCGCCTGCTGGACCAGGATGAGCTGGTCGCGGGACGTGCTCACGGTGGACGCCGACAGCCCGGAGGGGTCGGTGTAGTCGGTGTGGGTCATGGCGAGCGTGCGGGCCTCGGCGTTCATCTTCGCCGCGAACGCGGCGACGCTGCCGGCGTCCCAGCGGGCGAGCATCTCGGCGATGTTATCGGCCGAGGGCAGCATCAGCGCCTCCAGCGCGTCGCGCTCGCTCAGCTTCTCCCCGGCCGCGACGGCGGCGTTGGAGTCACCGTCGGCGACGTCGTGCTGGTACTCCTCGAAGTCATCCTCGCTGACGGTGATCGCCGGCCCGTCGGCCGAGTCGCTGGCGAGCGGGTGGTCGTGCAGCACCAGGAACGCGGTCATGATCTTGGTGACGCTGGCGATCGGCACCGCCCGCTGGGCCCCGGAGTCCCAGGACCCGGTCACGCCGTCGACGGCGACCGACGACTGGCGGGCGCTGGCGGGAAAGGTGAACGGGGCCCCGCCGGCGGCCGGGACGGAGGACATCGCCGCCAGCGACACTGGCGGGACCGGCAACGGCCGGGTCACCCGCTGGTACCCGACGGCCACCAGGGCGACGACGGCGCACAGCACCACGGCGGCGCCAATCCACCAGGCACGGACGCGACGGCGCCGTCCCTGGCGCGGTGCGCGCTCCTGCCGTTCCCGGGTGCTCGCCAGCCGTCCGCTCCTCTACGTATCCCGCCTCATGAGCGGTTGCCCTCATGAGGGCTCGCGTTACCTTACAAGGACGCCTGGCCCCCTGCCGACGTTGCGCGGAAGTCGGGGCAGCCCGGCCTTTCGGCCCGCGGCCGCCGATCGGCGCCTAGCGAGGTAGTGCCCGCGAATGGCCTCGGGTAGACAAGCAGGAAACCGGCGGTGGCAACCTAAGCTACTTGCCAGTAGCTTTAAGGGAACCGCCCCAGCGCGCCGGAAGCAGGAGTAGCCATGCGACGTACCGTGTTCAACGAGGACCACGAGGCCTTCCGCGAGACCCTGCGGGACTTCATCAACGCCGAGGTGGTCCCGCACTACGAGGACTGGTACGCGGCGGGCCTGGTGCCCCGCGAGTTCTACTACAAGCTGGCCGAGCTCGGCCTGTTCGGCATCGAGGTGCCCGAGGAGTACGGCGGCGCCGGGATCACGTCGTTCAAGTACTCCGCCGTCCTGACCGAGGAGCTGGCGCGGGCGGGGGTGAGCTTCGGCGGCTCCAGCGTGCACGTCGCCCTCTGCCTGCCCTACCTCCTCAAGCTCGGCACCGACGAGCAGAAGAAGCGCTGGCTCCCGCCGTTCACCAGCGGCGAGGCGATGTACGCGATCGCCATGACCGAGCCCGGCACCGGCTCGGACCTGGCCGGCATGAAGACGACCGCGACCCTGACCGAGGACGGCGCGAACTACGTCCTCAACGGGGCCAAGACGTTCATCACCGGCGGCGTCCACGCCGACCGGGTCATCGTCTGCGCCCGCACCGCCCCGGCCAGGGACGATGACCGTCGCTACGGCATCTCCCTGCTCGTGGTCGACGCCCACGCCGACGGCTACGCGGTCGGCCGCAAGCTCGACAAGATCGGCCTGAAGACCTCCGACACCGCCGAGCTGTCGTTCTCTGACGTGCTCGTCCCCGCCCGGGACCTGCTCGGGGAGGAGAACAAGGGCTTCTCCTACCTGGGCCAGAACCTGCCGCAGGAGCGCCTCAGCATCGCCTACGGCGCCTACGCCCAGGCGGCGGCCGCGGTCCAGCTGGCCAAGCGCTACACCCAGGAGCGGACGATCTTCGGCAAGGAGGTGGCCTCCTTCCAGAACACCAAGTTCGAGCTGGCCGCCTGCCAGGCCGAGGTGGACGCCGCCCAGGCGGTCGCCGACCGCGCCCTGGAGGCCCATGACCAGGGCGAGCTGACGGCGCCCGAGGCCGCCTCGGCCAAGCTTTTCTGCACCGAGGTCGCCAGCCGGGTCATCGACCGCTGCCTGCAGCTGCACGGCGGCTACGGCTACATCAACGAGTTCCCGATCGCCCGGCTGTACGCCGACAACCGCGTGAACCGGATTTACGGCGGCACGTCCGAGGTCATGAAGTCCATCATCGCGAAGGACATGGGCCTTTAACTTCTTAAAAGCCTCTTCAGATCCTAGGAAATCTTTCTTTTCACGGGTTCTCCTCCTGTCCGATTCAGCATGTTTTCAGAGGAAGCGCCAGTTTTTTCAGCGCTTCCTCTCAGAATCATAATCTTGAACTTTCAACAAGCTCGTGACACTATTTCCGCTAGAACTCTTCAGAAATGAACAGCTCGTTACGCGGAGGGTGTGCATGGGCGCCAGCCTGGTTGACTACCTGATCATCGGAGCGGGGCCCGCCGGGCTTCAGCTCGCCCAGCACCTGGGCGCTTCCGGGCGCGACTACCTGGTCCTGGAATCGGCCAGCGCGCCCGGCGCGTTCTTCACCCGATTCCCCCGCCACCGGGCGCTCATTTCCATTAACAAGCCGCATACCGGGACCGATGATTCCGAGCTTAACCTCCGGATGGACTGGAACTCGCTGCTCCCGGGCGACCCGGGATTGCTGTTCACCGGCTATACCGGGAAGTATTTCCCGCCCGCGGCCGAGATGGTCCGCTACCTGGCCGACTACGCGCGCCACTACGGCCTCCGGGTCGAGTACGACAGCCTCGTGACCAGCATCGCCCGGGCCGATGGGACGGGCCACGGCGCGGGTGACGGCGACGGGCGGTTCGCGGTGACCGATGCCCGCGGCCGGGTGCACGCGGCCCGCCGGGTAATCGTGGCGACCGGGGTCAGCCAGCCCAACATTCCGCCGATTCCCGGCATCGAGCTCGCCGAGCATTATGCCTCGATGCCGACCGACCCGGCCGATTTCACCAACCAGCGCGTGCTCATCATCGGCAAGGGAAACTCCGCGATGGAGACGGCCGACAACCTCATCGAGAAGGCGGCCGTCATCCACGTGGCCGGGCCGGGGTCGGTCAATTTGGCCTGGAAGACCCATTATGTGGGGCACGTGCGCGCGGTCAACAATAACTTCCTCGATACCTACCAGCTCAAGTCGCAAAATGCCATCCTCGACGGCACGGTCCAGTCGATCACCCGCGGCGCCGACGGCAAGCTCGTGGTTCAGTTCTCCTTCTCCCGGGCTAATGAGGTCGTTAAGGAGCTCCGCTACGACCGGGTCCTGGCCTGCACTGGCTTCCGCCTCGACGCGAGCATCTTCGCCCCCGGCGCCCGCCCGGCCCTCGTCCACAAGGACCGCTTCCCCGTCTTGACCCCGGCCTACGAGGTCAAGGGAGTCCCCGGGATGTACGCAGCGGGCACCTTGACCCAGGTGCTCGACTTCAGGCACGGCACCAGCGGCTTCATCCACGGGTTCCGCTACGGCGTCCGCGCCCTGCACAAGGTCCTCGAGTCGCGCTACCACGACCAGCCGTGGCCCTCGCGCCCGGTCGGCGCCTCAGCCGCCGAGCTCACCGCCGCCGTGCTGGAGCGGGTGAACCGGACCTCCGCCCTCTGGCAGCAGTTCGGCGTGCTCGGCGACGTGATCCTCCGCCGCCCCGGCGCGGCGGCGTCCTACCTGGAGGAGGTCCCGGTCGGCCTCGTCACGAGCGGTGGCCTGCCCGGGGCCGGCGGCGAGGCCGGGGCCGACGTCCTGGTCGTCACCCTGGAGTACGGCCCGGACCACGACAAGGTCGACCCGTTCGACATCACCGTCAAGCGCGTCGCCCAGGACGACCCCGACCGCGCCTTCGACGCCGCCTACCTGCACCCGGTCGTGCGCCTGTACCGGGGCGGCGAGCTGGCCGCGACCCACCACGTGGCCGAGAACCTGGAAAACGAGTGGGACAAGCCCGCCCACCACGATCCGCTGGAGAAGTTCCTGGCCGCGACCACCCCGGCCGGCCTGGCGGGCGCCGCCCGGTGAGCGCGCTCACAGCCAGCGGCGCCCCATCCGGCGATGCCGCCCGCAGCGACGGCACCGCTACCAGGAGCGCGGCGGGTGCCGCCCCCGCTCGCCTCGGCCCCCTCGATGGCGCGACGGTCCGGGGAAGTGAGGTCAGCGGTGTCCTCGCCCGCCCGGGCACGCTTCGCGACCCGGCAACTGGCGCGATGGCCAGTGGCGGTGCGGCGGGCGGGAACCCTGGCCAGGGCGGCCCGGTCCACGACGGCGTGGCTGGCGGTGAGGCCGGCGGCGGCACCGTCAGCCCCGGCGCCGCCCACGGCGCCCGGCCAGGCGATGGGCCCGGCGCTGGCGCCGTGCTGCCTCATGACCCGGTGCTGCCTCATGACCCGGCGTTGCTCACGGTGCGGGACTTCGAGGACGCCGCCCGGCGGGCGCTGGACCCGGTGTTCTTCGACTACGTGTCGGGCGGCGCTCGCGACGAGGTGACGCTGCGGGCCAACGAGGCGGGCTTCGCCCGGCTCGGGCTGCTGCCGCGGATGCTGCGCGGCAACGAGAAGCGGACGCTGGAGACCCGGCTGCTGAACAGCCGGGCGAGCATGCCGGTGCTGCTGTCGCCAACCGCGTTCCACCGGCTGATGACCCCTGAGGGGGAGCGGGCGACCGCGCGGGCGGCCGCCTCGGCCGGCACGATCCTCATCACCAGCATGGCCGCGACGGTGGCGGTGACGGACGTGATCGCCGCGTCCCGGGCGGCCGGGGGCCTCGACGGGCCCGACGTGTGGTTCCAGCTGTACCCGCAGCCGCGCTGGGAGGTGACGCGGGCGCTAGTGGACCGGGCGACCCGGGCCGGGGCGGCCGCCCTGGTCGTGACGGTCGACTCCCCGGTCCTGGGGGCCAGCGACCGCAACGACCGCAACGGCTTCCATGACCTGCCGGCCGGGCTGCACTGCGAGAACATGCGCGGCCTGGCGGGCGAGCCGGGGGTCCGCTCGATCGGGATGTCGGCCGCCCTGTCCTGGGCGGACGTGGCCCGGCTGCGGGCGGAGACCAGCCTGCCGGTCGTGGTCAAGGGCATCGTCGCCCCGGCCGACGCGCTGCTGGCGATCGAGAACGGCGCCGACGCGATCATGGTCTCCAACCACGGCGGCCGCCAGCTCGACGGCGTCCCCGCCACGATCGCCCTGCTCCCCGACGTGGCCCGCGCGGTCGCGGGCCGGGTCCCGCTGCTGCTCGATGGCGGCGTCCGCCGGGGCGCCGACGTGGTCAAGGCCCTCGCCCTCGGCGCGACCGCGGTCGGCGTCGGCCGCCCGGTCATGTGGGGCCTGGCGGCCGGCGGCGAGGACGGCGCCCGCCGGGTCCTGGAGATCCTCCGGGCCGAGCTCGACCACACGCTCGCCCTCTGCGGTGCCGCCAGCGCCGCTGCCGTCGACCCGGCCCTGGTGGTGAGCGTCCCGTGACCCGGGCGCGGACGGTGGCGGCGGCCTCGGTCGCGGCGGCCGGGCTGGCCGGGTCGCTGCCGTACTGGCTGCCACGACGGGTGGTGGCACTCCGCGGCGCGATCTTCACCCTCGTCAACGGGGCCGAGGGCACGCCCGTGCTGGACCGGCCGGACGGGCGGGCGGACTTCCTGCGCGTGTACGGCGACCCGGCCGCGGGCGGGCGCAGCCACGGGGCGGGCCTGTCGGACCTATTCTGGTACTGGCTCGCGCCCGGGCCGCAGGTGCACCAGGAGCACCTGGAGCCCGGGCCCCGCTACGACCAGGCCGCCCGCTGCACCCGGGCGATCCTGGCCAGCCGGACCAAGGCGCAGTGGGCCGGGCTCGTCGCCCGCTGCACGGCGCGGGTACTGGAGGAGCAGGCGGCGGCCGGGGCGCTGGACGGCGTGGTCCGGCTGCGCGACCTGATGATGCCGGTGTGGGCCGAGGCGTACTACGAGCTGGTGTTCGCCGAGCCGTGCCCCCGGTTCGCCCGCGACCTGATCGTCGCCAACGCCGACGACGTGGTCAGCGCGCTGAAGTGCACCCGGCTGCGGCACATGCGCCGTCGGGGCCGGCTCACCCGCTACCTGCGCGCCCGCATCGAGGCGGGCGAGGTGCCGTTCGAGCTGCCCGCCCTGCTCAGCGGGGCGGAGCAGGCGTGGTACCTGCAAGGCGCGTTCTTCAACACCGCGATCGTCCAGATGTCGGAGGGCATGGCCCACCTGCTGCTCGCGATCGCCCAGCACCGGCCGGTGCAGCAGCGGCTGCGGGGCAACCTCGATGACGAGGAGTACCTCGCCTGCGTGGTCAACGAGGCGCTGCGGGCGTGGCCGCTGTTCGGCATCGCCCACCGGATCACGACGGGCCCGATCGACGTGACCCCGCCGATCGCCCCCGGCTCGGTCCTGCTGTTCGACTACCCCGGGTTCCACCGGGGCGACGGCCCGGCCGAGGCGTTCGACCCCGCCCGCTGGGAGCGGGCGGGCACCCGCCCGGCGAACTACATCCCGTTCGGGGTCAGCGCCAACCGGCCGTGCCCGGCCCGGGGCGTCGCCCCGGTCGGGATGCACGCGGCGACCCGGGAAGTGCTGCGCCGGTACGCGCTGTCGTCATCAGCCGCGCACACCCGGTCGCTAGCCAACCGGGCGCCCGCGTTCCTGCGCCCGGCGGCCGCCCCCGAGGCGCCGCTGCCCCGCTCGTCGCCGGCTCGCTCGCCGCTGCCCCGTCTGCTGCTGGCCCGCCCGCCGCTGCCCCGCCCGCCGCTGCCCCGGCCGCCGCTGGCCCGGCTGGCCCTGCTGCGGGTGGCCGACCGGTGGGCCGACGTGTGGCGCAGCCTCGTGCAACTGGTCCTCGGCAGCTTCATGGTGTGGGACGCCCGCCGCCTGGCCCTGTGCCGCACCTACTTCGCCCAGCACCCCGAGCACCTGCCCGCTCCCGCCGCCGACCGCCCCGCTGGCCGCTGCCCTGTCGCCGGCCACCACTGACCCCGCTCGCCCTCACTGCCCACACCAGTCCTGCCCGCATTTGCGGCCCGAAAGTCGCAGGACTCGCAAATTAGTAAAGCCAAAAACCTCCACGGTAACTGACTGGCCCGTCCTCCGTAGTTCCCCGCCTCCGTGTTCGATGCTCGCCGCCGAGAACCGCCGCTGCCAGCTGAAGGAGCGCGTCCCATGTCGCCCGCCGACCTCACGACCAAGTTCTTCCTTGCCGCCGCCGTCATCCTGCTCGCCTGCCGCCTCGTGGGCGCGCTCGCCCGGTGGATCGGCCAGCCACCGGTGGTGGGGGAGATGATCACCGGCGTCCTGCTCGGCCCGTCCCTGCTCGGCGCGGTCGCGCCCCGGATCGAGGGCGACCTGTTCCCCCGGGCCCTGCTGCCGGTCATCTACGTGGCCGGCCAGCTCGGCCTGATCGCGCTGATGTTCCAGGCCGGGCGCGAGCTGCGAGGCTACCTGCGGCCCGGCCTCGGCCGGACGGCCGGGCTGGTCAGCGGGGTCGGCGTCACGGTGCCGCTGCTGTGCGGGACGGGACTGGCCCTCCTGGCCAGCGGGCGGGTCGCGATCTTCGTCCCCGGCGTGCGGACCTGGGTCACGGCCGCGTTCGTCGGCGTCACCCTCGCCATCACCGCCTTCCCCATGCTCGCCCGGATCATCGTGGAGCGGGGCCTGTCCGGCACCCGGTTCGGCTCGCTGGCCCTCGCGTCGGGCGGCATTGACGACATGGCCGCCTGGATCCTGCTGGCGGGCGTCCTCAGCCTGGCCGCGATGAACTCGTGGCTCGTCATCAAGGCGGTTGGCGGGGCGGTCGCGTTCGCCCTCGTCCTGCTGCTCGTCGCCCGCCCGCTGCTAGCCCGGTACCTGCGGCCGTCGCTGACGCCGCAAGCGGTCTTCCTCATCACGATGACGCTGGTCCTGGCCGGCGCGTGGTTCACGTCCTTCATCGGCCTGTACGCCGTCTTCGGCGGGTTCGCGGTCGGCCTGGTCATGCCGCCCGGGCTCGGCCAGCCGGCCGCCCAGCCAGCCGCCGGGAGCTCAGCGACCGCCGGCGGCCCGATGCTCTCCGGCCGTCCGGCGCGCCCAGCCACCCCGGGCGAGGCCGATCTCGTAGGGCCGGCCATGGACGGGGTCAGCCGGCTGCTCGTCCCCATGTTCTTCACCTACTCCGGGCTGAACACGCGGTTCGCGGTGCTCGGCAACCCCCGGGTGCTGCTGTTCTCGCTGGCGGCGATCGTGGTGGCGGTGCTCAGCAAGGGCGGCGCCTGCTGGCTGGCGGCGCGGCTGGCGGGCGAGCCGCGCCCGGTCGCGGCCCGCGTCGCCGCGCTCATGAACGCCCGCGGCCTCATGCAGCTCATCGCGCTGAACGTCGGGCTGCAGGCGGGCATCGTCAGCCGGGAGCTGTTCACCAGCCTGGTCCTGGTCGCCCTGATCACCACGATGATGGCGACGCCGCTGCTGAGCTGGCTGGAGCACCGCGAGCGGGCCGCGGCACCCGTCCGGCGGCCGGCCGGAATGCGCGAGGCCGCGACCTGACTGGGGCGGCTCAAGCCGGTCATATCGGCGGCCAGAGGCGAATTGGGCTGGCGGTTTCTGAGCGCTGAGTAATTATTCAGAATATTTAGCGAATTATTTCCGTATACCTAAAATTGACCGCCAGTGGTGTTGCGAAGGTTTTCCTAGTGTCCTGAGTGGTCCGTGGGACTGACCCGGAGGGGCGCTCCTCGGGGTGTCAAGGCACTTTCCGTGAACGGCTGGCCAACCGAGGGTCATCACGTCAGACCCCCGCTCGCGGCCGTGTTCCTGGTCCTGGTATAAGTCTGGCATCACGCTCAGTGTGTCTCTGGCGGCGCATATGGGATAAAAATGTTCGCTACCAGGGAAAAACTTTTGATTTAGATTAATAACGCGCGATGAAGTTGCTGGCTCGCCGCGAGGATGCGTGACTCCGTTGGTATCTGGGATTGCACATGCGATTGAGTGTGCAATTGCACATGCAATTTGGCACACTACTTAGATAGTGAACACTTTCAAGCAACCCATTGTGAATGGTTTGTTACCTCAAGTAATGTGCGGTGCGGTGGTTCTGGCGAACGTTCGTTGCTTAACGAGCGCACAGCAACATAAGGGAGCGTGATGGACGCGTTTGTCCTCCCGGGCTTTTACGTGCCGTATCCGGCCCGGCTCAACCCGCACCTGGAGCAGGCCCGCGAGCACAGCATGCAGTGGGCGCGCGATATGGGAATGCTGGATTCGCCAAAGCCGGGCGGGGGCCCGATCTGGACCGAAGAGGACCTCGCCGCCCACGACTACGCTCTCCTGTGCGCCTACACCCACCCGGACTGCGACGAGGAAGCCCTCAACCTGGTCACCGACTGGTACGTATGGGTCTTCTTCTTCGACGACCACTTCCTTGAAACGTTTAAGCACTCCCGCGACCACGCCGGCGCCCAGGCCTACCTCGACTCCCTGGAGTCGTTCATGGCCGACGAGCCCCCGGCGGAGCCGTCCAACCCGTGCGAGGCGGGCCTGGCGGACCTGTGGGCGCGGACGGTGCCGTCCATGTCGGACGACTGGCGCGAGCGGTTCATCGTCGCGTCGCACAACCTCATGGTCGAGTCGATGTGGGAACTGGAGAACATCGACGACGCCCGGGTCGCCAACCCGATCGAGTACCTGCAGATGCGCCGCCGGGTGGGCGGCGCCCCCTGGTCGGCCTGCCTGGTCGAGTACGCGACCGGGGCTGAGGTACCCGCGCGGCTCGCGCCCACCCGCCCGCTGACCGTGCTCCTGGACACGTTCGCCGACTCGGTCCACCTGCGCAACGACCTGTTCTCCTACCAGCGCGAGGTGGCCCAGGAAGGCGAGAACGCCAACGCCGTCCTGGTCATGGAGCGGTTCCTCGGCATCGAGACCCAGCGGGCGGCCGACCTGGTGGGCGACCTGCTGACCTCGCGGATGCAGCAGTTCGAGAACACCGCCCTGGGCGAGGTCCCGGCCCTGCTGGCCGACACCGCCGCCACCCCGGCCGAGGCGGCGGCGGTCACCACCTACGTGAAGGGCCTCCAGGACTGGCAGTCCGGCGGCCACGAATGGCACTCGGTCTCGAGCCGCTACATGAACTCCGGCGCCACCGCCGCCACCGAGCCGGGCCTGAAGGTCCGCGGCCGGGCGTACTCCCACGTCCCCTACCAGCAGGTCGGGCACCTGCCGGTCCCGAAGCTCTACGAGCCGTTCCCGCTGCGCACCAGCCCGCACCTGGGCATGGCCCGCGAGTACGGCGTCCGCTGGGTGCGGGCGATGGGCATGCTGGACGAGGGGATCTGGGACGAGAAGGAGTTCCGCCGCTTCGACTTCGCCCGCTGCGCCGCCCACATCACCGCCGACGGGGGCGGGGACCAGCTCAAGCTGTGCACCGACTGGCTCGCCTGGGGCACCTACGGGGACGACCTGTACCCGGTGATGTTCGGCGCCCGCAAGGACGTGGCCGGCGCGCGGGCCGCCACCGCCCGGCTCACCCAGATCCTGGACGGGCAGGCAGTACCGCAGGATGCCATCGAGCGGGGGCTGGCGGACGTGTGGCTGCGCACCACCAGCGGCGTCAGCGAGCACATGCGGGACCTGTTCCGCTCGGCCGTGGTCACGATGCTCGAGAGCTGGGTCTGGGAGGTCGGCAACCAGGCGATCAACCGCGTCCCCGACCCGGTCGACTACGTGGAGATGCGGCGCAAGGTCTTCGGGGCCGACCTCACCATGACCTTGTCCCGCCTCGGGTCCGACGGCACCGGGGAATCGGTGCCGCCCGAGATCTACGACACCCGGGTCGTGCGCGAGATGGAGACCGCCGCCGCTGACTACGCCGGCTTCACCAACGACCTGTTCAGCTACCAGAAGGAAGTGCAGTTCGAGGGTGAGCTGCACAACCTCGTCGTGGTCATCGAGCAGTTCCTCGGGGTCGACCGCTGGGCGGCCGCCCAGGTCGTGGCCGACCTCATGGAGGCGCGGGCGAAGCAGTTCGAGCGGATCACCGAGGCTGGCCTGCCGGCCCTGTTCGAGCACCAGAAGCTAGACGACGCGGCCCGCCAGGCGCTGCTCGCCCACGCCGCCCACCTGCGCGACTACATGTCCGGAGTGCTCGGCTGGCATCGCGGCTGCCTGCGCTACGGCGATTCGGAGCTGCGCTCCCGGTTCATCGGGTTCAGCCAGTCGCCCACCGGCCTCGGCACCTCGCACGCCCGCCTGGCCGACTTCGCCCGGGCCGGCGTGAGCGTCCCCGCCGCCAGCACCGCCCCCGCCTGATCCTGCCCCCGGTAGTACGCACCGCCCCCTGAGTTCCCGCTGTCCGCAATTCGCAGTACCGTCCACCGCACCCGAAAAGGGGATACTTCGTGTCGATCGAGACTGAGCCGGTAGCACCGTCCGCCAACGGCCAGGGCCCGTCCCAGCTGAGCCTGAGCACCGCCGCCGCGCGGAACCTGGCCACCACGACCAAGACCGTCCCGCAGATGCAGGGCATCACCTCGCGGTGGCTGCTGAAGCTGCTGCCGTGGGTGGAGGCCACCGGTGGCACGTACCGCGTCAACCGCCGGCTGTCCTACACGATCGGGGACGGGCGGGTCACGTTCATCAACACCGGCGACCGCGTCCAGGTGATCCCGAACGAGCTGCGCGAGCTGCCCGCCCTGCGCGACTTCGAGGACGAGGGCGTGCTCTCCTCGCTGGCCGGCCAGTTCGAGCAGCAGGAGTTCAGCGCGGGCCAGAACATCACCGAGTTCGGCAGCGCGGCTGACCGCGTGTTCCTGATCGCCCGCGGCCGCGTCGTCAAGTCCGGCCCCGGCAAGTACGGCAACGAGGTCGAGGAGGGCGTGCTCGCCGACGGCCAGTACTTCGGCGAGAGCGTGCTCCTGAGCGCCGACGCCATCTGGGAGTTCACCGCCCGCGCGGACACCGCCGTCACCGTGCTGTCGCTGCCCCGGGCGGCGTTCCAGAACGCCGCCGGCCAGTCCCCGGGCCTGTCGGCGCACCTGGACGAGGTCCGGGCCAAGGCCGACCGGCCGCAGGACGAGCACGGCGAGGCAGAGATCGCGGTCGCGTCCGGCCACGAGGGCGAGCCGGACCTGCCCGGCACGTTCGTGGACTACGAGACCAGCCCGCGCGAGTACCAGCTGTCGGTCGCCCAGACCGTGCTGCGGGTCCACAGCCGCGTCGCCGACCTCTACAACGTGCCGATGAACCAGGTCGAGCAGCAGCTGCGCCTCACGATCGAGGAGCTGCGCGAGCGCCAGGAATCGGAGATGCTCAACAACCGGGACTTCGGCCTGCTGCACAACGCCGACCCGGGCCAGCGCATCCCCACCCGCGGCGGCCCGCCCACCCCGGACGACATGGACGAGTTGCTGTCCGTGGTCTGGAAGGAGCCGGCCTTCTTCCTCGCCCACCCCAAGACGATCGCCGCCTTCGGCCGCGAGTGCACCAAGCGCGGCATCTACCCGACCAGCGTGGACGCGGGCGGCCACCAGATCCCGGCCTGGCGCGGCGTCCCGCTGTTCCCGAGCAGCAAGCTCCCCATCAGCGAGGGCAACACCAGCTCGGTCCTGCTCATGCGGACCGGCGAGGAGACGCGCGGCGTCGTCGGCCTGCGCCAGACGAACCTCCCCGACGAGGTCGAGCCCGGCCTCAACGTCCGCTTCATGGGCCTGAGCGAGAAGGGCATCATCTCCTACCTGGTGTCCACCTACTACTCGGCCGCGATCCTGGTCCCGGACGCGATCGGCGTCCTGGAGAACGCTGAGCTCGGGTAACGACCGTGACCCTGGCTCCAGGCACGGAGGAACGGGGCGGGCCCGC
>DATBEM010000005.1:0-12654 GCA_036276115.1 Trebonia sp.
GCACGTCGGCCTGCCCGCCGAGCCGTCCTTCGGTGCCGACCTCGCGGGCGACCCGGGTGACCTCGCCGGCGAAGGAGGACAGCTGGTCGACCATCGTGTTGATGGTGTTCTTGAGCTCCAGGATCTCGCCCCGGGCGTCGACCTGGATCTTCTGGCTGAGGTCGCCCTTCGCGACCGCCGTGGCGACCTGCGCGATGGACCGGACCTGGCCGGTCAGGTTGCCCGCCATGACGTTGACCGACTCGGTCAGGTCGCGCCACGTGCCGGAGACGCCCTGCACGTCGGCCTGCCCGCCGAGCCGTCCTTCGGTGCCGACCTCGCGGGCGACCCGGGTGACCTCGCCGGCGAAGGAGGACAGCTGGTCGACCATGGTGTTGATGGTGTTCTTGAGCTCCAGGATCTCGCCCCGGGCGTCGACCGTGATCTTCTGGCTGAGGTCGCCCCGGGCGACGGCCGTGGTGACCTGGGCGATGTTGCGGACCTGGCTGGTGAGGTTGCCGGCCATGAAGTTTACCGAGTCGGTCAGGTCGCGCCACGTCCCGGCCACGCCCGGCAGCCGCGCCTGCCCGCCGAGCCGTCCTTCGGTGCCGACCTCGCGGGCGACCCGGGTGACCTCCCCCGCGAACGCCGACAGGGTGTCGACCATCCCGTTGATGGTCTCCGCGAGCGCCGCGACCTCGCCCTTGGCCTCGACCGCGATCCGCTGGCTGAGGTCGCCCCGGGCGACCGACGTGGTCACCTGGGCGATCGTCCGGACCTGGCTGGTGAGGTTGCCGGCCATCGCGTTGACCGAGTCGGTCAGGTCCTTCCAGCTCCCGGCGACGGCGGGTACCTGGGCCTGGCCGCCGAGCTTGCCGTCGGTGCCGACCTCGCTCGCGACCCGGGTCACCTCGGAGGTGAACACCGCCAGCTGCTCGTTCATGGCGTTGAAGACGACGGCGATCTCGTTCATGACCGGGTCGGCCCCCGCCGGCAGCCGGGTGCTGAAGTCCCCGCCCCGTACCGCCGTCAGCCCGGCCAGCAGTTCCTGCAGCCGCGCGCCGTCGGGCGGCGGGGTTAGGGTGGCGGTGGCCATGCCAATCACCTTCGCTTCCACTGCGGTGCCGCCTCGCCGGGCCCGGCGGGCGCGTCTTTATGGTTCGATGATGCCATCGAGGCCGTCCCGGCGTGCGGCCCGCGCGCGGGCCTGAGCGGAAGGTGGGCGCTGGTGACCGTCGCTGGCAGCGAGCAGCCGGCCGTTCCGGCCGCCCGCGATGAGGCGGGGCTGGCCGGCTGGCCTCGCTCTCCAGGCCGAAAGGGCATCTTTCACGGGTTCGCTTCATCCCGCCACGACGGCCCGCCGCCCGCGCGCTGCGGCCGCGTAGCCGGGGACGGGTCGCGGGCGGCGATCCGGAGAGGCGAGGAGCTCAGGTGAGCATGCCTGATGGTGAGCGTGCCGCCCAGTCGCGTACGCGGGCGGCGGCCCGGGCGGTGACCGAGCGCGCGACCGGGATCTTGATGGAGCGGCTGGGCTGCCCGGCCGACGTGGCCCGGGAGCAGCTGGCGCTGCTGGCGGCCGAGGCGGGGACCGACCCGGCCAGCGTCGCCGCCGACATCGCCGGGGAGCGGTTGCCCGGCGGGGCCGGGGATCAGTTGCCGGGGCCGGTCGCCAGGCAGTCGCCGAAGCCAGCTGGAGAGCAGCCGGGGAAAGGCTCCGGGGAGCGGTGGCCGGCCCGGGCCGGTGAACCGCAGCCAGAGCCGGCCGGGGAACTGGCCGGCGGGGCTGGCGGAGTGCCCGGGGGAGTGCCTGGCCGGGCTGGGGAACCGCCGGGCGCGGCCCGGCCGTCAGCTGGAGCTGGGCTTTCGGGCGGAGCCGGTTCGTCGCGCGCGGGCCGGTTGCCCGGCGTGGCCCGGTCGACCGGCGCGGCCCGGCCGCCGGGCCTGGCCGGGGAGGCCCGCCGCGCGACCGTCCGGGCCGACGCGGCCGGGGCGGCGGCCTCGGACGCGGCCAGCCTGGCCGAGGCGCTGCTGGCGGAGGCGCTGGCGGCCGAGGGGGTCACGGCGGTCGCGATCTGGGCGCTCGCCCCGGACGGCGGGATCGAGCTCGCGGGCGAGGCGGGCTTCGGGCCGCGCGAGGCGGCGGCGTGGCGCCGCATCCCGCCTGGGGTGCCGTCGCTGCCGCTGCGGGCGGCGGCGGACGGGACCGAGACGTGGTGGCCGGCCGGGCAGCCGCCGGGCGACGGCAGCTTCCTGATCGGCGCGGCCGCCGTGGCCCGCGCGGTCGTGCCCCTCTGGCAGGCCGGGCGGCCCGTCGGCGCCCTGGAGGCCTGCTGGCCGGGGGCACCCGCGGACTTCCCGCCTGCCCTCCGGCTGCAACTGCCGGCCCTGGCCGCGTCCTGCGCCCAGGTCCTGGCGGCGGGCCTGCCCGTCCCGGACTACGCCTGGCCCGGTCCGGGCGCCGGCGGTCCGGGCGCCGGCGGTCCGGGCGCCGCGAATGCTGGCCCCGGTGCGGGCCGTTCTCCCGGCCCGGATGGCGGCCACGGGGATTCCGGGAACGGCCGGGATGGCGGCCGCGCGGCCGGCACCGGTGACGGCCCGGACGGCGGTCTGGACGACGCCGGCCAGGGGCGCGCCCGCGCCGCCAGTGCCCCGGCCGGGGGAGCGGGCCCGGAAGCGGCCCGCGACGTCGAGCGGCGGGCGGCCCTGCTGGAGGCGGTCCAGTGGCTCGGCAACACTGGCGGCTGGGAGGAAGACCTGCGCACCGGCGCGGTGTACTGGACGGCCGGCACGTTCACGCTGTTCGGCCTGCCTTCGGCGCCGGCCGCGTCCGGGCCGGTCCCGCTGTCGGCCCTCGGCCCGTGGGTCCCGCCGGCCGACCTGCCCGCCGTCGAGTCGTTCCGCGACCGGCTGCTGCGGCGGAGCGAGCCGGCCACCGCCGCGTTCCGCATCGTCCGCGCGGACGACGGGAGCGTCCGGCAGTTGCGCGCGTTCGCCGAGCCGGTCACCGGCCCGGACGGGGAGGCAGCCGCCATCCGCGGCGCCTACCAGGATGTCTCGGCCGCGTACCACACCCAGGTGGCGTTCTCCGCGACCCGCGAGCAGCTCGCCGGGACCGAGGAGCGGGCACGGGCCGAGCGCCAGCTCGCGGTGCGGCTCCAGCAGGCGATCACGCCCGAGGTCTCCGACCTGGTCGAGGCGGCGGGCATCGACGTGGCCGCCCGCTACCGGCCCGCCCGCGAGGAGCACCTGGTCGGCGGCGACTGGTACGACGTGGTCCTCCTCCCGGCCGGGAGCGTCCTGCTGGTGGTCGGTGACGTCGCCGGGCACGGCATCGGGGCCGTCACCGGAATGGTCGCGCTGCGCAATGCCCTGCGCGGCCTGGCCGTCACCGGGGCTGGCCCGGCCCAGCTGCTGGCCTGGCTGAACGTCGTCGCGCTGCACCTGGCGGGGGTGATGGCGACCGCGATCTGCGCGATCTACGCGCCCGAAGCCCGGTCCCTGCGCTGGGCGCGGGCGGGGCACCTGCCGCCCCTGCTGGTCCGGGACGGCATCGCCCGCGCGGTGTCCCCGCCCCGGGGGCCGCTGCTGGGGGCGAGCCCGGCCGCCACCTACGAGGAGGCGACCCTCGCGCTTGGCTGCGGGGACGCGCTGCTGCTGTTCACCGACGGGCTGATCGAGCGCCGGGGCGAGTCGCTGGATGACTCCCTGAGCCAGCTCGCCCGGCTCGCCAGCGGTCACGTCACCGATGTCGGCCAGCTCGCGAGCGGCCTGCTGGAGCGGGCCGGCTCCGATACGTCCGACGATACCTGCCTGGTCGCGATCAGCATCCGCTGACCAGCCGCCCGGCGCCAGATGCGCCGGCCATCGGCCGCGTTCTAGCATGCAGGGAGTAGCCTGCAAGGTGGTGGGGCCAGGGACCCGCGCGCCGTGGGACGGAGTGAAGATGAACGGGCCGGCACGGCAAGACTCGCCGGAGATCTGGCACGCCGCGCTGCCTTACCGCAATCCAGCCGAGTTCGAGGTGGCCGCCTGCCAGTTCGCGAGCGACGCGGCCAGTGCCGGGGCGGCGGTCCTGGTGGCCTGCCCGGCCCCGTCCCTTGACCGGATCCGCGATCGCCTCGGTCCGGACGGCGGGCACGTGACCTGGGAAGACATCGGCGACCGGGGAAGCAATCCGGGCCGGATGATCCACGCCATCAGGCGGTTCACCGACCAGCAGGACGGTCGCCCGGCCTGGTGCGTGCAAGAGCTCGCGTGGCCGTCGCGCCCGGCCGACGAGCTGTGGGAGGTCGTCCGCTACGAGGCGCTGCTGAACCTCGCCCTGGCCGGCCCGACCCGCGTCCTGTGCCCGTACCACGTCGGCCTGCCCGCCGACGCCCTCGCCTGCGCGCGGGCCGTCCACCCGCTGACCGCCAGCCCCGGCGGCTGGGAGCCGACCGCCGGCTTCCGGCTTCCCGAGGCCGGCTCCCCGGTCCCCCCGCCGTGCGACCAGCCGCTGCCGGCGCCCCCC
This sequence comes from Trebonia sp., assembly GCA_036276115.1. Lineage (GTDB taxonomy): Bacteria > Actinomycetota > Actinomycetes > Streptosporangiales > Streptosporangiaceae > Trebonia. Next base: position 4,490 of record DATBEM010000005.1, read on the forward strand.
GCCGGCGCCCGCGAGCTGCGCTACGCCAGCGAGCTGGCCGGCGCCCGCGCCCTGGTGACCGGCACCGCCCGCGCCGCGGGCCTGTCCCCGAGCCGGGCGAGCGACCTGCTGATAGCGGTGGGGGAGCTGACCGCCAACACGCTGGCCCACGCGACCGGCCCGGGCACCCTCACGATCTGGGTGACCCCCTCGTCGGTGGTCTGCCAGGTCCGCGACAGCGGCCGCATCGACGACCTGATGGCCGGCCAGCTCCGCCCCGGCCCGGCCGTCGAAGGCGGCGGCCGCGGCCTGTGGGTCGTCCACCAGCTCTGCGACCTCGTCCAGCTCCGCTCCGACCCGGCCGGCACAACCGTCCGCGTCCACATGCGCCGCGAGCCCTGACCGCCCTCGGCGCCGCTAGCGGCCGATGTCGCGGGCCAGGTCCAGGCCCAGCAGCCGGTCGGCGGCCGCGAACGTCTCGAACTTCACGCCGTCGCTGACGCCTGGGTCGCCGGCCAGGGCCGCCAGTTCGCGCAGGGCGGTCGCCGCGTCCAGGTCGTTGCCGAGTGCCGCCATCAGCGCGCTGTCGTGCGGCCGGGATATCGCCCCGCTGGGGGACTGCGCCCACCGCGCGACCTGCAACCGCCAGCGCGCCAGCTCCTGCTCGTCCGCGCCCGCATCCGCGTCGGCCTCCGGGGCCGCGCCGTGGGCCGTCCGCATCAGCCGGAGCCGGGTCGCCAGCGGCTCGTCCCCGGGCGGCCCTTCGCCAGGCAGCCCGCGAACCTCGATCCAGAGCCGGGCCAGCGCCTCGGGCACGTCCCGCTGGCCAGCGGCCCGTACGCCCACGTCGAACGGGCCGGTTCCGTCCGGCAGCGAGGAGCTCGCTAGCGTCTCCACCGGCGGGTGGATGTTGAGCGCGTCGGCCGTCGCCCGCAGCGGCCCGCTGTCGTAGCCGGCCGGCACCAGGTCGCTCACCAGCGGCAGCAGCCCCGACCGCTCCGCCGTCCGGCGCAGCAGGTCAGCCGTCAGGTACGCCCGCACCTGGCCCGCCCCGCACACGAGCACCCGCAACTGCCGCCGTCCCGCAGGCAGCACCTGCGTCAGTTCCCCCGTGCGCGCGTCCCGTAGCCTCAGCATCCCCCTACGCTACTGACCCGCCCGCGCGTCCCGCCGGGCAGCCCTCAGCCGAGGTCCGCCAGGCGCGTGCCGGCCGCGGCGACCCGCTCGTCGGTCGCGGTCAGGGCGAGCCGGACGTGCCGTTCCCCGGCCGTCCCGTAGAAGTGGCCCGGCCCGGCGAGGATGCCGGCGGAGGTGGCGAGCCACTCGGTCGCCGAGCGGGCGTCGTGGCCGGGGTGGGTCGCCCACAGGTACAGCCCGGCCTCGGAGTGGTCGATGCGGAACCCGGCCGCCCGTAGCCCGCTGGCCAGGACCGAGCGGCGGGCCTCGTACCGCGCCCGCTGCGCTCGCGCGTGCTCGTCGTCGTTCAGCGCGGCCGTCATCGCCGCCTGGACCGGGCCGGGGACGATCATGCCCGCCTGCTTGCCCACCAGCAGCAGCTCCCGCAGCAGGGCCGGGTCCCCGGCGATGAAGCCCGCCCGGTAGCCGGCCAGGTTGGACCGCTTGGACAGCGAGTGCACCGCCAGCAGCCCGTCGTGGACGCCGTCGCAGACCGACGGGTGCAGGACCGACACGGGGGACGCGGTCCAGCCGAGCTCGACGTAGCACTCGTCCGACGCGAGCACCACGCCGTGCGCGCGCGCCCAGGACACCGCCGACCGCAGCCAGGACGCCGTCTTGACCTCGCCAGTCGGGTTGGACGGCGAGTTCAGCCAGCGCAGCCCTGGCCGGCCGCCGAGCGCGGCCAGGCCGGGGGCGGGGTCATCGGTCGCGACCGGCGACGCCCCGGCCAGCCGGGCCCCGATGTCGTACGTCGGGTACGCCAGTTCCGGGTACAGCACCGCGTCGCCCGCGCCCAGCCCGAGCATGGTCGGGAGCCAGGCGACGGCCTCCTTGGTGCCGATCACCGGCAAGATCGCCTCGGGCTCGACCGTGACCCCGAGGCTGCGCGACAGCCAGCCAGCGGCCGCCGAGCGCAGTGCCGGGGTCCCCGCGGTCTGCGGGTACCCCGGCGAGTCGGCGGCCGCGGCCAGTGCTTCCCGGATCACCGCGGGAACCGGGTCGACGGGGGTCCCGATCGACAGGTCCACGAGCCCGCCGGGAAAGGCGGCTGCCTTTTCCTTCAGCTGGCCGAGCTCATCCCACGGGTACTCCGGCAGGCGCGCGGCGAGGGTCACTCGCCCTCGGTCGCCTGCGGCGGGAGCGCGGCCACGAGCGGGTGGTCCTTGGCGATCTTGCCGCTCTTGGACGCACCGCCCGGCGAGCCGAGGTCCTCGAAGAAATCGACGTTAACCTTGTAGTAGTCCTTCCACTGCTCAGGCACGTCATCCTCGTAGTAGATGGCCTCAACCGGGCACACCGGCTCGCAGGCGCCGCAGTCGACGCACTCGTCCGGGTGGATGTACAGCATCCGCTCGCCCTCGTAGATGCAGTCCACCGGGCATTCTTCGATGCAGGCCTTGTCCAGCAGATCAACGCACGGCTGCGCGATGATGTAGGTCACGTGAGCTCCTCAGATCTTCCTGGCCCTTGCTTACAACTAAGTATGCTGGGCGGGCTGCCTAGCTCGCGAGGATACTCCCCGCATCCCCGCCCGTGACGTGCTGCCAGCTGGTCTCGGTTAGTGATGCGGACCACTGCCACCCGTCGTAGCTGACCTTGGTCAGCTGGTACATGCTGGCATGCGTCATCAGCCAGTTCGCCACCGTCCAGCCCGCAGCCGGGCGGACGCCGACCTTCAGGCCCGCCGTGGTGCTGGCGCTGGCGCTGGCGCTGGTCATTACCGACCCCTCGCTGGTGCTGGCGGGCCCGAATACCTGCGGCAGCCGCGCCTGCACGGACGAGATCTCCGGCTTGGGGCTCGCCGGCGGGGTGTACCAGCACGTCAGGTCGTGCGCCCGGGCCGTGTAGGACGTGGTGAGCTGCTGGGCGGTGGACTGCCACTGGGCGTAGGCCGAGCCGTCGGCGCTGTGCTGGACGTCCTGGGCGGCCTGGTACTGGGGGATCTTCAGGTAGTTCGGCACCTTCACCAGGGCCTTGAAGAACGCGGTCGAGGCGAACTCGGGGTCCTGGAGCTCGGCCGCCGTGCCCCAGCCCTCCGACGGGCGCTGCTGGAAGACGCCGACCGAGTCCCGGTCCCCGTAAGGCAAGTTGGTGAGCTTCGACTCCTGCAGCGCGGTGGCGAGGGCGATCTCCAGCGCCTGGGCCGGCAGCCCCATCCGGGCCGCCACGCCCGCGATCGTGGCCGCGACCGGCGCCTGGTCGGTGTCGAGCGAGTAGCCGGCCTCGGTGCTGCCCGCCTGGCAGCCGGGCGAGATGAGCGCCGTCGTGATGTGCCGGTAGACCGTGAGGGCACCATAGGCGGCGCCACCGAGCACCGCGGCGATCACGATGAGTACGATGATGACGCGCCGCCACCGGGGCCGTCGGAAATTCGCGGGCCGGGTCCGGCTAGGGTACGTCGTCGGCACAGTTCCGACGGTACCTGCGCAATCGCGATGACGTGTCCACTTGGCCAAAGGCTCGCCGACGCTGGTCGCGAGGTCATGCAGTAGGCTCCCGCGCTATGAGCGACTTCAAGTCTCCCCTCCCGGCCGAGATCGACCAGCTGTGGGAGGCGCGCGGCTCGCTGTCGCCGGCCGACGCGGCCGCGCGGGACCAGATCGTGGCGGCGGTGGACCAGCTCGACGCCGGTACCGCCCGGGTGGCGTTCGTGGACGCCGAGACCGGTTCCGTGGTGGTGGACGAACGGGCCAAGCGGGCGATCCTGCTGGCGTTCAAGGTGCTGCCGATGGCGGAGTCGGCCGCCGGCGACTTCCGGTACCACGACCGGGTGCCGCTCAAGGCCCGGCTCGGCGGCGTCCGGGTGGTGCCGGGCGCGATCGCCCGCTGGGGCGCCTACCTCGCCCCGGGCACCGTGCTGATGCCGTCGTTCACGAACATCGGCGCCTACGTCGACTCGGGCACGATGGTCGACACCTGGGCGACCGTCGGCTCCTGCGCCCAGGTCGGCAGGAACGTCCACCTGTCGGGCGGGGTGGGGATCGGCGGGGTCCTGGAGCCGCCGAACGCCGTCCCGGTCGTCATCGAGGACGACGCCATGATCGGCTCGCGGTCGATGGTGGTGGAGGGCGCCCGGGTGCGGCCCGGCGCGTTCCTCGGGGCGGGGTCGATCCTGACCGCGACGACCCACGTGATCGACGTGGAGACCGGCGACGAGCTGCCCCGGGGCGAGGCCCCGGCCTGGTCGGTGTGCGTGAACGGCACCCGGCCCCGGAAGTTCGCCGGCGGCGAGTTCGGGATGTCGTGCCTGCTGGTGCTCAAGCGCCTGCCGGAAGGCAGCCGCCATAACAAGGCAGAGCTGAACGACATCCTGCGCGAGCACGGAATTACCGGATAATTTGCCTGGTTCCGGGCTGCGGCACTCTGGGTAACTGGCTACCGTGGGTACACGATGAGCGGGAACTCCCAGCCGCAGCGCAAGGTCCGTCGCCAGGGCCCTGTCACCCTACGCGGCATGCAGATACCGGCGACGACGACCGACCAGCGCCTGCTTGACCGGCGAGGCCCGTCGGACTGGGTCCACACCGACCCGTGGCGCGTCATGCGCATCCAGGCCGAGTTCGTGGAGGGCTTCGGCCTGCTGGCCGAGCTTGGCATGGCCGTGTCGGTCTTCGGCTCGGCCCGCACCAAGCGGGACTCGGCCGAGTACAAGCTGGGCGAGGAGATCGCGGCCGGCCTGGTGCACGCCGGCTACGCGGTCATCACCGGCGGCGGCCCCGGCATCATGGAGGCCGCCAACAAGGGCGCCGCCGAGGCGGGCGGCATCTCGGTCGGCCTCGGCATCGAGCTGCCGATGGAGTCCGGCCTTAACGACTACGTCAACGTGGGCGTGGAGTTCCGCTACTTCTTCGTCCGCAAGACCGTCTTCGTCAAGTACTCCCAGGCGTTCGTGGTCCTGCCCGGCGGCTACGGCACCCTGGACGAGCTGTTCGAGGCACTCACCCTGGTCGCGACGGGCAAGATCACCCGCTTCCCGATCATCCTGGTCGGCAGCGGCTACTGGTCCGGCCTGATTGACTGGCTGCGGGAGAAGGTCCTGGCCGAGGACAACATCCACCCCCACGAGCTCGACCTGTTCTCGGTGGTGGACGACCCGGGCGAGGTCGTCAAGATCATCAAGCGCGCCCACGCCGAGGCCGGCTTCGAGTTCTCCGACTCCGTCACCGAGGCCGACGGCACCTGACTCTACGCGCGGGCTCTCCCAGCGAACTAGCAATGCTAGAAAAAAATGATAGAACCGGCCGTCCCCCGACCAGCCGATGAAGGCTGCTGGAGGCTGGAGGAGTCCTGGCGGTCGCCGGTTCAAACGGCAGCCGGGCTTCCGGCAGACGATGCCTGAGGGTTGCTGACAGCGGCTCATCGTTGAGGCGCTGGCACTATCAGGGCGCTGCGAGGAGGCAAAGGCTGTCGCTGAGTCCATGCCCCGACCCTCACTAGCGGGCGCATGCACTCGGGCATGTGGCCGTGGCGCATGTGTGTTACAGGTAGCCACGCCAGTGCCCGGTTCCTGGGGGCCAAGTCGTCTGTTGAGACCTGGCCTGAGTGAGACCTTCGGTTCAGCAGCCATGTTCGCTGCCGTACCGGAGGGTCGCCGTGCCTCCGCTCGGCATTATCCGCGAAGGCGCCCCATCATGGAGCAGGGTCTGCCAGCACCGTGCAGGTGCTCAACAGGAATCGCGCTACCTGGTTCTTCGGGTCGGCCAAGCCTAAATTGGCGGGGAGCTACCCGTCCCTATCCGGCATCCGGCCTAGGCCCGGGCGCCGTTAGCGTAGCTGGCCTTGCATCGCGCGATTCGGTCGTTCTGGCCGTCGTCTGGGCACTCGACGTCGCTGGGCGCTTGATCTTGCAGAAGCGCCGGGACGATGTGTCGCCGATACGGTCCGAAAAGGCAAGGAAAAGGCCGATGTCATGCGGGCCATCAGTATCTACGAAGCTGTCCGGAGCCGCCAGCTCACGCCGGAAGCATTGATTGAGCTCTTGAAGTCTTCAGAGCCTGATGGCCCGGGCGAGAGGTGCCTGCCCGAGGCCCCTAACGGAGACGGGGCCGATACCGCCAAGGCTGACCGCTCGGGAGGGGAAATCTAGCCGGTGGACATATGTATACGCGGTCCCCCGGGGACCTGTAGCGTCCCGGTACCCCGGGCACTGCGGTCTTGGCGCCTAGTGGTTGGTGGCTGCTTGGTACTTGGCGATCACGCCGGCGGGGACGCGGCCCCGGTCCTTGATGGCGAAGCCGTTCTCGCGGGCCCAGGCGCGGGCCGCAACTGTATCAATGGTGCTGGTCTTGCGGGTGCTGCGCGCGCCGGGGCGGCGGGCGGCTCCGCCGATCTTGCGAGCGTGGGCGACGTACTTGCTAAGGGCGGAGCGGAGCTCGTCGTCGTGCTTGGCGCTGAGGTCGATTTCGTACTCCGAACCGTCGAGGGCGAAGCGGATGGTGCCCTGGGCTTCGCCGCCGTCGATGTCGTCGATGAACAGGGTCTGGATCTTCTGGGCCATGGGTGCCTCACTTGTTCGTTTCCGGGGTTCGCTAACAAGTCTAGCGGATGGTTTCCCTGGTGTTCATGAGGACTGGCAGCCTGGTCCTTTGTGCTGCGATATCCGCGTGCGTTGCGGGAAGGTCATGAGCTGCCGCGGCTTGGTACTTGCCATCTTCGGGCAAGGCGATGTCGCTGTGAACGCAAGGCCTCAGCTGGTGGCGGCGGCCTGGGCATCACGGTCACCCCGCTGAACTTCAAGGTAAGTAGCGGCCGTCCTGGGGGCGGCATTGCTGGAGGCTGGCGATTCGCCTGCCGGCTGGCGAGCGGCCGGGCCCTTTAAATATGTGCGTCAATGGAGCAGGCGGGGGCCGGGCGGCGGGGGTGGGCCGTCCCGGGGAAGCTGGGGCGGGCGCGGGCCGGTGACGGGCCGGCGGCGGCACCGCGACGATCTAAAGGTCCGGCCACAGGCCCCACCTGGCCGGGGCCGACGCCCGCCAGCTGCTCAGCGACGCCCTCGCCGAGTACCGCCGCGCTCTCGGCCACCAGCCCGCCCCTCGCGCCCTCCTGCTCTACACCCGAGGGTCTATCCCCTACTTCCGCCCCTACCCCGGCACGTAGGTCCCCCAGCCGCTCCTGCTGCGGCCGCTACATGTAGGCCCGAGGAGGGCTACCCGGGCGCGTGACCTCCTTTCCCTCCGAGCCGAGTGCCCGGGGAGCGCTGGCCGGGCGGCTGCGCGACATCGAGGCGGTAACCGACGCGGCGCTGTCCCGGCTTGATGAGCAGGCGCTGCTGCAGGCCCTGGTGGAGCGGGTCCGGGGCGTGCTGCACGCGGACACCGCCGCGGTCCTGCTGCTCGACCGGGCCGCCCGGCAGCTGGTCGCGACGGCCGCGAGCGGGATCGAGGAGGAGGTCCGCCAGGGCGTCCGGATCCCCCTCGGGGCCGGGTTCGCCGGCCGGGTCGCCGCCTCGGGCGAGCCGGTCATCCTGGACCACGTGGACCGGACCACGGTGCGGAACCCGCTGCTGGTCGACCGGGGCATCAGGTCGCTGCTCGGCGTGCCGCTGCTCTCCGGCGGCCGCGTGATCGGGGTGCTCCACGTCGGCTCGCTCACCGGGCGGCCGTTCGGGCAGCAGGACACCGAGCTGCTGCAGCTCGCGGCCAGCCGGGCGGCGGCCGCCCTGGCGTCCCTCATGGCCCAGGACGACGCGCTGGCCGCCGCCGCGCTGCAGCGCGGCCTCCTGCCGACGGCCCTGCCCGCCGTCCCGGGGCTGAGCCTGGCCGCCCGCTACGTGGCCGGGGCCGGGGCCGTCGGCGGCGACTGGTACGACGTGTTCACCCTGCCCGACGGCAGGCTCGGCATCGTGGTGGGCGACGTGGCCGGCTCCGGGCTGGAGGCCGCGGTCATCATGGGCCGGATGCGCAGCGCGCTGCGCGCCTACGCCCTGGACGCCGCCGACCCGGCCACGGCCCTGCGCCTGCTGGACCGCAAGATCCAGTACTTCGAGCCCGACGCGATGGCCACCGTCC
>DATBEM010000006.1:0-41896 GCA_036276115.1 Trebonia sp.
TCCCAGCGGTCGGCGTAGGCGTCGAGCGCCCGGCTGATGGCCGCGTCCCAGGCGCGGCCCGCCTCGCTGGCCAGGTGCGGCAGGCCGATAAGGCGCAGCTGCCTGACCACGCGGTCGCGCGCGATGTCGGCCTCGCCCTGCAGCTGGGCCGCCCGGGCGAGCAAGGCCAGGCGCATGGCCGGGACGGGGTTGGGACGGGACGGCCCGATCAGGACCCGGCCGGCCGGGGCGATCGCGGTCAGGTACGCGGCCGCGATCGCTTCCCCGTGCCCGTCGGCGACGGCCTGCTGGGCCGCCCGCAAGCCGAACGACACGTGCCGCGACTCGTCCCGGGTCACGTTGGTGATGCCTTCTTCCAGGGCGCCGAGCCGCAGCCGGCGAGCCGCGAACCGCATGGTGCGCAGGGCGGCGGCGCCGAGGACGCCCTCGGTCATGAGGTGGTAGTAGACCAGCGCCCGGTACCAGTCCGCCCGGGACGCGCCGCCGCCGAGGAGCGCGCCGGTGACCCGGGTCAGCTCGGGCGCGAAGAAGGTGCCGTACTCGCCCGGGCCGGCGTCCGTGCCCGCACCGGCCGTGCCCGCACCGGCCGTGCCGCAGGCGTCGCGCAGGTAGGCCTGGAAGAACTTCACGTGCCGGGCCTCGTCGGCCAGCTGGGTGCACAGGTAGATGCGGTCGTCCTCCGACGGCGGGCCGATCAGGAGCGCGCCGAGGGTGCGGGTCACGACCACTTCCCCGACCTCGAACTCCGTGAGGGCGCCCAGCACCTGGCCGCGCGAGAATCCGGCCAGCTGCTGCCAGCGGGCAGCGTCCCGGGCCGGGGCGACGTCGGCCACCGCCCATTGCTGCCGCTCCCACCGGCGGTACAGGTCGGCCGAGGTCGCGAGGCGGACGCGGCCCCCCGCCGTCCCGGGCCCGGTCGCCCCGGTCGAGGGGCCAGCCGCGCCCGCCTCGCCCGGCGTCGCCGCCGACGCGGCGGCGGCCTCGACGTCAAGCGGTTCCGTGAGATCAAAGACAATCCCGGGTTCCATAGCCGTCGCCGTCATTCAGTGACCTCCTCCCAGGCGCGCACCGTCACGCGGCCTCGCTGGTACTACGCCTGCCAGCCCCGGCCGCCCTCGCGCGAATTCGGCCCGCGCAGCGGGCAGCAGCGACCGTTGCCCCCGACGGCCGGCCACCTGGCTGGCCAGCGGCCGATCATCGCTTACCTGGCCGCGGGTTTCCGGCTGACCATGACGGTGATCGCGGCCGCCACCGCGAAGTTGCCGAGGCCAGCCGACCGCCCATGGCGCGCCCGGGCCACGGCGCCCGCCCGGCCCGCTTTCCGCGCGGCCACCGGCGGCGTCCCGGTCCAGCCCCCGGAGCCGCATGCCAGTGATCACCACGTCACCGGGAGCTCGCGGAGGCCGCCGAGGGCGGCGAACTGGCGCCAGCGCAGGCCGGCGGGGTCGACGGCCAGGCGCAGGCCGGGCAAGCGGTCGAACAGCGCGGCCAGGGCGACCTCCAGCTCCAGCCGGGCCAGGGCGCTGCCGAGGCAGAAGTGCGGCCCGTGGCCGAAGGCGACGTGGCCACTGGCGTCCCGGCTGAGGTCCAGGTCATCGGGCCGGGCGAAGGCGCGGGCGTCCCGGTTAGCGGCGCTGATGGGCGCGATGACGGCGCTGCCAGCGGGAATGACGGTGCCGCTGAGCTCGACGTCTTCAAGGGCGAGGCGGGCGAAGGAGCCGTCGCCGGGGGTGTTGTAGCGCAGCAGTTCCTCGATCGCGGACGCGGCCAGGTCGGGGCGCGACCGCCAGCGGCGCAGCTGGGCGGGATCGCGCAGCAGGGTCGCGATGCTGGTGGCGAGGACGGTCGTGGTGGTGTCGTGGCCGGCGATGAGCAGGAACACGCCGAGCAGGACGAGCTCGGAGTCGGTGAGGCGGCGCGATGGCGACGGCTCGCAGGCGAGGGCGCTGAGCAGGTCCGGGCCGGGCTCGGCCCGCTTGGCCGCGATCAGGGCGGCCAGGTACTCGCGCAGCTCCCGGTCGGCGGTCATGATCTGCTCGGCGGTGTAGCTCGTCAGCGCGGTGAACCGGTCGGACCAGCCCTGGAACTTGCCCCGGTCCGCGAACGGCACCCCGATCAGCTCGCACACGATCTGCAGCGGCAGCGGGGCCGCGAACGCGGCGACCAGGTCGGCGGGCCGCGGCCCGGCCGCGACCGCGTCCAGCAGCCGGGCGGTGACGGCCTCGACGCGGGGCCGCAGCCACCGGACCCGGCGCGGGCCGAGCTCGCGGGAGACCAGGCTCCGCACCCGGGTCAGCCGGGGCGGGTCCATGCTCATGATGCTGTCGGGATGCGGGTTAACCGGCTGGACGCGGGGCGCGCCCGGCGCGAGGAGCGCCGCCCGGCTGAACCGCGGGTCACCGAGGACCGTCTTGACGTCGGCGTGGCGCAGGGCGAGGAAGGCATGATGGCCGGTGGGCAGCCGCACCAGCGGCACCGGGCAGCGCGCCCGCAGGCCGGCGTACTCGGCGGGCGGCGCGAGGGGATCCCCGCGCGGAATCGGGTAGGCGAGCTCGGGCTGGTCAGCGGCCATGGGCGGCATCCTTCGGGTGGCCGGGAACAACTGGACACCCGAACTACGCTCGCCGCCGCCCCGGCCCCTCGCCCGTCTTCTCCATCCAGCCCGGAGAGAAGACTCCGGCTGGCCTGCCCGGGGGGGCGGGAGAGCAGGCCAGCCGGAGGTTCACCCAGCCGGAAGCGGGAAGCCGGCTGGACAGCCAAGTCGCCTTTGACCCCCCGGTTGCTGCCCGGGATCTCGGCCATAAAACAGGATGCACTCGGAAAATGGGCCCGTATGCCCGTCCGCCGGCGCGTCCCGGCATCAAAGATGGCAGATCAGCGCACAGCGCACAACAAGGTTCAATAATCTGCTGCGACGTGAACGCGCCCCGTGAGGCGTGAGCGCCACCAGTCCCCCCTCGCACGACTGGCCGGCGCGGACCACGCGGCGGCGGGTAAGCCAGCTCATGAGCGACCTGGGCGCGGCCAGCCGGTTCCAGGCGGAACTGGCCGCCGGCGATCGCGGGCGGGTCAAGCTGGTTGCGACTCAGGCAATCGCGATATATCGTGGTTCTGACATCGACATGTGCTGCGGAGGACGCGATGACTGCCGGGTTCGACACTTCAGGGTTCGACGCTGCCGGGGCCGGTGCCCATGGTCCCGCGATCCCCGGCTCGGGGATCCGGGTCAGCGACGCCGAGCGCGAGGCGCTCGCCGCCGAGCTGCGGGAGCACTACGCCGCGGGCCGCCTGACCCGCGAGGAGCTAGACGACCGCATCGACCGGGCGTTCGCGGCCCGCACCCAGGGCGATCTCGACGCCGTGCGGCGCGACCTCCCCCGGCTGCGCGCGGCGACCCCGCCGCCGGGCGGGAGCCAGCTCCCGCCCGGGACGGGCTGGAACGCGCACGGCGAGGGCGCGCAGGGAGCGCGGCAGGCCGTCGGCTCGGCCTTGTCGATGCTCGTCGGGCTGTGCGCGGTGGCCGCGTTCGCCATCATGGGAGCGTTCAGCATCGGCTCGGGCGGCGGCCGGCCGTTCGGGATCGCCCTCCTCGTAGCGGCGTTCGCGCTGCTGCGGCGGCTGATCTTCCGCCGCCGCGGGCGCGGTGGCGGCCGGGGCTGCGGGCGCCGGGGCAGCTCCCGCCGCCGCTAGGCGAAACCCGCCCGCGGGCCGGGGCACGCGCCGCCCCGGGACGCTCGCCAGGTTGAACGGGCTCCGGATCCACGAACATCGAACTATCGTGGATAGGAGCCTACTTCCGGCAGCGAACGGTGAGCCTATGGCGACGCGCGAGAACCGGCCACCCCCCGCAGTCCCCAGCGGGGACGGCGCTCCAGGCCACGCCTGCGCCGGCCCCCAGGGGCCGGGCAACGGCGCGCCAGCGGGGGACACGGCGGCAGCCAGGAGCACGAGGCCGCTTAGCGCGACCGCGCCAGCGGGGGATGCCGCTGTGTTCGGGGATGCCGCGTCGCTACGGGACAGCGCGGCTTTCCCGGGCACGGCACCGTTCCGGGGCGCCGTGCCCGTGGGCGGCCCCCGGTCGCCCGGTGACGCCCTGCTCGCGCGGGGCATCGCCGGTGGCGGCAACGCCTTCCTCGTCCGTGACACCCGGCCCGCCCGGAACGCGATCCGCGTCGGCGACGCCGAGCGGGATGTCGCCGCCCGGGAGCTCGGCGAGCACTACGCGGCCGGGCGGCTGACGCTCGGCGAGCTGGACGAGCGGCTGGAGCTCGTGCTGTCGGCCCGTACTCGCGGGCAGCTCACCCAGGTCATGGCCGACCTGCCGCTGCCGCGCACGCCGCTCCCCCGGGTGGCCGGGCAAGCCCGCAGCGCCTCGCGCTCGGCGCCGGCCGCCCCGGCCCCGTCGGCCCGGCCCGCCCGCGACCGCCGCGAGCGGGCCGCCCGGGAGACCGTGAGCCAGTTCGCCGCCGTGGCCCTGCTCCTGCTGGCCATGCTCATCTGGCTGCTGACCGTCCTGCTGTTCACCAGCCACGGCTAGGGCGTGTCGGGGCGATCTTTCCCTCGACCCGGTCAGGGCGACCCGGGTCAGGCCGCGAGCCAGCGGTGACCGCTTCTTGCCCTCGTGTGGAAAATCCTTCCGAACCGTAGTTGACGGGGGTAATGCACCGCCCCCGGCTGAGCACGCCGCCATCGCCGGCGGTGACGGCGACGCGAATCCGCCAGTTGCGCGCGTCCCGGGCGGGCGCGGGCACCGGCGACCACAGGACCAGGGAGAGCAGCCAAGCGCGTGAGCGAACTCGGCTAGAAGCCCAGCGGTCAACGGACCGACCGGAACGCGCCGTCGGCGAGGACCGCGACGGTAGGGCTGGCGTCCAGCCGGGCCGCGTAGGCGACGTCCGCCCCCTGGCCTCGCTCGATGAGCTGGCGACCGGAGGCGCATTCCGCCAGCGCCCCGGGCAGCTGGCCGGCCGCGTCACGGAACGCGGCGATCGCCGCCCGCGCCTCCGGCGACGGCTCGCCGGGCAGGGACGCGAGGATTGCCCCGGCGCCGAGCAGGTCCTCTAGGGCTGGCCGCAGGGACCCGTCGGGCCAGCGCTCCCCGCAGGCGATGACGGTGACCGGCTCGCCGGCGGTGGCCGCCCAGTGGCCGACCGCGGTCGCGTTGCGCAGGCAGCCCGCCGCCACCCGGGCGCCGGCCTGCGACGCGAGGACGGCGCAGGTCGAGCCGTTGGGCGACGGGAGCACGACCGACGTGCCGGGATCGAGCGCTTCCAGGCTCGCGGGCGACAGCGACGGGCCGGCCGGGCCCCGGCTGGCCAAGATGGCGCCGGCCGACGCGGCGAAGGCCGCCGCCGTGGCGTCGCGCCACCGGTACGGGTACACGGCGACGCCCCGGCTCACGGCGCCGTCCACCGCGGTGGTGAAGCGAAGCACGTCGACCACGACGCATATCCCGCCGGAGACGGCCGGGGCCACGACCGGCCCCCACTGGAACCGGACGCCGAACCGGCCCTGCCCGGCCCACGACGGCACCGCCTGCTCACCTGTCCCCATGGCCGCGACAGTACCTCCGGGGCCGGGGCGACCGTCAGGCCTGCCCCATCATGGCGCGCGGCCCGCGCCGGCAGCGCCATGGCCGCTGGCAGCCCGACCGGGCCGCGCCCTTACTGGGCCACCCGCTGGGGGACGACCAGGTAGCGGAAGCCCGACTCAGGGTCCCCGGCGCCGTCGGCGGGCGGCGCCAGGGTGATGACGGCGGGCTTGCTCGGGCTGGTGAAGCGGAGGCGGACGCGGGCCTCGGCCTCCGCCGCGCTGGCCGGGTCGCCGGCGTCGTCCCGGGCCGCGTCCCCGTCCGGGGCGGCCGGGTCGCCGGCCGGGGCGGGACCGGGCGGGCCGGAGGCGTCCCCGGCGGCGGCGACCACCCCGTCCAGCAGGTAGTGCGGGCTGAAGGCGATCGCCGGCTCCTCGCCGGAGAACAGCGCGGGCAGCGACTCGCGGGCACGGGCCTGGCCCTGGGTGGCGGCGACGATGGTGACCCGGCCGGGGGTGAACGTGAGCTGGACCGGGGTGCCGCGCTCGGCGACGAGGGATACCCGGCGGACCGCCTCCGCGAACGGCCCGGCGGGCAGGTCGGCGACGCAGTCGAAGTGCTCGGGGAAGCGGGACCGGTAGCGGGGGAACTCCCCCGCCAGCAGGCGGGTGGTCAGGCGGCGGCCGCCGGACTCGAAGCCGATCATCGCGCCGTCCCGGGCGCGCGGCGCGCCGGAGTCAGCGTCGTCGCCGCCCTCGCGGAGCATGATCCGCACTGACAGGCCAGGTGACATCATCCGCGCGGCGTCCGCCAGCACCCGGGCCGGCACCAGGACGGCGGCCTGGTCGTGGCCCGGGACGGGATCCCACGGCAGGTCGCGGACGGCCAGCCGGTAGCGGTCGGTCGCCGCCAGCGTCATCGCCGGGCCGGCCAGCTCCAGGTGCACGGCGGTCAGCAGCGGGAGCGTGTCGTCCTTGCTCGCGGCCGGGGTGACCTGGCCGATCGCGGCGGCGAAGGCTGCCCCGTCGACCGTGCCCGCGAGCTGGGGCAGCTCGGGGAGCGCGGGGTACTCCTCGCGGGGCAGCGTGACCAGCGTGAACGACACCTCGCCGCACGACAGGCTCACCCCGTCGGGGTCATCGCTGAACTCGACCGGCAGGCCGGGCAGGCTCCGGGTGATCTCCACCAGGAGCCGCCCGGGGACCAGGACCGTGCCCGGCTCGGCGACCTCGGCCGGGATCGCGACCCGGGCCGACACCTCGTAATCGAAGCACGCGAGCGTTAGCCGGTCGCCCGTGGCCTGCAACAGCAGCCCGGCGAGGACCGGGATGACCGGCCGGGTCGGCAGCGCCCGCGCCGCCCACGCGACCGCCTCGGCGAAGGCGTCCCGCTGCACCATGAACTTCATGCCGTGCATCCTGTCATGCCCCGCTGACATTCGAGCCGCCCGGCCATCGCGACCGGTCCCGGTCAGGCAGCCAGGTACTGGCCGTAGAACGCGAAGATCTTCTGCCAGCCGTCGCTGGCCGCCTCCGGCCGGTACGCGGGCCGGTTCACGGCGAAGAACGCGTGCCCGGCGTTCTCGTACACGTGGAACTCATACGTCTTGCCCGCCGCCTTCAGCGCCTCCTCCAGCTCCGTGACCTGGTCCGGCGACGGGTAGGAGTCCTCCGCCCCGAACAGGCCGAGCAGCGGGCACGACAGCTGCGGGGCGCGGTCGACCAGCGGGCCGACCTTCAGCGGCATGCCCTCCGGGGGATTGCCGACGACGAACGCGCCGTAGCAGTCCACGGCGGCGTCGAGCGGCAGGCTCACGGCGGCGAGGAACGACTGGCGCCCGCCCGAGCAGTAGCCGATGGTGCCGACCTTGCCGTTGGCGGTCGGCAGGGACTTCAGGTACTCGCTCGCCCCGGCCACGTCGCCCACCAGGCGCTCGTCGGGGACGCCGCCGGCCGCGCGGGCGGCCGCGGCCGCGTCGTCGGGGCTGGCGCCGGGCGCCTCCCGGTAGTACAGGTTCGGGACGACCGCGTTGTAGCCGTTGACCGCGAAGGTCCGCGCGATCTCCTTGGTCTGCTGGTCATAGCCGGGCATGTGGTGGATGACCACCACGCCGCCGACCTGCTGGCCCGGCTCCGCCGGCCGGGCCGCGTAGGCCTCGATCTCGTCGCCGCCGTGGCCGGTGATCCGGATGCTCTCGGCGATGATCGCGTCAGACATGTATTGAGTCTCCTTGGTAACGGACGCGTAGCTTAAAGCCAGGTCAGGCAGTGGTGAGCTGGCAGGCGGGCTGGGGCGGCCGCCAGGGCTAGAGCAGCCCGGGCGGGACCTGCCCGAGGACCGCCTCGATCGCCTTGGCCAGGGCGCGGGCCGACTCGGCGGTCAGCTCGACGGCCACCCGCGCGGACGGCCCCTGGCCGGGCGCGAGGAAGTCGATGTTGAGCGTGTGCTCCTGCGGCGCGTGGACCGGGTGGTCGAAGTACACGCTGCCATCGGTCACCCGGAACCACCCGTCGGGCCCCTTGGCGCTACCGCTCACCGCGACCGTCTCCGTGACGTACGTGCACATGCAGCCGACTCCTCTCGCTCGGGGGTTAGCCGCATCATCGCAGAGGAACGTTTCGCTATGCGAAGCAACCCCGTCAACATCACCTCTGAAGTTCCCGGGAGCTGCCCGGCTGGCGGCGCTACGGGCGCAGCCACATCTCCCGCTGGCCGTCCCGCCGGGTGACGATGCCCTGCTCGAAGTGCTGAATGGTCTCGCCGTCGCTGCCGTCGATGGCCTTCTCGGGCGACACGGGCAGGCCGAGCCGTTCTCCGGCCAGGGCAAGCGTCTCGGCCGGGACCGCTATCGCCTTGCCGGCCGCGCCGCCGTCGTAGATCGCCCCGCGCTCGAACCGCTGGACCCAAAGTCTTGGCTGGCGGCGCTCGTCTTCGGCCACGGGGAGGCCAAGCCCGGAATCGGGGCCGCCCAGCCTCTCGTAGAGCTTGAGGGCCCGGCCGGCTACCCCATGCGTCCCGGCGGCCGACGAGTACGACACCATCGTCATCGTGCCATCGGCGATCCTGAAGCGCTGCGTCCGGACCGGGCCGACCACGCTCTCCGGCGCGACGGGAGCCCAGCGGCTTCCCCGCAGGGGGAGCCCCCAGGCGTCCGTGGAGTACTCAGCGAAGTCCGGGCGGACGGGAAACGTGCCTGACTCCGATGAGCGGAGAATGGCCTGCCCGAGCTGGACCCCCTGGCTCCCGCTGACGTCGGCGCCCCCGGGCGCCCCGTCCTGTGTCATGACCCTCCTCACGCAGGGCAACACGGACCCGGCCCGTGTTCCGGTGATGTATCACAGTATGCCTGCGCCCGGTCACCCGGGAACGCCGCGCGCGGGCAGCGCCGCACGCCCGGCTCCGCCGGGAGGACCGGGCAATGGCAGACTCCTGATCATGACCTACACCGCTGCCGCTGACAGGTACGACGACCAGATGCCCTACCGCCGCACGGGCCGGAGCGGGCTCAAGCTGCCGGAAGTCTCGCTCGGGCTCTGGCAGAACTTCGGGGACGTGACCCCGCTGGAGACCCAGCGGGCCATCGTGCGCCGGGCGTTCGACCTCGGGGTCACGCACTTCGACCTGGCCAACAACTACGGCCCGCCGTTCGGGTCGGCCGAGAAGAACTTCGGGCGGATCTTCGCCGAGGACTTCCGGCCGTACCGTGATGAGCTGGTCATCTCGACCAAGGCCGGCTACGACATGTGGCCCGGCCCGTATGGCGAGTGGGGGTCGCGCAAGTACCTGCTGGCCAGCCTCGACCAGTCGCTGGCGCGCATGGGCGTGGAGTACGTCGACATCTTCTACAGCCACCGGCTCGACCCGGAGACGCCGCTGGCGGAGACCATGGGCGCGCTGGACACGGCCGTGCGCCAGGGCAAGGCGCTCTACGCGGGGATCTCGTCCTACTCAGCCGAGCGGACCCGGGAAGCGGTGTCCATCTTGTCGGCGATGGGCACGCCGCTGCTGATCCACCAGCCGTCGTACTCGATGCTGAACCGCTGGATCGAGGGCGGCCTGCTCGACGTGCTGGAGGACACCGGCGTGGGCTGCATCGCGTTCTCGCCGCTGGCGCAGGGCGTGCTGACCGGCAAGTACCTGAACGGCGTCCCCGAGGGCTCGCGGGCCAGCCTCAACGGCTCGCTGTCGCGCGACCAGCTCACCGGCAAGACGCTCGCCCATGTCCGGAACCTCAACGAGATCGCCGCCGGGCGGGGGCAGTCGCTCGCCCAGATGGCCATCTCCTGGACGCTGCGCGACCCGCGGGTCACCTCGGCCCTGATCGGCGCGAGCAGCCTGAAGCAGCTGGAGGAGAACCTCGCGGCGGCGGGCAAGGCGACGTTCACCGAGCAGGAGATCACCGCGATCGACAGCGACGCGGTCGAGGCCGGCATCAACATCTGGTCCGCGTCCAGCGACCACTGACCGCCGGGAGCGGGCTAGAGGGTGAGGGTGGCGCGCAGCGAGCCGTCGGGAGCGGCATGGAAGACCGTCGCGCCCGGGCCGACGTCGCGCACGGCCGCCAGGTCGCCCGGGTCGGGCGCGGCGGCGTCGCTGACCACGGCGGCCGCCTCCAGGCGGGTCGCGCCGCTGGAGACCGCCATCGCCACCGCCAGCCGCAGCGCGGACAGCTGGAGCGACGGCAGCGCGATGGCCGCGGCCGTGTAGGTCCGGCCCGTCTCGTCGCGCACGGCGGCGCCCTCGGACGCCGCGACCCGGGCACGGGTGGAGCGGGCAAGGGTGATGATCTTCTGGTCCTCGGGGCCAGGCACCGGTTCGGTCACGGGCACGATTGTAGGGGCCGCGGGGCGGCGAGGCTCGTAGCGTGCCCCGGTAAACCGGATCGGCGCGTACGGGTGGGCTGTCGTCACGGGGGCCTCCTCGGGAGCAGGCTTTCGGGTGTTCGATCACTGTCGAAGTTTGATGCTAGTCGAACTGTACGACATTGATCGAACTACTCGCAAGTTGCTCTATGCTCAAGAGCGTGACCGATGACGTGATCGAGCCGGCGGCGGCGGACTTCCAGCTGCCGCGCGTGCTCGCGGCCCTCGCTGACCCGCACCGGCTCGCGGCGGCCCGGTACGTGGCGGGGCACGGCGAGTCGTGGTGCAGCCAGGTGATCGAGGAGGCGGCGCTGGCCATGTCGAAGTCGACCTTCTCCCACCACCTGCGGATCTTGCGCGAGGCGGGCGTGGTGACCAAGCGCATCGTCGGCGCCAAGGGCTACATGATCCTGCGCAAGGACGACCTCGACACCCGGTTCCCGGGCCTGATGGACGCCATCCTCCACGATGGCGACCGGGTCCCGGCCGCGCGCTAGCGGGGCTCTTCCACCGGCTCGACCCGCTCCACCAGCACGGTCCCGAGCTTGTTGCGCCGGCCCGCCAGGTTCTCGGCCGTCAGGTGCAGGCCGGCCACGGTCGCCTCCGAGCCCGCGATGGGCACCCGGCCCAGCCCGTGGGCCAGCAGCCCGCCCACCGTCTCGACGTCCTCGGCGTCGATCGTCACCCCGAACAGCTCTTCCAGCTCGGCCACCGGGAGCCGGGCGGTGACCCGGGCGGCCCCGGAGGCGAGCCACTCCACGGGCGCGCGCTCGTTGTCGTACTCGTCGGCGATCTCCCCGACGATCTCCTCGAGGATGTCCTCGATCGTGACCAGCCCGGCGGTCCCGCCGTACTCGTCGATCGCGATCGCGACGTGGATCCGCTGCGTCTGCATCTGCCGCAGGAGCTCGTCAACCGGCTTGCTCTCGGGGACGAAGGTGGCGGGCCGCATCACCGCCTCAATCAGCGGCAGGCCGGCCTCCCCGGCGTCCGGGTGCTCGTGCTCCCAGGCGACCATGTCCTTGAGGTAGGCGATCCCGACCACGTCGTCGGTGCTGTCGCCGACGACCGGGACGCGGGAGAACCCGCTGCGCAGCGCCAGCGACAGCGCCTGCCCGACGGCCTTGTCCCGCTCGATGAACACCATGTCGGTGCGCGGCACCATCACCTCGCGGACGATGGTGTCGCCGAGCTCGAAGACCGACCGGACCATCTCCCGCTCACCGGGCTCGATCTCCGACCGGCCCTCGATGAGGTCCACGATCCCTTGCATCTCGCGGCGGTTGCTCCACTCGGCCTCGGCCGGATGCCCGCCCAGTGGCAGCGACTCGGTGACATCGGTCAGCAGCCTCGGCAGCGGGCCCAGGAGCCGGACGACGGGCCGCAGCAGCCGGGTGGCGGTCGCGGCGACCCGCTCGGCCCGCTGCTTGCCGATGGCCCGGGGGCCGACGCCGATGAGCACGTACCGGGCGGCGACCACGACGGCCACGGCCGGCAGGAACACCTGCCAGCCACCAAGCCAGTGGGTGAAGGCGAGCGTCACCAGCACCGCCGAGCCGGCCTCGGCGCACGTCCGGAGCAGCGTGAGCAGGGACGCGTAGACGCCGAGGTCGTCGCTGGCCACCCGGGCCAGGGCGGCTTGCGCCCAGCCGCACCAGACGGCGACCAGGGCCAGCGCGAGGGCGACGACCAGCAACCACCCGGCGGGCGCCATCAGCCGGGCTCCCCCGCAGCGTCCTCGACCGCAGCGTCCTCGACCGCGGGGGCCTCGACCGCGGGGGCCTCGACCGCGGTGCCCTCGACCACGGTGCCCTCGACCGCCGTGTCCTTGACCGCCGTGTCCTTGACCGCGGGGGCCTCGACCGCCGTGCCCTTGACCACGGGGGCCTCGCCACTCGCGCTCTTGGCCACGCCGGCCCGCCAGTCGGCCAGCAGCTGCCCCTGCAGGCCGAACATCTCGGCCTCCTCCTCGGGGTCGGCGTGGTCGTAGCCGAGCAGGTGCAAGATCCCGTGCACGGTGAGCAGCTCCAGCTCCTCCTGGGCGGAGTGGCCGGCCTGCTTGGCCTGCGCCGCCGCGACCGGCGGGCAGAGCACCACGTCGCCCAGCAGGGCCGGGTCGGGGCCAGGGTCGTCGCCGCCACGGCCCGAGGTGCCGCCAACCGGGGCCGGCGGGCGCAGCTCGTCCATCGGGAAGGACAGCACGTCGGTTGGCCCCGGCTCGCCCATCCAGCGCTCGTGCAGCTCGGTCATCGCGGCCTCGTCGACGATCAGGACCGACAGCTCCGCCAGCGGGTGGATCCGCATCCGGTCCAGGCCGTAGCGCGCGACGGCGGCCAGCGCCAGCTCGTCCACGGTCACCCCCGACTCGTTGACGATGTCGATTGTCACGTCCTGCTGCCCCGTTTCGGTGCCGGCTTGGCCTGGTTCTCCTGCTGGACCCGCGCGTCGTGCCGCTCGTAGGCGTCCACGATCTTCCCCACCAGCTTGTGCCGGACCACGTCATGGGTGGTCAGCCGGGCAAAGTGGATGTCGGGGATGCCGTCGAGGATATCCTGCACGATCCGCAGGCCGCTGGTCTGGCCGGCCGGCAAGTCGACCTGGGTGACGTCGCCGGTGACGACGATCTTGGAGCCGAACCCGAGCCGGGTCAGGAACATCTTCATCTGCTCGGGCGTGGTGTTCTGGGCCTCGTCCAAGATGATGAAGGAGTCATTGAGCGAGCGGCCGCGCATGAAGGCCAGCGGCGCGATCTCGATGGTGCCCGCGGCCATCAGCTTGGGGATCGTGTCCGGGTCGACCATGTCGTGCAGGGCGTCGTAGAGCGGGCGCAGGTAGGGGTCGATCTTCTCGTACAGGGTGCCGGGCAGGAAGCCGAGCCGCTCCCCCGCCTCGACCGCCGGCCGGGTCAAGATGATCCGGTTGACCTCCTTGGCCTGCAGCGCCTTCACCGCCTTGGCCATGGCGAGGTAGGTCTTGCCGGTGCCGGCCGGCCCGATGCCGAAGACGATCGTGTGCTTGTCGATGGCGTCGGCGTAGCGCTTCTGGTTCAGCGTCTTGGGCCGGATCGTGCGGCCTCGGGAGGAGAGGATGCCCTGCGACAGGATCTCGGCCGGCCGCACCCCGTGCTCGGCCCGGAGCATCGCCGCCACCCGCTCGATGGCGTCGGGCGAGAGCTCGGCCCCCTTGCGCTGGAGCTCCAGCATCTCGGTGAAGAGCGCTTGCACGAGCGCGGTCTCGGTGCTCGGCCCCGACACCGTGATCTCGTTGCCGCGGACGTGAATATCCGTTGAGAACTCGCGCTCTATCACGTGAAGCAGTTCATCGCGAGTCCCGAGCAGGCCAACCATTGAATGACCGTCGGGAATCACGATCCGCGCCTGGGAGTCGGGCCGGCTGCTGGGAGTATCTGTCAATTCACTGCTCTCGGTCGCCCCGGGCGCGCGACCCGGGGGCCGCCCGGCCAGGCGGCCGGGCGGCGATATGCGGAAAAGTACGGCCCCGAGCGCGCTGCCGTCCCGGGCACCAGGCACATGGACGGGCACCCCGCGACCACCAGGCTAATGTCACGGAAAGCAATCATCCAATCACTTTCCAGCATCGCCTCGCGTCGCCAGGACCGCCGATCACCCCGGTCGCGAACCCCCGGCACAGGCACTCTGGCATACAAACAATCATAGGTGCTGCGTGCGGCACCTGGCGGAGCCGAGCCGCCGGGCCGGGTACACCTGACGGCCGCCGCCGGGGCCGCGGCCGCCCCGGCCCGGGCGGCACCCCCATCACCCTGCGCAATCCCATCAGCCGCAAGTACCGCCAGCCGGACCGTCGCGAGCACCGGCTGACTAAGGGTTTGCGCACGTGCGCTGCGCACTTGCACGGCGAGAGGGCGCGGGCCCGGGAGGTTACGGGGAAAGGAACACTCATCCCGGGGCAAGCCACGCCAGGGCACCCAGCCCGGAAGAAAGTACAAGGTCAGGCCATCTGCCGACATGCGCGTGAATCACGTAAATTTACGGCGCTGTAGAAAGCTACCTTCTAGTAGCAGCACCGCCGAGAAGGTTGATCTCCGCAAGTGCTGTCACTACTCCCCCGCTTTCGGATATTCTTGTCTTTCCGCAATCCTCCGGCGGTTTCTGGGGTGGAGTTACCGAATGTGGGTTGGGCACGTTGCCGCGTGCGCGGAACCGGCGAGCCGGCCGCGCCATCGAATGCTGAGCAAGAACAGGCCCGGGCAGCCGGCTGCGGGGACCCGGCTACCCGGGCGCGGGCGCCGCAAACGCGGGCGGCGCCGCGATCGCGCCCGCGGGCTGGACACGACAGTGCCGGACGAGACAGCGCTGGACACGACGATGCTGGACACGACGATGCGAGCGGCCGGCCGGGCCGCCGCGCAGAAGCAACACGACGGTGAGTGAACCTATGGATGCTGCTGCGCGTCCAACCAGTGTGACGGATACGCTCGTGGCGAGCGCACTGGTCCCGGATGTCCTCCGGGCGGAACCGGCCACCTCGGCCGCGCCGGCCCCCTCGGCCACCTCGGTCAAGTGGGAAGCCGATCACATGCTCACCGAGATATACCTCGGCGAGTACCGCTCCCTCGTCCGGCTCGCGGTCCTGCTGCTGCATGACGTCCCGAGCGCCGAGGAGGTCGTGCAGGAGGCGTTCATCGCCATGCACGCGGGGTGGCTGCGGCTGCGCGACACCGAGAAGGCGCTGTCCTACCTCAGGCAGGCCGTCGTCAACCGGTCGCGGTCCGTCCTGCGGCACCGGACGGTGGTCGACAAGAACGCGCCCAAGCACGTCCCGGACGAGCCGAGCGCGGAGGCCGGGGCAATCCAGCTGCTCGAGCGCTCGGCGGTCATCAAGGCCCTCAGCGGCCTGCCCGACCGCCAACGGGAGGCACTCGTCCTGCGCTACTATGCCGACCTGTCAGAAGCCGAGATCGCCGCGTCAATGGGGATCAGCAAGGGCGCGGTGAAGAGTCACACGGCACGCGGCATGGCCGCACTGAAGTCGGTGCTGGAGCAGGAGTCTTCATGAAACTTCGGGTTGCCGGGCTGGTGGCATGATCGCACCAGATGACGGCCTGGAGAAGGCACTGCGGCAGGCCCTGTCCGCCGCTGCCCGCCAGGTCGAGCCCGGTGACGGGGGCCTCGAGCGCATCCTCGGCCACACCGGCGGCACGCCGCCGCGGCCCTGGCTGGCCGGCCTGGTGGCGGAGGTGCTCCGCCGGGTCCGGCAATGGACGTGGCGCGGGCACTGGGCGTGGCAGGACCCCGGGTACTGGCGGCTGAGTTACTGGCGGGACCGGTTCTCCGGCGACGGGCCGGGCGCGGCGTTCCGGCTTGGCTTGCGGCCGTCCGGGCTCGGCTGGCCACGGCTGGTGGCCGGGCTCGCCGCGGCCGCCTCCGTCACCGCGGCGGCCGTCGCGGTGCCGCCCCTGCGGGCCGCGATCGTCGAGATGAGCTCCACCGTGCTGACCGGCGGGCCGGTCCTCCCGCAGCCGGCCTCCGGCAAGGCGGGCAGTCCGGGCGGCGGCCCGGCCGCCAACGTCAACGGCCGGGCACCGGGCACCGGGCCCGGCGGCTCGTCTCCCGGCGGCCGGCCCGGCACCGTCCCGGCCTCGCCCGGAGGCAGCGCCGGGCCCGGGACGCAGCCGTGCGCGCAGCCCGGCTCCGGCGGCCCGGTCTCCGGGCCGCCCGCCAGCCCGAGCGTGGCCGCCATCATCTCGGGGCTATCCGGCTCGGCTACCGTTGGCCCGACCGCCCTGGTAACGGTCAACTGCCAGCCGACGAGCGGCGGCTCGGTGACCCAGCCGACACCGGGCACGCCGACGGGGCCCACGCCGACGGCCACGCCCACGCAGGGCACGGCGCCCACGGCGCCGCCGACAACGATTCCCCCGACCACGCCGCCGACGCAGCCGGCCACGCCGCCGCCGGACACCAGCACCCCGACGCCGACCCCGACCCCGACCGGCACGCCCACCCCGACCGACACGCCCACGGGGGACGACGGCTCGGGCACCGGAACGGGCGACTCCAGCGACGCCGGGTCCTCCGGGACCCCGGGCGCGGACCAGCCGAGCACGGGCGAGCAGGGTCCGGGCTCGCCGACCCCGGACCCGACCACCTTAATCCAGCGGCCGCCTAAGCGGCGGCTGCCCCGGCCGCCGCTGCTCCCGTTCCCGCCTCGGCCAGCCGCGCATCCAGTCCCGGCCGGGCGGCCGACCCCGGCCCCGTCACCAGCGCCCGCACCGGCTGAGCAGCACGGCCACGGCGGCGGCGCCGGCGGTGGAGGTGCGCAGCACGGTGGGGCCGAGCCGCGCCTCGATGGCGCCCGCGCTGGCCAGCGCGGACCGCTCGGCGGGGCTGACGCCACCCTCCGGCCCGACCACGAGGATCACGTCGCCGCTGCTCGGCAAGGCCACGCGGGACAGCGGGACGGCGGCGTCGGGCTCCAGCACGACAGCGCAGGCGGCCCCGGCGAGCAGGGCGGTGACGTCGCCCAAGGTGGCGGGCCCGGCAACGGAGGGAATCCAGGCCCGGCGGGACTGCTTGGCGGCCTCCCGTGCCACCGCCCGCCACTTGCCGAGCGACCGCTCCCCCCGGGCGCCTTCCCAGCGCGTAACCGAGCGGGCGGCCAGCCACGGCACCAGGTCGTCCACGCCGACCTCAGTCATCACCTCCACGGCGAGGTCGCCCCGGTCGCCCTTCGCCAGCGCCTGCACGACGGTGATCCTCGGGGCGGGGGGCGGCACGGCGTGCACCGACCGCAGGGCGACCGCGACCGAGTCCGGGGCCACCGCGGTCACCACGCCTGACGCGAGGGTCCCGGCGCCGTCGGACAGGTCCGCCCGCTCCCCCACGCGCAGCCGCCGGACGACAGCCGCGTGGCGGCCCTCCGGGCCAGTCAGCAGGACCGTCTCCCGGGGCGCGGTCAGCTCGCCCGGCTGCACCAGGAACACCGGTGGCCCGGACAGGACCTCCTCCGCCGTGGGGGCTGGCAAAAGGGGGCTCCGCGCTTACCGGCCGTTGAAGGCGTCGCGCAGCCGGGAGAAGAAGCCCTGCTGGCCGGGCTGGAACTTCCCGGCCGGGGCCTCCTCGCCGCGTAGCTTGGCCAGGTCGCGCATCAGCTTCTCCTGCTCGTTGTCGAGCCGGGTCGGGGTCTCCACCGTCACGTGGATGATCAGGTCGCCGCGGCCCGCGCCGTTCAGGTGCTTGACCCCGAGGCTGTACAGCGGGATCACCTGGCCGGACTGGGTGCCGGGGCGGATGTCCACCTCGCTCGGGCCGTCGAGCGACTCCACCGACACGGTGGCGCCGAGCGCCGCCGCCACCATCGGGATCGTCAGCGTGCAGTGCAGGTCATCGCCCTGCCGCTCGAACACCGCGTGCGGCCGCTGCACCACTTCCAGGAACAGGTCGCCGGGCGGGCCGCCACCGGGGCCGGTCTCGCCCTCGCCCGCCAGCTGGATGTGGGTGCCGTCCTCGACGCCGGCCGGGATGCGGACCTTCATCGTCCGCCGGGTGCGGACCCGCCCGTCGCCGTCGCACTCGGGGCACGGCCGGGGCAGCACGGTCCCGTAGCCGCCGCAGTTCGGGCACGGCTGGGTCGTCATGACCTGGCCGAGGAAGGAGCGCCGGACCTGGCTGATCTCGCCCCGCCCGGCGCAGATCTCGCACGTCACCGGATGGGTGCCGGGGGCTGTGCCCTCACCCGAGCAGGTGGGGCAGACGACGGCGGTGTCGACCGTCAGCTCGCGGGTCGCGCCGAACGCGCACTCCGACAGGTCCAGCTCGATGCGGATCGTGGCGTTGCGCCCGCGCCGGGCGCGGGACCGCGGCCCGCGCGGCTGGCCGCCGCCGGCGGCCCCGAAGACCGCGTCGACGAAGTCGCTGAACGGGAAGCCGGCCGCCGAGCCGAACCCGCCAAAGCCGGCCGCCGGGTCCCCCGCGCCGAACGGGTCGCCGCCGAGGTCGTACATCTGGCGCTTCTCCGGGTCGGAGAGCACGTTGTACGCCTGGTTGATCTCCTTGAACTTCTCCGCCGTCTCCGGGTCCGGGTTGACGTCCGGGTGAAGCTCGCGGGCCAGCCTGCGATAGGCGCGCTTGATCTCGTCCGCCGAGGCCTCGCGGCGCACGCCCAGCAGCGCGTAGTACTCCTCTGCCACTTATGACTCCCCGAGGATCCGGCCAACGTATCGTGCTACCGCGCGCACGGCCCCCATGGTGGACGGGTAGTCCATCCGGGTGGGGCCGAGCACGCCAAGCTTCGCGAGCGGGTGCCCGTCGGCGCCATAGACCGCCGACACCACGGAGGCGCCGGACAAGCCGGTCTCAGCGCCAATCCGCACGGTGAGGGCAGACGGCTCGGCGGACTCGCCGAGCAGCCGCATCAGCACCACTTGCTCCTCCAGGGCTTCCAGGACGTCACGCAGTCCCATGCCGAAGTCGGGACCGGACAGGTTGGCTGTCCCGCCGAACACGATGCGCTCCTCGGTTCGCTCCGCGAGGCTGTCGAGGAGCACGGAGAACACCGCCCCGGCGTTTGCCCGCTCGGGCACGGGAATGCGATCGGCCAGGCCCGTCACGGAGGCCGCCGCCTCTGCCAGCTTATGCCCGTCCAGGCATGCGTTGAGCACCGCGCGCAAGTGCGCCACCGCCTCAGGAGTGGCATCCTCGGGCAGGTCGACCACGGCCTGCTCCACCCGGCCGGTGTCGGTGATCAGGACCAGCAGCAGCCGTCGGGGGGCGACCGAGACCAGCTCGATGTGCCGGACCGCCGACCGCGACAGGGAGGGGTACTGCACGACCGCGACCTGGCGGGTCAGCTGGGCCAGCAGGCGGACCGTGCGGGCGACGACCTCGTCCAGGCTGTAGGCGCCGGACAGGAACGCCTCGATCGCGCGGCGCTCGGCCCCCGACATGGCCTTGACGGCCGAGAGCCGGTCCACGAAGAGCCGGTAGCCCTTGTCGGTCGGGACCCGCCCGGCGCTGGTGTGCGGCTGGGCGATGAACCCCTGCTCTTCCAAGATCGCCATGTCGTTGCGGATGGTCGCCGGCGACACGTCCAGGCCATGCCGGTCGACCAGCGACTTGGACCCCACCGGCTCGGTAGTGGACACATAGTCTTCGACTATCGCGCGAAGGACCGCGAGCTTCCGCTCGTCCAGCACGGTGATCCACCTCCCTGGCACTCGAACGCCGTGACTGCTAATTGTATTGCGCCACGAGACCGCGTGGAGGGCAAGAGAGCCGGCCGTTCCGTTACGCTCCACACAATCGACCCGGGAGGTTACAGGTGGGCAACAACCGGTACAGCGGTGACGTCCTGGCCGCCGCCAGCCGCCGCCCGAAGCCCGGCCAGGGCCCGGTTCCCGTCGTGGCGGCCGAGCCGGGACTGGTGGCGGAGGACTTCGAGGGCCGGTTCTGCGGCGCGGTGGTGGCCCTGGAGCCCGGCCTGGTGACCCTGGAGGACCGGCACGGCCAGCGGCGGGTGTTCCCGGTCCCGGGCGACTTCCTGATCGACGGCCAGCGGGTCACGCTGGTGCGCCCCGCCCCGGCCGCCCCGGCCGGGCCGCGGCGGACCGCCTCGGGCTCGGTCGCCGCCCCGGCCGCCCGGGCCAAGGTCGCCCGCGCGAGCCGGATCTACGTCGAGGGCAAGCACGACGCGGAGCTGGTGGAGAAGATCTGGGGCGACGACCTGCGCGACGTGGGGGTCGTGGTCGAGTACCTGGAGGGCGTGGACGACCTGCCCGCCATCGTGGCCGAGTTCGAGCCCGGCCCGGTCCGCCGGCTGGGCGTCCTGGTCGACCACCTGGTAGCCGGGTCGAAGGAGAGCCGCATCGCCGCCGAGGCGTCCCGCTCCCCGCACGTGCTGGTGGCGGGGCACCCGTTCATCGACATCTGGGCCGCCGTCAAGCCGTCGGCCGTCGGCCTGCGCGCCTGGCCGGCCGTCCCCAAGGGGCAGCCCTGGAAGGAGGGCGTGCTGCGCGCCGTCGGCTGGCCGCACGCGACCCCGGCCGACGTCGCCGCCGCCTGGCGGCGCATCCTGGGCTCGGTCGCCACCTTCACCGACCTCGACCCGTCCCTCCTGGGCCGGGTGGAGGAGCTGATCGACTTCGTCACCGCCCCCGATACCCAGGAACCCTGACCCTTCAGGAACCCTCCCCCAGCCCAGCCGCAAGCGCGGTGCGCTTCTTGCTGTTATCAGAGCTTGTCTCGCAGAGTGGACGCGGTGCGCCACCTGGTAGCCAGATGGTTACTCTCTGTCTTAGCCGACGAGATGGTTGGAAATCGGCCCTTTTCGGGGCTTCCAGCAACCAACTCGTCGGCCAAGTCCGAAAGTAGTCACGCGGGCACTTTCGGTCCTGGGGCATTCGATGCCATTAGGGCCGGAAGGGACGCACGGGACCAGCGGGGACCGACGGCCTTAGTATTTTTCTTGCTGTTATCTAGCCTGAGGGCGGGGCTACGTGAGGTCGCGGACGATCGCGTCGGCCAGGAGGCGGCCGTCGCGGGTCAGCTCAAGGCGACCGGAACGCCAGGCGGCGGCGTCCAGCCGGCCCGCCGCCACGAAGGCCGCCGCCCCGGCCCGGGCGGCGGCGCCCAGCGCCTCCGCCGGCAGCCCGTCGGCGAGCCGCACGCCGAGCATCACCCGCTCCAGCGCCTGCTCGGGGCCGCCCAGGACCTCGCGGGCGGCCGCCGGGGACTGGCCCTGCGCCAGGCGGGCGGCGTAGGCGGCCGGGTGGCGGACGTTCCACCAGCGGGTACCGCCGACGTGGCTGTGCGCGCCAGGCCCGAAGCCCCACCAGTCGGCGCTGGTCCAGTAGAGCATGTTGTGCCGGCAGCGGGCGCCGGGGGAGGCGGCCCAGTTGGAGATCTCGTACCAGCCCAGCCCGGCCGCGCTCAGCCGGTCGTCGGCGATCAGGTAGCGGTCGGCGAGGACATCGTCGTCGGGCGCGGCGATCTCGCCCCGCCGGACCTTGGCCGCGAGCCGGGTGCCCTCCTCCACGATGAGCGCGTAGGCCGACACGTGGTCCGGGCCGGCCGCCAGGGCGGCGTCGAGGGTGCGCCGCCAGTCGTCGTCGCTCTCCCCGGGCGTGCCGTAGATGAGGTCGAGCGAGACGTGCTCGAAGCCGGCCTCCCGCGCCCACCGCGCGCACTGCTGGGGGCGGCCGGGCTGGTGCTGGCGGTCCAGGATGGCCAGGACGTGCGCGGCGTCGCTCTGCATGCCGAACGAGACCCGGGTGACCCCGGCGGCCCGCAACTGGGCCAGGGACCGCTGGTCGACCGACTCGGGGTTCGCCTCGATCGTCACCTCGGCCCCGGGCGCCAGCCCGAACGCCTCGTCAACGGCGCTGATCAGCCCGCCGATCGCGGCCGGGGGCAGCAGCGTGGGCGTCCCGCCGCCGAAGAACACCGTCCGCGCGGGCACCTGCGCCCCGCCCAGGACCCGGCGGGCGAGCGCGATCTCCCGGCCCACGGTGGCCGGATATCCCTCCTGGGAGGCACCCCCGCCCAGCTCCGCGTTCGTATATGTGTTGAAGTCACAGTAACCGCAGCGTGTCCGGCAGAATGGGATGTGGATGTACACGCCGAACGGCGAGCGCCCGAGGTGCCTGGTCGCGGTCTCGGGTAGGGTCCCGTCACCGGGCACCGGGTCACCGTCTGGCAGAGCTGAGGGCACGTCCCGAGGATATGTGCGTTGTAATGGTAAGACGATCGGGCTGTACGGGGTAGTTACACTCTATTAAGGCACATCGCTGGCGGGAGGCGTCTGGTGACAGAGAATCCGGCAACTGGGCCCACGGGGGAAACCGTGGACGACCGGGACGGTACCCCGGGCGCGCCCGGCCCTGAGCCGGCCCAGCTTGCCCAGTCGGCCCAGCCTGCTCAGTCGGCCTCGCACGAGCCGCCGACGATACGCGTGGCCCCGGTCCCGCAGCCGGTGCCGCCGCGACCGTACCAGGCCTTCCCGGCCGCTCCCGGGGCACAGCCGCCGGGCGGCCCGGCGCCGGTGCCGCCGGCCCAGGTAGCACCGCCGCTGACGGCGCCGTACACGCAGCCGCTGCCGACCGCTCAGCCCATGGCCGCGCAGCCTGCGCCGGGGCAGCCCATGGTCGCGCAGCCTGCGCCGGGGCAGCCCTTTCCGGGGCAGCCCTTTCCGGGGCAGCCGACGGGGATGCAGGCCCCGATGCCCCCGGCGGCCGGCTTCCCGCAAGCCGCCGGCCAGCCCTACCCGCCCCAGCCGGGCGCCTACCCGCAGCCGGGGCTGCCCGTGCCGGGCGGCTTCGCGCAGCCGGCGGTGCCCCAGCCCGCGCCGATCCAGCCGGCCGCGTACCCGGCCGGCCCGCAGGTCATCGCGGGCCCGGTCGCGGCGATGTACGGGCAGCCGCAGCCGTACGGGCAGCCGCAGCCGTACGGGCTCATGCACGGCCCGTACCAGCCGCCGCCCTCGGCGGAGCTGCCACGGGCCAACATCGGCGGCCCGCCCGGGATGCTGGCCTCGGCCGCTGACCGGGAGCGCGCGGTCGACGTGGTCAAGGCCAGCTACGGCGAGGGCCGGCTGACGAAGGACGAGTTCGACGCGCGGGTCAACCAGGTGCACATGTCGCGCACCTACGGGGACCTGGCGGCGATCATCTCCGACCTGCCCGCGGGGCCGCTCGGCGGCGTCTCGCACTATCAGGCGGGCGGCTTCCCGGTCCCCGCCGCCCCGGCCTACCCGGCCGCGGTGAAGCCGACCAACGGGCTCGCGATCGGCTCGGTGGTCTGCGCCCTGCTGGGCCTGTCGCTGCCGGCGGTCATCATGGGCCACATCTCCCGCCAGCAGATCAGGGAGAACAACCAGGGCGGCGAGGGCCTCGCGGTCGCGGGCCTCGTCATCGGCTGGATCGGCATGGCCATGTGGACGCTGATGTTCGTCATCGGCATCGCCGTCAGCCACAACGGAGGTTAAGGGCGGCCACGGGGCTAAGACAATGCTGAAGGCGCCGGGGTCATACCCGGCGCCTTCAGCGTCTCCGTCACCTGCTCCGCAGGGCCTGCTGGCTACTGCTTGGGCTTGGCTTCGGTGGGGCCGGTGGAGAGGGCGGCGACGAAGGCCTCCTGGGGGACTTCCACGCGGCCGATCGTCTTCATGCGCTTCTTGCCCTCCTTCTGCTTCTCCAGCAGCTTGCGCTTGCGGCTGATGTCACCGCCGTAGCACTTGGCGAGGACGTCCTTGCGCAGGGCGCGGATGTTCTCGCGGGCGATGATGCGGGAGCCGACGGCCGCCTGGATCGGGACCTCGAACTGCTGGCGGGGAATGAGCTCCTTGAGCTTGGCGGTCATCGCCAGGCCGTACTCGCGGGCGTTGTCGGAGTGGACGATCTGGCTGAACGCGTCCACCGGCTGGCCCTGGAGCAGGATGTCCACCTTGACCAGGCTGGCCTCCTGCTCGCCGTCGGGCTCGTAGT
This sequence comes from Trebonia sp., assembly GCA_036276115.1. GTDB lineage: Bacteria > Actinomycetota > Actinomycetes > Streptosporangiales > Streptosporangiaceae > Trebonia. Next base: position 23,852 of record DATBEM010000006.1, read on the forward strand.
CGAGGCTGGCGTAGCCGCGGGTGCGGGACTTCAGCTGGTCGAAGAAGTCAAAGATGATCTCCGCCAGCGGCATCGTGTAGCGGATCTCGACCCGGTCGGTCGACAGGTAGTCCATGCCCTGCAGGACGCCGCGGCGGCCCTGGCACAGCTCCATGATCGTGCCGATGAACTCCGACGGCGAGATGACCGTCGCCTTGACGATCGGCTCGAACACCCGGGCGATCTTGCCGCCGGTGTGCCCCTTCGGCCCCTGCGGGGCGGTGAAGCCGTCGATGCCGCCGGGGTACTCGGCCGGGTTGGTGACCTTGATCTCCCGGCCGCTTTCCATCAGGACCCGGTAGACGACGTTCGGGGCGGTGGAGATCAGGTCCAGGTTGAACTCGCGCTCCAGGCGCTCGCGGACGATCTCCATGTGCAGCAGGCCGAGGAAGCCGCAGCGGAACCCGAAGCCGAGCGCGGTTGAGGTCTCCGGCTCGTAGACGAGGGCGGCGTCGTTCAGCCGGAGCTTGTCGAGGGCATCGCGCAGCTCCGGGTACTGGTCGCCGTCGATCGGGTACAGGCCGGAGAACACCATCGGCTTGGGGTGCTCGTACCCGGCCAGCGCCTCCTTGGCGGGCTTGCTGCTGGTGGTCAGCGTGTCGCCCACGCGGGCCTGGCGGACGTCCTTGACCCCGGAGATCAGGTAGCCCACCTCCCCCGCCGCCAGGCCGTCGGACGGGACCGGCTCGGGGGAGATGACGCCCAGCTCCAGGGTCTCGTGCACGGACCCGGTCGACATCATGAGGGTGCGCTCGCGCTTGGTGAACCGCCCGTCAACCACCCGGATGTAGGTCACGACGCCCCGGTAGGTGTCGTAGATGGAGTCGAAGATCAGCGCCCGGGCCTGCCCGTCGGGATCGCCGGACGGCGGCGGCACCAGGTCCACGATCTTGTTGAGCAGGGCCTCGACGCCCTCGCCGGTCTTCGCGCTGACCTTGAGCACCTCCCCCGGGTCGCAGCCGATGATCCCGGCCAGCTCCTCGGCGTAGCGCTCGGGCTGGGCGGCGGGCAGGTCGATCTTGTTGAGCACGGGGATGATCGTGAGGTCGGCGCCCATCGCCAGGTACAGGTTCGCCAGCGTCTGCGCCTCGATCCCCTGGGCGGCGTCGACCAGCAGGACCGCGCCCTCGCAGGCCTCCAGGGACCGGGACACCTCGTAGGTGAAGTCAACGTGGCCGGGGGTGTCGATCATGTTGAGGACGAAGTGGGCGCCGCCGGAGACCCAGGGCAGCCGGACCGCCTGGCTCTTGATCGTGATGCCGCGCTCGCGCTCGATGTCCATCCGGTCCAGGTACTGCGCCCGCATCTGCCGCGCGTCAACGATGCCGGTAAGCTGCAGCATCCGGTCGGCCAGCGTGGACTTGCCATGATCGATGTGCGCGATGATGCTGAAGTTACGGATCACAGCCTGCGGCGTGCTGGCGGGCTGGGGGCCCGGCTGAGCCGGAGCGCTCATCTGTACCTAGCTTTCCTGACGTGAGTTTGCCGTGCGTTTGAGCAAAGGGGCGCGACTCGGATATCCTTCGTCAGCGCGCCGCCGTAGCTCAGTCAGCCCGGGTTTCCGGGTCCGACGAGGCGGGTGCCGCGGGGCCATCGCGGTGGTGCCGCTCCCAAAGACTTTAACGGACAACCCGAAGGACCTTACGCGTGGCGAACATCAAGTCGCAGATCAAGCGGAACAAGCAGAACGAGAAGGCGCACCAGCGCAACAAGGCCGTCAAGTCGGCCCTGAAGACCCACGTGCGCAAGTTCCGCGAGGCCACCGAGGCCGGCAACGTCGAGGCGGCCACCGAGGCGCTGCGCGTCGCCTCGCGCCAGCTCGACAAGGCCGTCGCCAAGGGCGTCATCCACAAGAACCAGGCCGCGAACCGCAAGTCCGCGATCGCCCAGAAGCTGAACGAGCTCCAGAGCGCCTAGTAGCGAGAAGGACCCCGGCCCGGTTCCGAGCTGGGGTTCTGTCATGTGCGCCGGCGGCCTCCGTAGGCTGGCGCCATGACCTACACGGGCCTCATCCTCGACTTTGGTGGCGTTGTCACCACCGACCTGTCCGCGCAGCTGGCCGCCTTCTGCGGGCGCGAGGGCCTGGCGCCGGACGCGTTCGCCCGGGCGCTGCGCGAGGACGACGAGGGCCGGGCCGCGCTGGCGGCGGTGGAGGCGGGGAAGATCCCCCAGCGCGAGTTCGAGGTCAGCCTCGGGCGGCTGCTCGGGGTCGATGACCACGGCCTGCTGGCGCGGGCGCTGGGCGGGCTGGAGCCGCGGGCCGAGGTGCTGGAGCTGGTCCAGCAGGCCCGCGACAGCGGCATCCGGGTCGCGCTGCTGTCCAACTCGTGGGGCGACGGCGAGTTCGACCCGTACGCCGGCTACGACCTGGACGCGATCTTCGACGCGGTCGTGATCTCCGGCGATGCCGGGATGCGCAAGCCCGACCTCGCCAGCTACCTGCTCGCGGCGCAGGAGCTGGGGATCGCGGCCGAGGACTGCGTGCTCGCCGACGACACCGCCGCGAACCTGCCCCCGGCCGAGGGCCTGGGCATGGCCACCGTGCACTTCACCGAGCCGGCGGCCGGCCTGGCGGAGATCCGCCGCCTCCTGGGCCTGCCCGCGGTCGCCTAGGCGGCGATGACGGCCGTGCTGAGCTTCGGCTCGCGCTGCAGCGGGGACTCCCGGACCGGGTAGTAGGAGCGGATCTCGGCCGCCACGTGCTCGTACGGGTCGACGGAGAAGTAAGCCCGGATCTCGGTGGCCTCCCGCGCGGGGACGCGGTACGTGGCGAGCACCTCGGCCACCGGCCACGGGTACGCCACCGACACCACCTCGATCCCGACGACGCCGCCGTCGGCGTCGAGGTCCACGGCGGCGTTATCGCCCGCCTCGGCCGTCCGCGCGATCGCGGCGCCGGTCAGCCGGATGTACAGGGCACCGGCGTTGAGGTCGTACTCCAGCTTCACGCCGCACCCCGCAATCAGTCACTCGCCCAGCGCCATCACGCTGACGATCTCCAGCTCGTCGGCCGTCAGCACTACCTTCAGTATGCGCGACCCGCGCCCATATCCAAACACAACGATCTTGCCGCTGTCACCCGGCCGCGGGACCCCGGTCCGCCGCTTGAGCGCGCCGAGCACTTCCTCCTCGGTGATCTTCCGCTCGGCCATGCGCTTGCGGGCATGCGGCCAGAAGATCGCCATGACGGGGGTCAGGCCGGGCGGTGGATGACGCGGAACTCGTAGGACTTGGTGATCAGGTCGCCGTCAACGGACAGCTCGCAGGAGTAGTCCCCGTACTGCGGCAGCGGCACCGGGATCTGCAGGGCCACCCCGAGGCCGGTCTTCCAGTGCTCGGGCAGGTGCGGCGGCCGGGGCGGGGTGGTGAACGTCGCCGACGCGTCCATGACCGGCTTGTCAGCGCCGATGAACGCCACCGTGAGCTGGTGCACCTCGCCCGGCCGCTCGGTCGTGTCGAACGACAGCTTCAGGGCGATGCCGAGGGGGACGACCGTCGGCACGGTCGGCGCGGTGATCGTGTCGATCCCGGCCCCCATGATGTGGATGACGCCGTTGTCCTGGCGGACGTAGTCCGCGAGGACCATGTAATCAAGCTCGGGCATTTCCTGGCTCCAGTCCCTGGCGGTTACGGGCGGCCCGAGCGGGCCGCGACTATCCGGCGGATGGCCCGCTCCAGGGCATAGGCGGCACTGACGGCCTCGCCCTTGACCTGGGCGTCGGCCTCGGCGACGGCCTCGATGGCGCGGCCGACGCCGGCCGGGTCCCAGCCGCGCAGCTGGCGGCGGATCACGTCGATCTTCCAGGGCGGGGCGCCCACCTCAGCGGCGAGGGCGTTCGGGTTGGCGGTGCGCGAGGCGGCCCCCACGCGGCCCAGGAGGCGGACGCCGGTCGCCAGGGCGCTGTTGATGAGGACGGGGGCGGTCCCGGTCGCCAGCGCCCAGCGCAGCTGCTCCAGGGCCTCGCTGAGCCGTCCCTCGATGGCGTGGTCGGCCACGCTGAACCCGGTCGCCTCGGCCCGGCCCCGGTAGTACTGGCCCACGACCCGGGCGTCGATCCGGCCCTCGGTGTCGGAGGCGAGCTGGTCGACGGCCGCGGCGAGCTCGCGCAAGTCCGAGCCCAGGGCGTCGAGCAGCCCCTGGACGGCGCTCTCGTCGGCCTGGCGGCCCACCCGGCGGAACTCGGCCTTCACGAACTGCGCCCGCTCCCCCACCCGGGTCACCTTGGGGTGCTCGACCACCGCTACGCCGGCCTTCCGCAGGTCGGTGACCAGGGCCTTGCCCTTGGCCCCGCCGCCGTGGGCGATCACGACGATCGCGTCCGGGGCGGGCGCCCGCGCGTAGGCGGTGAGCTCGGCGGCCACGTCCTTGGCGACGTTCTGGGCATTGCGGACCACGACGACGCTGCCCCCGCCGAACAGCGACGGCGAGGTCAAGGTGGCCAGCTCCCCGAGGGTGAGCTCGCCGCCCTCGATCTCGCTGGTGTCCCCGCCGCTGTCGGGCCCGGCGGCGAAGGCGCTTTGCGCCAGGAACTCGCGCGCCCGCCCCCGCAGGTCGCGGACCGTCCGGTCAACGAGGTACTCCTCCTCGCCGGTGACCAGGGTGACCGGAGCCGGCGCCTGCGTTGCTGCCATGGCCCTAAGCTTGCCACGCCCGGCGACCGCCCCGCCCGGGAACCGTCGCCGCCCGGCGGGCGCGACCGGGGCCGGGACGGCTAGAAGGACACGGGCTCGCCGCCGCGCCAGACGCGGCGGGGCTGGAGGCCGAAGTCGCGGGCGAAGGCGCCCTCGTGGTCGGCGTCCCACAGGACCAGGTCGGCCAGGCGGCCGCGGGCCATCGTGCCGCGGTCAGGGGCGCGCAGGGCGAGCGAGCCGCCGAGGGTCGCCGCCCGCAGCGCCTCGGAGACGCTCATGCCCAGGTAGTTGACGGCCAGGGCGATGACCAGGGGCATGGAGGTGATGCCGACGTTGCCGGGCGAGTGGTCGGAGCCGAGGGCCACCGGGACGCCCTTGTGGATCAGGGAGCGCACCGGCGGCCGGGCGCTGGCCTGCATGGCGGTGGCCGGGCAGAGCACGGCGGCGACGCCGGCCCGGCTGAGGGTGGCGACGTCCTCCTCGGTGGCGTTGTGCAGCAGGTCGGCCGAGGCGCAGCCCATCTCGGCGGCGACCCGGGCCGCCCCGGTGCGGGTCTGGCCGCAGGCATGGATGCGCGGCAGCAGGCCCGAGCGCCGCCCGGCGTTGAGCAGCCAGCGGGCCTCGTCCTCGGTGAACCGGCCCTCCTCGCAGTTCACGTCGATGCTGTCGGCGCCGACGCGGGCCGCGTCGGCGCACCAGGAGCCGACCGCCTCGACGTACTCGGGCCGGCGGCCGAAGTACTCCGGCGGGACCACGTGGGCGGCCAGGAACGTCACGTGCACCCGGGGCATCCCCGGCTCCTCCTCCAGCGAGCGGAGCATCCGCACGTCGGCGAGCTCGCCGTCGCGGGTGAGGTGGTAGCCGGTCTTCGCCTCGATCGTGGTGGTCCCGGTCTGCAGCCACGCGCCGAGCCGCTCGCGGACCCCGTTGCACAAGGTCCAGGGGTCGGTGCCGCGGGTGATGGTCAGGGTCGCGTTGATCCCGCCGCCCGCCGCGTTGATCTCGGCGTCGGACAGGCCGTTGGAGCGCATCGCGACCTCCGCGTCCCGGTTGCCCGCGTACACCGGGTGGGTGTGGGCGTCGATCAGGCCGGGGGTGACGAAGCCGCCGCCGAGGTTCTCCACCATGTCGACGTCGACGATGTCCTCGACCACGCCGGGAACGCTGCGGGGCAGCTCGGCGGCCGGCCCGACCCAGGCGATGCGATCGTCGGCGGTCAGGACGGCGGCGTTGCTGAGGATCTCGGATCCCGTCCAGAGCCGGCCGATGTTAGTCAGCAGACGGGCGGTCACCGGTCGTGCTCCCGGCGAGCCGTGCGCCGGGAACCGCGAAGGTCGGCTCCAGCCATCATGAGCGGCCACCTGCCATGCAGTGGATGTAAACGGCGGTGTATGTAACAGCAGTGGATGTAAACAGCAGTATCTGTAAACAGCTATGGGTGCAGACGTCGGCGTTGACCGTGCTTACCGCGTTACGCATGCGGACGCACGGGCGGCATCTGGCCCGGTGCGGGACGCGCATACATATCGGTTCAGTTACGGTATTGCACCGGAGCCGCCCAAGACAAGGGGCTCCGGAAATTCTTAGCCAACCCCCAGCTACGCCCCGTTATTTACCGAGGCCACGACGAACGGCGCGAGCTCGGCCGCGAGCTCGGCCGGGACGCGGGCCTCCAGGAGGGTGCCCGCCGGGCCGTGCTCGACCCGGGTGACCTCCCCGGCCGCGTGCGCCCGGGCCACCAGGCCGCCCTGGCTGTAGGGGACCAGCGCGGTCACGTCCACGTTGGAGGCGGGCAGCGCCTCCTCGATGACGGCCCGCAGCTGGGCAAGGCCGGCCCCGCTGTGGGCGGAGACGGCGACCGACCCGCGCTCGCGCAGTTCCAGCGCCTTGACCGCCACCGGGTCGGCCACGTCGATCTTGTTGATGACGACGAGCTGGGGGACCTTGTCCGCCCCGATCTCGGCCAGGACCGCCCGGACGGCGGCGAGCTGCGCGGCCGGGTCGGCGTCGGACCCGTCGACCACGTGCAGGACGAGGTCGGCGTCGGCCGCCTCCTCCAGCGTCGAGCGGAACGAGTCCACCAGCTGGTGCGGCAGGTGGCGCACGAACCCGACGGTGTCGGTCAGCGTGAACGGCCTGCCGCCGGGAGTCTCGGCCCGGCGAACGGCCGGGTCCAGGGTGGCGAACAGCGCGTCCTCCACCAGCACGCCGGCGCCGGTCAGCGCGTTGAGCAGGCTCGACTTGCCGGCGTTGGTGTAGCCGGCGATCACGACGCTGGGCACGTCATTGCGCTGGCGGCGGCCGCGCTGGACCTGGCGGCCGGTCTCGAACCCGGCGATCTCGGTCCGCAGCCGCGCGATCCGCGACCGGATCCGCCGCCGGTCGGTCTCGATCTTGGTCTCGCCCGGGCCACGGGTCCCGATGCCGCCACCGCCGGCCACCCGCCCGCCGGCCTGCCGGGACAGCGACTCGCCCCAGCCGCGCAGTCGCGGCAGCATGTACTGCAGCTGGGCGAGCTCGACCTGCGCCTTGCCCTCGCGGCTCTTGGCGTGCTGGGCGAAGATGTCCAGGATCAGGGCCGTCCGGTCGATGACCTTGACCTTGACCACGTCCTCCAGCCGCCGCAGCTGGCTCGGGCTCAGCTCGCCGTCGGCGATCACGGTGTCGGCCCCGACGGCGGTCACGATCTCCGCCAGCTCAGCCGCCTTGCCCGATCCGACGTAGGTGGCCGAGTCGACCCGGGAGCGGCGCTGGACCAGCGCGTCGAGCACGAGCGACCCGGCGGTCTCCGCCAGTCGCGACAGCTCCTGCATCGAGTTCTCCGCGCTGGCCAGGGTGCCCTCGGTCCAGACGCCGATCAGCACGACGCGCTCCAGGCGCAGCGCGCGGTACTCGACCTCGGTGACGTCGGTGAGCTCGGTCGACAGCCCGGCGACGCGGCGCAGGGCGCGCCGGTCCTCCAGGTCGAGCTCCCCCGTCGCCGGGTCCAGCTCGTCGTCCTCGAAACCGCGCTCGCCGAAGCCGGGCCGGTCGCCGTCAGCAGTAGTCATCGTCCTCCAGACGCTTGCCTTCTCCCTTGATGGTGCCACCGCGGGAGGGAACAGTCACCTAGATAAACACCGGCGCGCCCGCATCTGTGCCCGGGCGCCGGCTTACGGGGCCAGCGAGGCGAGCGGGGCCGGGAGCTCCCCCGCGTGGACGACGGTCAGCCGGTGGGTCGCGCGGGTGATCGCGACGTACAGGTCGTGGCCGCCGTGGCCGGACTGGGCGATGATCGCGGCCGGGTCGGCGAGCACCACCCGGTCGAACTCCAGGCCCTTGGCCTGCGTCACCGTCAGCAGCGCGGCGGCCGAGTCCAGGGACTCGGGCTGGTCGCCGGGGATCGCCTCGGGCACGGCCGCCGACACCTCGGCCAGCCGGGCGTCGGGGACGATGACGGCCACCCGGCCGCCGTCCGCGCCTGCGACCTCGGCCAGGTCGGCCCGGGTGACCGCGGCGACCAGGGCCGCCAGCTCGCCCGGGCCGCCCGCCCGGACCGCCCGCGGGCCGGTGCCCTCGGTGCGGACCGACTCCGGCGGCACCTCGCCCGGGGCCACCTGCGCCAGCACCGCCGCCGCGACGGTCATGATCTCGGCCGGGGTCCGGTAGTTGACGGTCAGCCGCTCCTCGCGCCAGCGGCCCCGCACGAACTTGTCGAGCATCTCCTTCCAGGAGCGGGCGCCGGCCGGCGAGCCGGTCTGGGCGACGTCGCCGACCACCGTCATCGAGCGCGATGGCACCCGCCGCAGCACCATGCGCCACGCCATCGCCGACAGCTCCTGCGCCTCGTCGATGATCACGTGGCCGTAGGCCCAGGCCCGGTCGGCCTCGGCCCGCTCGGCGGTCGTCAGGATCGGCCCGCTGTCGCGGTTCCACGACGCCAGCGTCTCGGCGTCCACCATGCCGAGGTCGGCGACGCCGGTGATCTGCAGCACCTCGGCCGCGTACTTGGCCTCCAGCTCCTGCTCGCGGGCCAGCGCCCGGCGGGCGGCCCGCTGCTCGGAGTTGTCGAAGCCGAGCAGCTCGGCCAGCTCGTCCAGCAGGGGCACGTCGGCCACCGTCCAGGGGTCGGTGACGCGGCGGCGGGCGAGCAGGGCGCGCTCGGCCGGGGCGAGGGCCGGGCCCGCCGCGGCCTGCAGCACGTCGCGGTCGGAGTACAAGACGGCGAGCAGCCGCTCGGGGGTGAGGGTGGGCCACAGCAGGCTGATCGCGTTCACGACGCTGGGCTCGGACCACAGCCGCTCGCGCGCGTCGGGCAGGTCCTCCTCCTCCAGCGGCCGGTCCAGCTTGCTGGCCTCCGCCCGGGCCAGGGCGCCGAGGATCTCGGTCACGAACACCCGGCGGGCGACGTTGTGGGGGCGGCCGGTCCCGCGGGCGCGGTCGCGGGCGCGCAAGATCACGTCCCGCTTGAGGGGGATGGAGACCCCGTCGGCGCGGACGGTGATGTCGGCCTTCGGGACGACCTGGGTGTTGCGGACGGCGCGGCGCAGCACCTCCACGATCCGCTCGTCGCCCTTGACGACGGCGGCCGGGTCGGCCGGGTCGACCGCGCTGACGCCGGGATAGAGCGACCCCAGGGTGCGCAGCACCACGTCGGTCTCCCCCAGCGACGGGAGCACCTGGCTGATGTAGCGCAGGAAGGTGGGGTTAGGGCCGATGACGAGGACGCCGCGCCGGTCAAGCGTGCGCCGGTGGGTGTAGAGCAGGAACGCGGCCCGGTGCAGGGCCGCGACCGTCTTGCCGGTGCCGGGCCCGCCCTGCACGACCAGCACCCCGGGCAGCCCCGAGCGGATGACGCGGTCCTGCTCGGCCTGGATGGTGGCGACCACGTCGGCCATCCGGCCGGTGCGGGCGCCGCTCACCGCGGCGATGAGGGCGGCCTCGCCGGACAGGCCCGCCCGGTCGGTGTCCGACAGCTTGTCGAGGTTGAACACCTCATCGTCAATGCCGGTGACGGTGCGGCCCCTGGTGTAGATGTGGCGGCGGCGGATCAGGCCGGACGGGCTGCCGGGGGTCGCGGCGTAGAACGGGCGGGCGGCGGGGGCGCGCCAGTCGATCAGCTTCAGCTCGTAGTCGTCGTCGCGCAGCCCGACGCGGCCCACGTAGAGGGTGAGGTCGTCCTCGTCGTCGGTCCGGCCGAAGCACAGGCCCCGCTCGATCGCGTTCAGCTGGGCGAGGCGGGTCGCCTGCTCGGCCGCGGACACGTCCCGCTCCAGCCGGGCCTGGTGCGTCCCGCCCGGCGCTCCCAGGGCGTTGACGTCGCGCAGCGCCTCCCGCGAGCGGGCGCGGGCGGCGTCCAGGAGGCCGTAGAGCAGCGTCACGTACGCCTGCTCGTCGGCCAGCGACACGGCCCGCTCGCCGGCCGCGGGCTCCCCGACCGGGCGCTCCCCGGCCCCGGAATTAGTCTGACGAATTGCCATGGCTATCGCTGTGCTTTCTATCGCCAGGCTATGCTGGCGCTATTAAATCCCCGGATGACAATAAATTGAATAATTATCAGGCAAGCTAAATCCTTAAAGCGTCCGGATATCCTATCACGCCTTTGCCGCCCGGCCGTCGCGGCCAGGGGCGGCCGCCCGGCCGCGCCATGCAGGCCATGGCTACTATGCGGATCCGCCACGGTACCGGGCGAAGCGAGCGCGAAACTCGGCGCTTTTTCGCCCCGCGCGCAAAACCTGGCCCTTTCGGCTCGCCGGCCGGCTACGGCCGCCCCGCCCGCCCTGCCTACGATGGACGGAGGGCAGGCAGCGGCGCGGGCGGATGAGGAGCAGCGAGCATGGCGGATGCGCAAGAGCGGGCACAGGTCACCGGGCCCATGGAGGAGCGGTACGCCGAGATCCTCACGCCGAGGGCGGTTGAGCTCCTCGTCGCGCTGCACGACGCGCTGGGCGAGCGGCGCCACGAGGCGCTCAGCGCCCGCCGCGCCCGGCAGGCCCAGCTGAGCGCGGGGGCCAGCCTCGACTTCCTGCCCGAAACGGCCCACGTCCGCGCGGACGCGTCCTGGCGGGTCGCGCCGCCCGCCCCTGGCCTGCAAGATCGCCGGGTCGAGATCACCGGCCCGACCGACCGCAAGATGACGATCAACGCCCTCAACTCGGGGGCCAACGTGTGGCTGGCGGACTTCGAGGACGCCAACACGCCGCTGTGGGAGAACATGATCGGCGGCCAGGTCAACCTCAAGGACGCGCTGGACCGGATGGTTGACTTCACCTCCGCGGAGGGCAAGGAGTACACGCTCAAGCCGGACGAGGAGCTCGCCACCATCGTCGTGCGCCCGCGGGGCTGGCACCTGGAGGAGAAGCACATCCTCATCGACGGCCGCCCCGCGTCGGCCAGCCTGACCGACTTCGCCCTCTACATGGCCGCGTGCGCCCAGCGCCAGGTCGACAAGGGCAAGGGCCCGTACTTCTACCTGCCGAAGATGGAGTCGCACCGGGAGGCGCGACTGTGGAATGACGCGTTCAACCTGGCGCAGGACTTCCTCGGCATTGCCCGCGGCACGATCCGGGCCACCGTCTTGATCGAGACGATCCCGGCCGCGTTCGAGATGGACGAGATCTTGCACGAACTGCGGGAGCACAGCGCCGGGCTCAACGCGGGCCGGTGGGACTACCTGTTCAGCATCATCAAGAAGTTCCGCACCCGGGGCCGCGACTTCATCTTGCCCGAGCGGAACGCGGTGACGATGACGGCCCCGTTCATGCGCGCCTACACCGAGCTGCTCGTGCAGACCTGCCACAAGCGCGGCGCCCACGCGATGGGCGGCATGGCCGCGTTCATCCCCTCCCGGCGCGACCCCGAGGTCAACGCGACCGCCCTGGCCAAGGTGACCGACGACAAGGCCCGCGAGGCGACCGACGGCTTCGACGGCTCCTGGGTCGCCCACCCCGACCTGGTCCCGGTGGCCAGGAAGGTCTTCGACGGCGTGCTCGGCGCTGCCCCCAACCAGCTCGGCCGGCAGCGCCCGGAGGTCGCGGTCAGCGCCGCCGACCTGCTGGCGGTGGGCAAGACGGCGGGCCAGATCACCGAGGCGGGGCTGCGCAACAACATCTCCGTCGCCCTGCAGTACCTCGCCGCCTGGCTCGGCGGCAACGGCGCGGTCGCGGTCTTCAACCTGATGGAGGACGCGGCGACGGCGGAGATCAGCCGGTCGCAGATCTGGCAGTGGATCCACAATGAGGTCACCCTGGACGACGGGCCGCTCGTGACAAGGGACCTCGTCGAGCGCATGATCGATGAGGAACTGGTGAAGATCCGCACGGCAGCGGGCGACGCGTTCGACGCCGCGCGGTACGGGCAGGCCGTCGCGCTGTTCACCGAGGTGGCGCTGGCCGGCTCCTTCGCCGACTTCCTGACCGTCCCGGCCTACGAGCGGATGCCCTAGGGAGGAGCCACCGATGACGACCAGCGCCCTGATCCCCGAGCTGGCGCAGTGCTCTCCGAGCTAGCGCGGCGGCTCGCGCGGGCGGTCGGCCCGCGCGACGTCGTCACCGACCCCCGGGAGCTGGCCACCTACGAGTGCGACGGGCTGACCTCGCACCGCGCGACCCCGGCGCTGGTGGTCTTCCCGCGCACGGCCGAGCAGGTCGCGGCCGTCGTCCGGCACTGCGCGCAGGCCGGGGTCCCGTTCGTCGCCCGCGGCAGCGGCACCGGCCTGTCCGGCGGGGCGGTCCCGCACGCCGACGGGGTCGTCATCGCCTTGTCGAAGATGCGCCGCGTCCTGGAGGTCGACCCGGTCGCGCGGCGGGCCGTGGTCGAGCCGGGGGTGACCAACCTCGCGGTGACCCAGGCGGTCGCCCAGCACGGGCTGTTCTACGCGCCCGACCCGTCGTCGCAGGTGATCTGCTCGGTCGGCGGGAACGTGGCCGAGAACTCGGGCGGTGCCCACTGCCTCAAGCACGGCTTCACCGTCAACCACGTGGCCGGCCTGGAGGTCGTCACCCCGGCCGGCGAGCTGACCTGGCTGGGCGACGGGACCGGCGTGCCGGGCGGCTATGACCTGCTCGGCGCGTTCACCGGGTCCGAGGGCACGCTCGGCATCGTCACCAAGATCATCGTCAAGCTGACGCCCGCCCCGGAGGTGGTCCACCTGGTCCTGGCGGGCTACAAGACGATCGCCGACGGCGGGCGGGCGGTCTCGGAGATCATCGCCCGGGGCATCGTCCCGGCCGCGATCGAGATGATGGACGCCCTGTCGATCGAGGCGGCCGAGGCGGCCGTGGCCTGCGGCTACCCGCAGGACGCGGGCGCGGTGCTGCTGGTGGAGCTCGACGGCCCGGCGGCCGAGGTGGAGGCGGAGCTGGCGGCCGTGCGGGAGATCTGCACCCTGGCCGGGGCGACCGAGGTCCGGGAGGCCGACGACCCGGCCCAGCGGGCGGCGATCTGGCGGGGCCGCAAGGCCGCGTTCGCCGCCGTCGGCCGCCTGTCCCCCGCCTACATCGTGCAAGACGGCGTGGTGCCCCGCACCGCCCTCGGGGACGTGCTGGCCCGCATCTCCGCCCTGTCGCTGGAGTCCGGCATCCGGGTCGCGAACGTCTTCCACGCGGGCGACGGGAACCTGCACCCGCTGGTGCTCTACAACGACGCGGTCGAGGGCGAGGCCGAGCGGGCCGAGGAGGTCTCGGGCGCGATCCTCGACGCCTGCATTGAGCACGGCGGGTCGATCACCGGCGAGCACGGCGTCGGCCTCGACAAGTCGAAGTACATGCCGAAGATGTTCACGGCCGAGGACCTGGACACCATGCAGCTGCTGCGGTGCGCGTTCGACCCGGCCGGGCTGTGCAACCCGGGCAAGATCTTCCCGACCCCCCGGCTGTGCGGCGAGGTCCCGGGCCACCGGCGGGCGGCCGACGGCCCCGCGCGCCCGGGACTGGAGATCTTCTAGTGGCGGCCCGGGCCGGGCACGCGGCCGGGCGCCCCGCTCACCGGACCGCGAAGGATGACCAGTGACTTCCGAGGCGGACGTGACCCGGGAGGCGCTGGGCCTGGCGTGCGCGAACGTGCGGGCGGGCGCGGTGGCGGACGGCTTCGCCGGGGTGGTGCCGCAGTTCGTCGCGTCGCCGTCCTCGACCGGGGAGGCGGCCGGCCTGCTGCGGGCGGCGGCGGCCCTGGGCCTGGCGGTCGTGCCCCGGGGCGGCGGCAGCCGCCTGGACTGGGGCACGCCCCCGGCCCGGTGCGACCTCGTCATCGACACCAGCGCGATGAACGCGGTCCTTGAGCACGCGGCGGGCGACCTGGTCGCGCGGGTGCAGGCCGGGGCGCGGATGGGCCATGTCGCGGAGGTCCTGGCGGCCGCCGGGCAGGAGGTCGCGCTCGACGTGCCGCCGGACGCGACCGCGGGCGGGGTCATCGCCGACGCCCTCGCCGGGCCGCGCCGCCTGCGCTACGGCTCGCCCCGCGACCTGCTGATCGGCATCACGATCGTCCGGCCGGACGGCACCGTGGCCCGCGCGGGCGGCAAGGTCGTCAAGAACGTCGCCGGCTACGACCTGGGCAAGCTGTTCGCCGGCTCGGCCGGCACGCTCGGCCTGATCGCCGAGGCGACGTTCCGCTTGCACCCGCTGCCCGCCGCCCGCGCGTGGGTGACGGCCACGTTCCCGGCGCCCGGCCCGGGCGGGGCCGGCGGGGCCCGGCTGCCCGCCGGCGCGGGAGTTGCCGCTGTCATCGCCGCCGCTGCTAACTCGCCGCTGGTGCCGTCCGCCGTCGAACTGCACTGGCCCGGTCCCGGCGAGGCGGCCGCCGTCGGCGTCCTGCTGGAGGGATCGCCCGACGGGGTCGCGGCGCGGGCCGGGAAGATGTCGGAGCTGCTGGCCACCCCGGCCTCCCCCGCTTCGGCAGCCTCACCCGGCGCTCTCCCCGCAGGCGCCGGGCTGGCGGCGGCGGGCACCGCGCCAGGCTGGTGGCGGGCCCTGCCGGAGACGGCCGGGGTGACGCTGCTGCGGGCGACGTTCTGGGTGTCGGCGCTCGGCGCCGTCCTGGCCGCGATTGGCGACTTCGCCCGGGACGCCGGCGTCGCGCCGGCCGTCCACGGGCCGGCCGGGGCGGGGCTGCTGTACGTGACGCTGCCGGGCAACGTGGCCCCTGAGCACGTCGACGCGCTCGTCGCGGCGGTGCGGGGGGTGATCCCGGCCGGGCGGGGCAGTTGCCGGATCGCCCGGGCCGATGGCAGGTTCCGTGAGAAGAAGTCGCTCGAGGAAGTGCCCGGGGCCGCGCTCATGAGCGCGGTGCGGGAGCAGTTCGACCCGAGCGGGATCATGTCGCCCGGGAGGTTCATCGGATGACCGACGCCGAACGCGTCCGCGAGGCGGCCAAGGCCTGCGTGCACTGCGGGTTCTGCCTGCCGGCGTGCCCGACCTACGAGCTGTGGGGCGAGGAGATGGACTCCCCCCGGGGCCGCATCCACCTGGTCAGCCAGGTGCTTGCGGGGGCGCCGCTGACGGCGGCCGCCGCCGAGCACTTCGACCGGTGCCTGGGCTGCATGGCCTGCATGACCGCGTGCCCGTCGGGCGTGCAGTACGACGTGCTGATCGAGGCGGGGCGCGAGTGGGCGGAGCAGCCGTCCACGGTCCCGGCCGCGCCCGGGGTGGCTTCAGGCCCGGCGCCGGGCCCGGCGCAGCCGCCGGCGGCTGCCGCCGATCCCGCTGCGGCCCTGGCTCCGGCCCGGTCTCCGGTCCTGGCCCGGCGGCCGGCCCGGGACCGGGCGACGCGGGCGGCGATCTTCTCGGTGTTCCCCTACCCCAGGCGGCTGCGGGCGCTGACGGCGCCGCTGCGGCTGGCCCAGCGGGCCGGCGCGGACCGGCTGCTGCTGCGCAGCGGGATCCCGGCCCGGGTCTCGGCCACGGCCGAGGCGGCGCTGCGGCTGGCGCCGCCCGCCGCCCGCGAGCGGGGGCGGCTGCCCGGGCGGGTGCCCGCCCGCGGCGCCCGGCGGGCCGTGGTCGGCATGCTGACCGGCTGCGTCCAGTCGGTGTTCTTCCCCGGCGTCAACGCGGCGACGGCCCGGGTGCTGGCGGCCGAGGGCTGCGACGTGATCATCCCGCGCGGGCAGGGCTGCTGCGGGGCGCTGTCGCTGCACGCGGGGCGGGCCAGCGAGGCGGCCGCGTTCGCGCGGGCGGCGATCGCCGAGTTCGAGCGGGCGGGCGTGGACGCGATCGTCGTCAACTCGGCCGGCTGCGGGTCGGCGATGAAGGAGTACGAGCGGCTGCTGGCAGGCGACCCGGCCTGGGGGCCGCGGGCGGCCGCGCTGTCGGCCCGGGTCCGCGACCTGGCCGAGTTCCTGGTCGAGATCGGGCCGGTCGCCGAGCGCCACCCGATCGCGGTGACGGCCGCCTACCATGACGCCTGCCACCTGGGGCACGCGCAGCGGATCACGAGCCAGCCGCGGGAACTGCTGGCGGCGATCCCGTCGCTGCGGCTGGTGGAGCTGCCCGACGCGGGGACCTGCTGCGGCTCGGCCGGGGTGTACAACCTCGTCCAGCCGGAGGCGGCCCGGGCGCTCGGCCAGCGCAAGGCCGACTCGGTCCTGGCGACCGGGGCGGAGCTGCTGATCTCCGCCAACCCGGGCTGCACGCTGCAGATCTCGGCCGAGCTGGCCGGCCGGGGGGCGCCGATCGCGACCGCGCACACCGCCGAGATCCTCGACGCGTCCGTCCGCGGCCTGCGGCGCCCGCCGTTCCTGGGCTAGCACTGTCCTGGGCTAGCACTGTCCTGGGCTAGCTCGCCTGGGTAGTGACCTCGACCGACTGGGTGCCGTAGCGGGCGGAGACGGTGGCGACGGTCGACACCGAGCCGCTCGTGGCCGCCAGGGCCGTGATCGGGCCGGTGCCGCTGCTGGCCGGGGTGGCGGCCGACCAGGTGATGCCGTCGGGGGAGCTCCAGGTGACGGCCTTGCGGGCGCCCGCGGGGCCGACCACCCCGGCCGCCAGGAAGCCGTGGGCGCTGGCGGTGACCGCGGTGACGGTGCCGCCGGGGCCGTTGAACGCGCCGTAGTACCCGATCGGGGTCGCCTGCCAGTGCACGCCGCCGTCGCGGGAGACGACCACCAGCGGGATCCGGTCATCCTTGACGGCCAGGTCCCCGGTCGCCACGACGACGTTGCCGAGGACCGCCACGTGGTTGAGCAGCGGGTCCTGCGACCCGCCGGGCTTGGGGATGTCGTAGGAGCGCCAGTGCTGGCCGTCGGCCGAGACCCAGGCCGTGTGGCAGTTGTCGTGGGTGCCGACCGCGACGAAGCCGCTGGCGGTCGCGGCGACCGCGAAGATCTTGCTGTTCGCCATGCCGCTGCTGGCGCTGGCGAGGCTGCTGGCGATCGTGTCGCCGCCGCGCACCCAGGTCACCAGGTCGCGCGAGAACCACATGGCGTCCTGCGGGGAGCCCGTCAGCTCCTGCTCGCCCACGACGACGTAGCCGCCGCTGGTGGCGGCGGCCGCGTTGACGGTGAAGCCGGGGCCGGCGAACGCGGGGCTGTGCCCGATGACCGATTCCCAGTTCCGGCCATCGCGGGACCTCAGCACGATCGGCTGGCGCCCGCTCGCGCCGACGCTCGCGGTGGCGGGGACGCCGCCGGTGGTGACGTCGCCCACGGCGAGCCAGCCCGCCGCCGCGTGGGTGATGCTGGTGAGGACGGTCCCGGCCGGCTGGCTGGTGAGGGTGGCGTCCCCGGTGACCAGCTGCCAGGCGCCGCTGCCGGCGCGGTGCCAGATGGCCGCCCGCCCGTCGGCGGTCCCCGCCGCGAACTGGGTGGCCCCGGCCGAGGCAACGGAGTTAACCGACTCGCTGCCGTGCAGGCCCGGATAGCCGGGGAAGGCGAGGCTGGTGGTGCTGTCGGCGCTGTTCCTGGACGCGGTGGCGCCCGGCGTGCCCGACGACGCGGCCGGGTGGCCGGTCCCCTGGCTGCCGGTGCTTTGCAGCGCCTCGTGCGCCCTGCCCGTGAGCATCGCCAGCGCCCCCGCCCCGACGGCGAGGACGACCAGGATCGGCACCCCGACCCGGGCCACCTGCCAGGCCGGGCGGCGAGCGGGGCCGCCCGCGTCGTCGTCATCGCGCGCGGGGGGCTCGTCCGACGGGGGCGGCGGCGCGGCGGCCTGGGCCAGCGGCACGAAGGGCCCGGTGGCGAGCGGCCGGGCCGGCGAGGGCCGGCCGGCGGCTGGCTGGACGGGAGCGGGCTGACCGGCAGTGCGCTGAAGGGAAGCGGGCTGAAGGGAAGCGGAGCTAGCCGCGCTGGAGGCCGCCACGGCGGAGTCGATCGCGGCGGAGTCGATCGCGGCGGAGTCGATCGCGGCGGAGTCGATCGCGGCGGAGTCGATCGCGGCGGAGTCGATCGCGGCGGAGTCGATCGCG
>DATBEM010000007.1:0-23300 GCA_036276115.1 Trebonia sp.
CGGCCCTGCGGTTCGGCCACGACCTCACCATCAGCACCTACGAGGCCGCGTTCCCGGCGCTGCGGTCGTCGGGGGCCACCGTGGTCATGGGGGTGCCCGCGTTCTACGAGGCCGCCCGGACCCACATCGAGGCCCGCGCCCGGAAGCTCGCGGCCGGCCGCAGCGCGCCGACGCTGGACGCGCAAGCTCCGGAACCGTCGAAAGCGGACCTGGCGGCCGCCGCCCGGCTCCTGTTCGGGGACCGCATCCGCTACCTGTGGACCGGGTCGGCGGCGGCCCGGCCGACCACGCTGCGCTTCTTCGCCGACGCGGGCCTCGCGATCTACGAGGGCTACGGCCTGAACGAGACCTGCATCGTCGCCAAGAACTGCCCCGGCGCGCACCGGGCGGGCAGCGTCGGGAAGGTGCTGCCGGGCAAGACGGTCCTGTTCGACGACGACGGGCTGATCAGCGTGCGCAGCGAGTACCCGGTCAACGCGCGCTACGAGTACGCCGCCCCGGGCGACTCCGAGCGGGTGTTCGCCGGCGGCGGCCTCGTCCGCACCGGCGACCTCGGCTACCTGGACGAGGACGGCTTCCTGTACATCCGGGGCCGCGCCGATGACGTGGTCGTCCTCGACAACGGCCACAACATCCTGGTCCGGCCGCTGGAGGAGCACCTCAAGGAAAGCCCCGCGATCGAGGAGTGCGTGGTCGCCAGCCCCGGGCAGTCCCGCCTGGCGGTCATCGTCTCCCCGGCCGGCGACCCGCCCGACGCCGACGCGATCGCCGCCGCCGTCGCCGCCGCCAGCGCGGCCTTCACCGCCGACCCCGCCTACGGCCAGGACGCCCGCATCGCCGGCATCGTGATCGCCCCCGAGCCGTTCAGCGTCGCCAACGGGATGCTCACCTCGCAGTTCAAGCCGCGGCGGCGCCGCATCGCCGAGGCGTACCTGCCCGGCAAACCCCAAGGAGCGAGTCGTGGCAACTGAGCACCGGGGCGGCATCACAGCAGCCGGGCCCCTGAAGGAAAAGGAAGCAGCCAAGCCGTCGAGGCTCGGCGCGCTGGCCAACCCCGACTTCGCCCGCCTGTGGGCGGGCGAGTCGGTCTCGCTCATCGGCACCCAGGTCACCCAGTTCACCATGCCGCTGGTCGCGGTGCTCACGCTGAACGCGACGGTGATCCAGGTCGGCGTGCTCAACGCGCTGCGGTTCGTTCCCGTGATCGCCCTGTCGCTGCTGGCCGGGGTGTGGCTCGACCGCCGCAAGCGCAAGCCGGTGCTGATCGCGTGCGCCCTCGGCAACGCGGTGCTGATCGGCATGGTGCCGCTGTCGCAGGCGACCGGGATCTTGTCCATCGGCCTGCTGTACGTGATCGTCACCCTGGCCGGCCTGCTGTCCATGTTCTTCGACGTCGGCGCCCTGTCGTACGTGCCCGACCTGGTCGGGCGGGACCAGCTCGCCGACGCCAACGGCAAGATCCAGGCCAGCACCGCGTTCGCCGGGGTGGCCGGCCCCGGCCTCGCCGGGATCCTGGTCGGGCTGATCACCGCGCCGATCACGCTCACGGTCGACTCGGTGTCGTACCTGTTCTCGGCGATCGGCCTGCTCTCCATCCGCAGGCCCGAGCCGGAGCCGGAGGTGCCCGAGGTCCGGATCTCGGTCGGGCAGTCCATCGCCGAGGGCCTGCGCGCGGTCTGGGGCAGCAAGCTGCTGAGCGCGCTGCTCATCCAGGGCACCGCGCTGAACCTGTTCTTCGGCGGCTACATCACCGTCTTCGTGGTGTACGCGGTGCGGGTCCTGCACCTGAGCGCGTTCGAGCTGGGCCTCGTGCTGGCCGCCTCGTCGGCGGGCAGCTTCATCGGCGCCACCACCAGCGGCCGGGTCCGCAAGCGGATCGGGCTCGGGCGGGCGATGCTGATCAACACCTTCGGGGTCTCGCTCACGCTGCTCCTGCTGCTGATACCACGGCACGCGGGCCTGGGCACCATGATCCTCTTCATCGTCGCGCACCTGGCGTACGGCTGGAGCATCGGGATGTTCAACGTCAACGCGGTCACGCTGCGCCAGGTGGTCACGCCCCGGCGGGTGCTGGCCCGGATGAACGCGGCCTACCGCATGGTGCTGTGGGGGGCCGCGCCGCTGGGGATGAGCCTCGGCGGCGTGCTCGGGGCCGAGGCCGGGCTGAAGCCCGCGCTGGCGATCTCGCTCGTGCTGATGGCGTCCCCGCTGCTCGGCGTCTTCTTCTCCCCCGTGTACCGCCTCACCGAGATGCCGTCCGCTCCGCAGGAAGGTAGCTAATGTCCGAGAGCGCCCCGCCCCTGTCCTTCGCCCAAGAGCAGTTGTGGTTCATCGACGAGTTTCACCACGGGCTCGCCGCGCATAACCTGCCCGGCGTCATCCGGCTGGCGGGCGAGCTGGACGTGGCCGCCCTGGCCGGGGCGCTGGCGGCACTAGCCGAGCGGCACGAGCCGCTGCGGACGCGGCTGGCGGCCGGCCCGGACGGCCGCCCGGCGCAGCTCATCGACCCGCCCGGCCCGGCCCCGGAGCTGGCCGTGACCGACCTGAG
Source organism: Trebonia sp. (assembly GCA_036276115.1). Classification (GTDB taxonomy): domain Bacteria; phylum Actinomycetota; class Actinomycetes; order Streptosporangiales; family Streptosporangiaceae; genus Trebonia. The sequence goes on from DATBEM010000007.1 coordinate 2,549, forward strand.
CGCCCTGCCTGCCCCGGAGGCGGAGCAGCGGCTGCGGGAGCTGGCCGACGCCGACGCGCTGGAGCCGTTCCACCTGGGCGAGGACCACCCGCTGCGGGTGCGGCTGGTGCGGCTCGCCCCGGCCGCGCACGCGCTGGTGCTCGTCGCCCACCAGGTGGCGGTGGACGACCGGTCGCTGCCAGTCTTGGTCGCGGACCTGGCCGCCCTCTACGGGGCCGCCGTGGCCGGGCAGCCGGCCGGCCTGGCCCCGCTGCCGGGCCGGTTCGCCGAGCACGCCGAGCGGGAGCGCGAGCTCCTGCACGGGGGGCAGGCGCTGGCGGAGCGGGCGGGCTACTGGAAGACCGCCCTGGCGGGCCTGGAGACCTCGCGGTTCCCGGCCGACTGGCCCCGGCCGGTGCTGGCCGACCACACCGGCGCGATCGAGGAGGCGCAGGCGGACGCGGGCCTGGCCAGCCTCGTGCGGGAGCTGAGCGCGCGGGCCGGCACCACCATGGCGGTGACGCTGCTGGCAGCCCAGTTCGCGCTGCTGCAGCGCTACACCGGCCAGGAAGACCTGGTCCTGGGCCTGGCGGGCGGCGGGGCGGGCGGTGCGGCCCACGACGGGCTGGTCGCCTTCCTGGAGGACGTGGCGCCGGTCCGGGTCGACGCGTCGGGCGACCCCTCGTTCAGCGAGCTGGTGGCCCGGGTCCGCGACGCGGTGGCCGGGGCGCGCGCCCATCACCTGCCGTTCGCGCGCATCGTGGACGTCCTCGACATCGAGCGCGACCCCGGGCGGTTCCCGCTCTTCCAGTCCGCGTTCCGGTACGCCGAGGCGGTCCCGGCGGCCACCGCAGGCGGGGTGGAGCTCCGCTACGAGCGGGCGCCCTTGCGGGCGTCCCGCTACGACGTGGCCGTGGCGGCCGAGCCGGGCCCGGGCGGGCTGCGGCTGGCGGCGACCTACCCCCCGGCCCTGTACAAGGCGGCCACCATCGCCCGGCTGCTGGTCCACTACGAGGTCCTGCTGCGGGGCGCGCTGGCCGACCCGTCGGCGCCGCTGTCGCGGCTGCCGCTGCTGACCGACGCCGAGCTGCGGGCCGAGCTGGCCGACTGGAACGACACCGACGCCGACCTGCCGGTGCAGTGCGTGCACGCCGGGTTCGAGGAGCGGGCGGCGCTGGCGCCGTCGGCCGTGGCCGCCGAGATGGCGGGCGGCCAGGTCAGCTACGGCGAGCTGAACCGGCAGGCCAACCAGGTCGCCCGGCTGCTGCGCGGGCGCGGGGTCGGCCCCGAGGTCCTCGTCGGCGTCGCCATGGGCACCAGCCTGCGGCGGCTCGCCGCCCTGATCGGGGTGTGGAAGGCCGGCGGCGGGTACGTCCCCCTCGACCCGGCCCTGCCGGCCGAGCGGCTGGCGTTCATGATCGCCGACACCGGCATGCGGGTCGTGCTCACCGACGACGCCAGCGCGGCCGCCGTCCCGGCGGCCGACGGGGTCGACGTGGTGTCGCTCGACGCCGCCTGGGACGAGGTCACCGCCCTGGGCGACGGGAACCTGAGCGGCAGCGCCCCGGAAGACCCGGGGGTCACTCCGGCGAACCTCGCCTACGTGATCTACACCTCCGGGTCCACCGGCCAGCCCAAGGGGGTCATGGTCGAGCACGGCCAGTGCATCCACTTCCTGCACGGCATGGCCCGGCACTGGCGGATCGGGCCGGGCAGCGCGGTCTTGCAGTTCGCCGCCTTCACCTTCGACGTGTCGGTCGCGGACATGTTCATGGCGCTGCTGGGCGGGGCGAAGGTGGTCCTCGCCGGGCCGGAGACGCTGCACTCCCCGCCCCGGCTGGCGGCCCTGGTGCGCGACGCCGGCATCACGTTCGCGTGCCTGCCGCCGACCGTGCTCAACCTGCTCACCGGGCAGGACTTCCCCGAGCTGCGGACGCTGCTGTCGTCGGGCGAGGAGCTGTCGAGCGAGCTGCTCAAGGCATGGCTGCACATCGGGGCCGACATCTACAACGGGTACGGGCCGACCGAGTGCTCGATCGGCTCGGTGTTCATGAAGCTGGAGCCGAGCACGCCGCTGCCGCCGCCGATCGGGCGGCCCAAGCCCAATTACCGGGCGTACGTGCTCGACGGGCACCTGAACCCGGTCCCGGTCGGCGTGACCGGGGAACTGCACATCGGCGGCCCGGGGGTATCGCGGGGCTACCTGAACCGGCCGGACCTGACCCGGGAGAAGTTCATCCCCGACCCGTTCAGCGGCGTGCCCGGCGCGCGGCTGTACAAGACCGGCGACCTGGCCCGCCGCCGCCCGGACGGGACGCTGGTGTTCGCCGGCCGGATCGACGGCCAGGTGAAGCTGCGCGGGCTGCGGGTCGAGCTCGGCGAGATCGAGACGGCGCTGGCCGGGCACCCGGACGTCGCCCAGGCGGTGGTGATCGTGGTGACCGACCGGACCGGGACGCAGCAGCTCGCGGGGTACCTGCGCCCGGCCGACGGCGCGACGCCCGACGCGGGCGCCGTCCGCCAGCACGTCGCCCGGACGCTGCCGTCCTACATGATCCCGACCTACCTGGTCACCCTGGCCGAGCTGCCGCTCACCGCGCACGGGAAGGTCAACAAGGCGGCGCTGCCCTCACCGCTGTCGCCGGCCGCGGGCGCCGCCGCCGGGGCCGGCCTGGTGCCGCCGCGAACGGTGATCGAGGTCGTGCTCACCGACCTGTACACGACCGTGCTCGGCGTCCCGGAGGTAGGCGCCACGACCAGCTTCTTCGACGCCGGGGGCAACTCCCTGCAGGCGATGCGGCTGATCACCGAACTGCGGGTCGCGCTCGCGGTTGACCTCGACATCGCCGCCGTCTTCCTCAACCCGGCGCCCCGGCAACTCGCCACGGTGCTGCGCGACAAGCACGGCTTCACCGACGGCGAACTGGGCACCGGCGGCGTCAACGGAGTCGACCAGTACCTGCAAGACAACCCGGCCTGACCGGCCACCCGGCTTGACGGCAAGGACCAGAAGGAGCAGCGATGCTTAAGGATTCGCAGCGGGAAGCGCTCCTGGCGCGGCTGCGCAGCAGCCGCGCGGACGCCGCGGAAGAGATCCCGCGCCGGGTGCCCGCGCCGACCGCGCCACTGTCGTTCGGGCAGGAGCAACTGTGGTTCGTGGACCGGTTCGCGCCCGGCCTGGCCACCTACAACATCCCATGCCTGGTCAGCCTGCGCGGCCCGCTGGACCAGGCCGCGCTCGGGGGCGCGCTCGACGGGCTGGCGGAGCGGCACGAGGCCCTGCGCACCCGCCTCGCGGCCGACCCGGACGGGCGCCCGGCCCAGGTGATCGACCCGCCCGGCCCGGTGCCGGTGGAACTGGCCGACCTGTCTGGCGGGGAGCCGGGCGACCGGGCCGGCCAGCTGGTGGCGCTGATCCACGACCGCGCGATGCGGCCGTTCGACCTGGCAAAGGGCCCGCTGCTGCGGTGCACGCTGGTCACGCTCGGCCCCGAGGAGCACATGCTCGTGGCGGCGGTCCACCACGCCGTGTTCGACGGCTGGTCGGCCGGCGTCTTCGTCCGTGACCTGTCCGCCCTGTACGGGGCGCGGGCCGGCGGCGAGCCCGCTGCCCTCAGGGAACTCCCGGTCCAGTTCGCCGACTACTCGGTATGGGAGCGCGGCCGCGTCCAGGGCAGCGTCCTCGGCGAGCTGGAGAGCTACTGGAAGCAGGCGCTGGACGGCTTCGAGACCCTGCAGTTCCCGACCGACCGGCCGCGCCCCATGATCGACGACTTCACCGGCGCGCTGGCCGAGCAGATGATCAGCCCAGACGTGCTGGCGGGCCTGCGCGAGCTTGGCCGCAAGCAGGGCACCACCCTGTACACCACCGTCATGGCCGCGCTGCTGGCCCTGCTGCACCGCTACAGCGGCCAGGACGACCTCGTGGTGGGCACCGCCAGCGCCAACCGGAGCCGGGCCGAGCTCGCGCCAGTCATCGGGTTCCTGGTCAACACCCTGCCAATCCGGTGCGACCTGTCCGGCGACCCGACCTTCACCGACCTGATGGCCCGGGTCAAGGAGGCCACCATCGGCGCCTTCGGCCACCAGGACCTCCCGTTCGCCCGGCTGGTGGAGACCCTCGGGGTGGCCCGCGACTCCAGCCGCGCGCCGGTCTTCCAGATCGCGATGGCCTACGCCGAGCGCGACGAGACGCCGGTGCCCGCCGCCGGGGTCGACTTCGCGCCCAGCTCGGTGGTGGTCGGGCTTAACGCGGCCAAGTTCGACCTGGCGTTCGCGACCGAGGCGCGCGCCGAGGGGCTGTGGGTCGAGTGCTGCTACAAGACCGCGCTGTTCGACGCCGCCACCGCCCGGCGGATCCTGGACCATTACGAGGCGCTGCTGCGGGGCGTGCTGGCCAGCCCGGCGGCCCGGCTGTCGCAGCTGCCGCTGCTGACCGAGGCCGAGCTGCGGACCGAGCTGGCGGACCGCAATGACACCGCCGCCACGGTGGCGCCCCGGTGCGTCCACGAGCTGTTCGAGGCCCAGGCCGCCCGGTCCCCAGACGCGCCGGCGGCCGAGATGGCGGGCGCCCAGGTCAGCTACAGGGAGCTGAACAAGCAGGCTAACCAGGTCGCGCGGCTGCTGCGCGCGCGCGGGGCCGGCCCGGAGGTCCTCGTCGGGGTGTGCATGGGCACCAGCCTGCGGCGGCTCGCCGTCCTGCTCGGGATCCTGAAGGCCGGGGCCGCCTACGTCCCGCTCGACCCGGCCGTGCCCAGCGAGCGGCTCGCGTACATGATCTCCGACACCGGCATGCGGGTGGTGCTGACCGACGACGCCAGCGCCAGCAGGGTGCCGGCCGCGAACGACGTGCTCGTGCTGTCGCTGGACGCCGAGGCCGGCCGTCTCGCCGCGCAGGCCGACGGCAACCTCGGCGGCGAGCCGGAGGTCACCCCGGCCAACGTCGCCTACGTGCTCTACACCTCCAGCTCGACCGGCCAGGCCAAGGGCGTGATGATCGAGCACCGGAACCTGAGTAATTTCCTGCACGGGATGACCGTGCACTGGGAGGTCGGGCCGGCCGACACCGTCTTGCAGTACTCCACGTTCACCTTCGACGTGTCGGTCATGGACATGTTCATGACCCTCACGTCGGGCGCGAAGCTGCTGCTGGCGGCGCCGGAGACGCTGCACTCCCCGCCCCGGCTGGCCGCCCTGCTGCGCGACTCCCGGGTTACCTTCGCCTTCCTCACCCCGGCCGTCCTCGGCCTGCTGCCCGGCGGGGAGTACCCGGACCTGCGGATCCTCTTGTGCGGGGGCGAGGAGCTGCCCTCGGCGCTGGCCCGCCGCTGGATCCGGCCTGGGCTGCGCCTGGTCAACGGGTACGGGCCGACCGAGACCACCGTCCTCGCGACCTACGCCGAGATCGGACGGGGCACCCCGCTGCCGCCGCCGATCGGCTACCCGGTCTGGCCCAACTACCAGGTGTACGTGCTCGACCCGCACCTCAACCCGGTGCCCCCCGGCGTCGTCGGCGAGCTGCACGTCGGCGGGGCCAGCGTCGCCCGCGGCTACCTCAACCGGCCCGACCTGACGCGGGACCGGTTCATCGCCGACCCGTTCTCGGGCGCCCCCGGCGCCCGCCTGTACAAGACCGGCGACATGGTCTACCGGCGCCCGGACGGCTCCATCGTTTTCGCCGGGCGGGCCGACCACCAGGTCAAGATCCACGGCGTGCGCATCGAGCTGGGCGAGATCGAGGCCGCCCTCACCAGCCACCCGGCCATCGCCCAGGCCGTCCTCACCGTCGTCGCCAGCCCCGCGGGCGACAAGGAGCTGGCCGCCTACCTGCGCCCGGCGGCGGGCGCCGACACCATCAACCTCGACGAGGTCCGCGCGCACCTCGCCCGCACCCTCCCCGCCCCGATGATCCCGGCCCACCTCGTCACCCTGGCCGACTTCCCCCTCAACACCAGCGGCAAGATCGACAAGAAGGCCCTCCCGGCGCCGCCCCGGCACGGGCCGCACGGGCACGGGGCCGGCGGCCCCGTCGCGCCGGCCTCGCTCCTCGAGATCCTGCTGACCGACATCTACGCCAGCCTGCTCGACGCCGGGGAGATCGGCGCCACGGACAGCTTCTTCGACCTCGGCGGCAACTCCCTGCAAGCGATGCGGCTGATCAACATGCTCAGCACCGAACTCAACGTGGACGTCGGCGCCTCGGCGGTGTTCCTGGCGCCCACGCCCCGGCAACTCGCCGCGCTGCTGCGCGACGAGCACGGCCTCAACGACGAAGAGCTCGGGGCGGAGGCTTAGGCCACCCCGGTCCCCCCAGGATGGAGAGCCCACATGTTGTCAGAGGCTGAGCGAGCCGCGCTGGTCGCCAAGCTGCGGCGCGGCCGGGGCGCGGCCGCCCCGGCCCGCATTCCCCGGCGGGCCGGCGACCGGACGGCGCTGCCGCTGTCATTCGGCCAGGAGCAGTTGTGGTTCGTCGACCGGTTCGCGCCGGGGATGGCGACCTACAACGTCCCGGTCGCGCTGCGGGTGAGCGGCGCCCTGGACCTCGGCGCGCTGGGCGAGGCGCTGGCGCGGCTGGCCGAGCGGCACGAGGCCCTGCGCACCCGCCTGGCGACCGGCCCGGACGGCGCCCCGGTCCAGGTGATCGACCCGCCCGGGCCGGTGGCGCTGGACCTGGCGGCCGACCTGTCGGGGCTCGGGGCCGATGAGCGGCCCGGCCGGCTGCGGGACCTCCTCGACGCCGAGGCGGTCCGGCCGTTCGACCTGGCGGCCGGCCCGCTGCTACGGGCGATGCTGGTCACGATGGCCGACGACGAGCACGTGCTGCTGGTCATGATCCACCACGTCGTGTTCGACGGCTGGTCGATCGGGCTGCTCGTCAGCGACCTGGCGGCCCTGTACGCCGCCGCCGCGACCGGCCAGCCCGCCGGGCTGGACGACCTGCCGGTGCAGTTCGCCGACTACGCGGTGTGGGAGCGGGACTACCTGCAAGGCAGCGCCCTGGCCAAGCTGGAGGACTACTGGCGCAAGGCCCTGGAAGGCGTCGAGACGCTCCAGTTCCCGACCGACCGCCCGCGCCCCGTCCTGGACGACTTCACCGGCGCGCTGGCCGACTGCACCACCAGCCCGGCCCTGCTGGCGGGCCTGCGGGAGCTCAGCCGGCACGAGGGCACCACGCTGTTCAACACCCTCCTGGCCGGGCTGCTCGCCCTCCTGCACCGCTACACCGGGCAGGGCGACCTGGTCGTGGGCACCGTCAGCGCCAACCGGGGGCGGCCCGAGCTCGCCCCGCTGATCGGCTACCTCGTCAACACCCTGCCGATCCGGGTGGACGCCGCCGGCGACCCCACGTTCAGCGAGCTGGTGACCCGGGTCAAGGACGCCACCGTCGGCGCGTTCGCCCACCAGGACCTCCCGTTCGGCAAGCTCGTGGACACCCTCGGGATCCCGCGCGATGCCAGCCGGGCACCGGTCTTCCAGATCGCGTTCGCCATCGCCGAGCCGAACGGCGCGGTGCTGGACGCGGCCGGCGCGAAGTTCTCCCTGAGCGACGCGGTCCGGGGCATCAACGCGGCTAAGTTCGACCTGATGTTCGCGACCGAGCCGCGGGCCGACGGGCTGTGGATCGAGATCTCCTACAAGACCGCCCTGTTCGACGCGGCGACGGTCCGGCGGCTGCTCGCTCACCTGGAGATGGTGCTGGACGGCGCGGTCGCCGACCCGTCGGCCCGGATCTCGCGGCTGCCGCTGCTCACCGACGCCGAGCGGCGGGCCGAGGTCACCGGGTGGAACGACACCGACGCCGAGGCGAACGTGGCCTGCGTCCACGAGCTGTTCGAGGCACGGGCCGCCCGGGACCCGGAGGCGATCGCCGCCCGGTACGAGGACGCGCGGGTCACTTACGCCGGGCTGAACGCGCAGGCCAACCAGGTCGCCCGCCGCCTGCGCGACCTCGGCGTCGGCCCGGAGTCCCTGGTCGGGGTGTGCATGCCCGCCGGGCTGCGGCGGCTCGCCGCCCTGCTCGCGATCATGAAGGCCGGCGGCGCCTACGTCCCGCTCGACCCGGCCCTGCCCGCCGAGCGGCTCGCGTTCATGGCGGCCGACACCGCGATGACGGTGATCGTGACCGACGCCGCCAGCCTCGCCCAGGCGCGGGCGGCCGGACCGGCGGCCGTGGTCGACCTGGACGCCGAGTGGGCGCAGCTCCAGGCCCTGGACCCCGCGAACGTCACCGGGACCGGCGTCACCCCCGCCAGCCTCGCCTACCTGCTCTACACCTCCGGCTCGACCGGGCAGCCCAAGGGCGTCATGGTCGAGCACCGCAACCTGGCCAACATGCTGCACGGCGTCAGCGCGCGCTACGACATCAGCCCGGACGACGTGATCCTGCAGTTCTCCGCCCTCACCTTCGACGTGTCCGTCCTGGACATGTTCATGAGCCTGACCAGCGGCGCCCGGCTCTTGCTGGCCTCGTCGGAGACCCTGCACTCCCCGCCCCGGCTGGCCGCCCTGCTGCGCGACGCCGGGGTCACGGTCGCGTTCCTGACCCCGGCCGTCCTCGCCCTGCTGCCCGACCGCGGCTACCCGGACCTGCGGGTCCTGCTCCTCGGGGGCGAGGAGTTCCCGTCCGCACTCGCCCGCCGGTGGGCCCGGCCGGGCCTGCGGCTGGTGAACGGGTACGGGCCGACCGAGGCCACCGTCGTGTCCACCCTCGCCGACATCACCCCGCAGACCCCGCTGCCGCCGCCGATCGGCTACCCCGTCTGGCCCAACTACCAGGTGTACGTGCTCGACCCGCACCTCAACCCGGTGCCCGTCGGCGTGGCCGGCGAACTGCACGTCGGCGGGGCCAGCGTCGCCCGCGGCTACCTGAACCGGCCCGAGCTGACCCGCGAGCGCTTCATCCCCGACCCGTTCCGGCCCGGCGGCCGGCTGTACAAGACCGGCGACCTGGCCCGCCGGCGGCCGGACGGGTCGCTGGCGTACGCCGGCCGGATCGACCACCAGGTCAAGATCCACGGCGTGCGCATGGAGCTGGGCGAGATCGAGGCCGCCCTGGAGGCCCACCCGGGCATCGGCCAGGCCGTCGTCACCGTGGTGACCGGGGCCGGGGGCGACAAGGAGCTCGCCGCCTACCTGCGCCTGGCCCCCGCCGGCTCCGGCTCCGGCTCCGGCTCCGGCGCTGGCGCTGGCGCTGGCGCTGGTGACGAGGGCCTCAGCCCGGATGAGGTGCGCGCCCACCTGGGCCGCACGCTGCCCGCGGTCATGATCCCGGCTCACTTCGTCACGCTGGCGGACTTCCCGCTTAACCCCAGCGGGAAGGTGGACAAGCAGGCCCTGCCGGCCCCGCAGCGGGCGGCCGCGACCGCCCGGGTCGAGCCCGCCACCCCGGCCGAGGCGATGCTGGCCGGCCTGTACGGGGAACTGCTCGGCGGCCAGGCGGCCGGCGCCACCGACAGCTTCTTCGACCTCGGCGGTAACTCGCTGTCGGCCATGCGCCTGGTCGACCTGGTCAGCCGCGAGGCCGGGGTGGACCTCGGGGTGTCGGCGGTCTTCCTCAACCCGACGCCCCGGCGGCTGGCGGCCGCCCTGGCGGCGGCCGACGCCAGCGGGGCACGGCCGGGCCCGGTGGTGGCCCTGACCGAGGGCCGGGACCTGCCGCCGGCGTTCCTGCTGCACCCCGTCGGCGGCACCGTCTCGGCCTACGCCTCCCTCGCCCGCGAGCTGGCGGACGACTTCACCGTCTACGGCCTCCAGTCACCCGCGCTGGCCGGCGACCCGGTCCCGGAGTCGCTGCCCGCCCTAGCGCAGGAGTACACCCGGCTAGTCCGCGAGGCGCAGCCCGCCGGCCCGTACCGGCTCGCGGGCTGGTCGATGGGCGGCGTCCTCGCGTTCGAGGTCGCCCGCCGCCTGGAGGCGGCGGGGGCGGAGGTCGAGCTGCTGGCCATGCTCGACCCGCCGTTCGCGTTCCCCGAGGGCAACGCGGCCGACGCCGGCGAGCTGGCCGGGCGCTTCGTCCTCGACGCGCTGCACGGCCTCGGGCTGGACGCCGCCAGCGCCCCCGACCCGGCGGTGGCCCCCCTGGCCGAGCAACTGCGCTGGCTGGCCCGGCAAGTGCCCGGCGGCGCCGGCGCTGCCGCTGACCCGGCCGGCGGGGACGGCCACGACGGCGTCGCCGCCCAGCTGGAGCAGCGCTACCAGCTGTTCGCGGCGCACAACCGGATGCTGGCGGGCTACCAGCCGGGCACCGAGGGAGTCCGGGCGGCGACGCTGATCGTCAGCGCCCGGAACTCGCCCAACGCCCCGGCCGCCGCCCGCTGGCAAGGGCTGCTGAGCGAGGCACCGGTCTCGGTGCTGCCGGTGGACAGCGACCACTACGCGTTCCTGCGGCCGCCGCTGGTGGCTGACGTGGCCGCGACGATCCGCAAGTGGCACGGCGGCCACCCGGAGGACGGCGCCGATGGCCGCTGAGCAAGTGGCTCCCCCGGCCGACGCCCCGCCAGCCGGGGAGCCGGCCGGGATCCTCATCAACCGCGACTTCGCCAAGCTGTGGTGGGGCGAGACCATCTCCCAGATCGGGACGCAGGTCACTCAGTTCGCGTTGCCGCTGGTGGCGATCCTCACCCTGAAGGCCACCGTGCTCGAGGTCGGGGTGCTGAACGCGCTGCGGTTCGTGCCGGTGATCATCGTCGCGATCCTGGCCGGGGTCGTGCTGGACCGCCGGCGCCGCCGGCCGGTGCTGATCGGCTGCTCGCTGGCCAGCGCGGTGATCATCGGCCTGGTGCCGATCGCCCAGGCGGGCGGGGTCTTGTCGCTCGGGCTGCTGTACGCGGTGGCGCTGCTGGCGGGGACGCTGAGCGTGTGCTTCGACGTGGGGGCGCTGTCCTACGTGCCCTACCTGGTCGGGCGCCGCCACCTCGGCGAGGCCAACAGCAGGCTCCAGGCCAGCATCGCGTTCGCCGGGATCGCCGGGCCGGGCCTGGCGGGGCTGCTGGTCGGGCTGATCACCGCGCCGGTCACGCTGACGGTCGACGCGGCCTCGTACCTGTTCTCGGCGGCCGGGCTGCTCGCCGTCCGGCGGCGCGAGCCCGCGCCGGACCACCGCGAGCAGGCCCCGATCCGCCAGTCGCTGGCCGAGGGGTTCCACGCCGTGTACGGCACTCGCCTGCTGCGGGTGCTGCTCGCCCAGTCGGCCACGCTGAACATCGGCTTCGGCGCGCTGTCGACGGTCTTCACCGTCTACGCGCTGCGCACGGTCGGCCTGTCGGCGACCAAGCTCGGCCTCGCCCTGGCCGCGCTGCAGGCCGGGGCGCTGCTCGGCGCGCTCGGGGCGGCCCGGGTCCAGCGGGCGCTGGGACTCGGGCGGACGCTGGTGGTCGCGATCCTGGCGGTCTCAGCGTCCCCGCTGCTGCTGCTCATCCCGCATGGCGCCAGCCCGGGGGCGATCGTGGTGTTCATGCTCGGCTGGCTCGGCCACGGCACCGGGATCGCGATCTGGAACGTCAACACGGTCACCTTGCGCCAGGCCGTCACCCCGAGCCGGGTGCTGGCGCGGATGAACGCCACCTACCGGATGCTGCTGTTCGGCGCGCTGCCAGTCGGCTCGCTGGCAGGCGGCCTCCTGGGCGCCGCGTTCGGCCTGCACACCGCCCTGCTCATCGCGGCCCTGGTGCTGGTCACCCCGATCGCCTGGATCTTCTTCTCGCCGGTGTTCCGGCTGACCGAGATGCCGTCACTCGCCCCGGAGGACCAGTAATGACTGCTAGTGCTGCCCGCCCCGTCCACCTGCGGGGGGCCAGCTACGTCCTCGGCGAGCGGGAGGTCGGCTACGCCGACATCCCCGGCCTGCCGGAACTGGCGGCATCGCTCGGGCTGGCGCCCAACCCGGGCCTGTGGGGCTGGGGGACGGTCCGCGCCACCAGCCGCGACCTGGCCGGCCTGGCGGCCGACAGCGGCCGCGCCACCTTGACCGCGGCCGGCGCTGGCCCGGCCGACGTGGACGCGCTGGTGCTGTGCTCGACCCGGGTGCCGGGCCCGGCCGAGGGCCACGGCGCGTTCTTCGCCCGCGTGCTGGGCGGCATCGGCCTCGGTGACGTGCCGTTCTACGGGCAGGGCCTGAACCGGTGCGTCAACCTGCTCGCCGCGATCGACGTGGCCCGCGCGTTCGTGCTGGCCGGCCGCTACCGCCAGGTACTGGTGATCACGGTCGACGCGGTCGCGGCCGGGGCCGACCCGAAGGCGCAGTTCGCCTTGTTCAGCGACGGCGCCGCCAGCTGCCTGGTCAGCGCCGACCCGGGCACGGCCGACAGCTACGAGATCCTCGGCTGCGCGTCGGCCCAGGAGGCGGCGACGCTCGACTGGTCGAGCCAGATCAGCTCCGACCTCACCCGCCAGGTGAACGAGCAGCTGCTGGAGCCGGCCGGGCTGAAGCTCAGCCACGTCGCCGCGCTGCTGCACGTGAACCTGTTCAAGCCGCTGCTGGTCATGAAGGAACGCCAGGCCGGCTTCCAGCTCGACCAGCTCTACCTGGACAACATCACCCGTACCGGCCACTGCTTCGCCGCCGACCCGCTGGTCAACCTGGTGGACCGGGTGGCGCTGGGCCACGTCGACCAGGGGCACTACTGCATGCTCGCGGCCAGCGTCCCCGGGGCCCGGTATGGCATCCTGCTCCGGAAGGCCTGCTAGGAGTCCCCATGGTTCAGCTGCCTGACATGACCGCCGCCTTGGCGCCGCACGCGTTCCAGTTCAGCCCCGGGGCGGCCCGTGAGGCGGGCGCGATCCTCGCCGGGGAGCCGGCCGCCCTGTTCCGGCGGCTGCTGCGCGACCAGGAGTCCGAGGCGGTCCACCTGGTGGCCCGTCGCGTCCTCGACGCCTTCCTGCGCTCCGCCGGCCCCGGGGGCTCCGGCGGCTCCGGCGGGGATGCGGGGGGCGAGGTGAGCGCCGGCGAGGTCGCCGCCGAGGTCGGCGCGGCCCGCGCCGAGCTGGGGATGGTGATCGGGCGGCTGCGCGCCGGCACCGCGCCGGCGCTGGACGCGGTGCGCCGCCAGCGGGCGCCGCTGGCGCTGCTCGGCGGCTGCTGGCTGGACGTGCTCTCCCAGCCCGCGACCCAGCCCGCGGTGATCGTCAACCGCCTGTTCCGCCAGCACTTCACCCTGCGCGGCGACGGGAACCCGCGCCGGTCGCTGGCCGCCCGGCGCCGCCGGGAACTGGAGGACGCCGGCGTCTACCTGCCCGCCGTGGGCGCGCCCGACTTCCTCGCCCAGGCCGACGCCCGGCCGCTGACCGCCCTGCACGGGAGCCTCTACCTGGCGCTGTCGCGGCTGCCGGGCAGCTTCCTGCCCGAGCTGGCCGGGCTGCACTACGCGGTCCTCGCCCTCGGCGTCGATGACCTGCTAGCGGGGCTGGAGCCGATGGTGCCCGAGCCGGAGCTGCGCGAGGTCCTGGCGGCTCACCTGGCGCTCATGAGCCGGGCCGAGCGGGGGCGGCTGCGGGCCGGCCTCCAGCTCGCCCTGGACCTGGAGCGCGAGCACGTGGCGATGCTGGCCGAGCTGGCCGCCTGGCACGAGGGACTGTCGCTGGAGTCGCGGGTCGCCGCGATCATCGCCCGGCACGCGCCCTACGCCGGCCGCCAGCATGCCCAGGTCCGGGTGGGCGGGCAGCTGCTGGCCGAGACGTTCCGCGATCCCGGCCTCGACCCGGCCGCGTTCCTCAGGGAGTTCCGCGAGTCAGCCCAGCTACGGCGGTCAGGGAACGGGGCGACCCCGTTCATGCGGGCGATCCGGTTCGGCGGGCCGATGTTCGGCATCTTCGACGAGCGCGAGGCCGCGACCTTCCAGGCGTGGGTCGACTCGGTCCAGGCGGGGATGAGGCCCGACATCGTCGTCACCCCCAACACCGCCGGCGACCAGGCCGCCCGGGCACGAGCAGCCGCGCTGGCCACCAGCGCCCCGGCCGACGTGGTGATCGCCGAGCCAGCCATCCCCGATGACCGCGAGCTGTTCTACCGGCTGGTGAACATCGAGGCGTTCCCCAGCACCCGGCCCCTGGCGGCCGAGCGCACCCGGTCGCTGTTCGAGCAGGCCGAGGTACTGTTCGAGCACGGGGCGGGCGGCCGCTACACCGACGCCAGCTACTTCGACTACAGCCCGGACGCCCTGTATGAGCGGGCCGACCGGGTGTACTGGGAGAAGCTGGTCGAGCCGTACGAGCCGCTGGCGGAAATCCCCGCCCGCGACGAGGTCGTCTTCCTGCAGTCCACCTACGCGCTCGGCGCCCTGTGCGACGCGGCCTGGCTGCACCGGCTCGCGAACGCCGGCCGCTACGAGCGGCCCGGCGACGGGGCGCTGCTGTCGATCTACGCCGACGAGGTCGGCCACGGCGACCTCCGCAAGAACCACATCACCCTGATCCACCAGGCCCTGGCGAGCATGGACGTCCGCCTCCCCCACATCCGGGAGGCCGCCTTCCGGGACCAGGCCGACCTGCCCGATGACCTGTACGGCTTCACGCTGCACATGATGTGCATGGCGCTGTTCCCCGACTCGTTCTTCAACGAGATCCTCGGCTACAACCTCGCGATCGAGATGTTCGGCCTCGGCGAGCTGCGCCAGCACGAGATCCAGAAGCTGCGCCATTACGGCTTCGACGACGGCTACGAGCAGGCCCACCTCACGATCGACAACCTGTCGGCCGGCCACAGCCGCCAGGCGGCCGACATCATCGTGTCCTACCTGGACGAGGTGCGCCGCACCCTCGGCGGCGCGGCCGTCGAGCGCGAATGGCGACGAGTCTGGCGCGGGTACGCCTCGCTCGCCTGGTTCGTCGAGCACTCGCTGCTGAAGAGCATCGCCGCCGGCCCGGGCCCAGTCCCGGCTCCGGACGCGCTCCCAGACGATGTCGACCTGCTCCTGTAACGCCGCACCCGGGAGAACCTCAACTTGCTGTTATCAGGACGCGAGGCCGCGACTACCGCTGCGCCGGGATTTTTCTTGCTGTTATCATCGGGCAAGGTCGCGATCACCCGCTGGCAAGCCTTATCTTGCTGTTATCAAGGCGCAGGGTCGCAGCCGCCCGCCGGTGGGCCCGTCTTGCTGTTATCAGTGCACGGGGTTGCAGCCGCCCGCCGGTGGGCCTTATCTTGCTGTTATCAGAGCGCGGGATTGCGGCTGCCTGCTGGCGGGCCTTATCTTGCTGTTATCAGAAGCGAAGGTGGAACTGCCGTCGATTAGCTTCACATGTGCGTCGAATCGACGGCAATCCGGGCCGGGTTGCGGCCGGATGAGGGATGGCAGAAGGTTTTTGTTGCTGTTATCAGCAGTCAGGCGGGGAAGGAGCGCAGCGGGGTCGGGCCGGCGCTGGGGTGGACCAGCGGGCGGTAGCCCGCGCGGAGGGCGGCGACCAGGGACGGGGGCGTCAGCAGGGTGACCTGCTCACCGGGGGCGACCGGGACCGGGGGGCCGTAGCCCTCGAACGACCATGGGCGCAGCGCGCCCTCGCACCATAGCCCGGTCACGCCCTGGCGGGAGATCATCGTCCCGTCCGGCAGGTCGCCCGCGACGGCCGGGCGGGTCACCTGGCGCCGGGTGCGCGACTCCACCCGCTCGGCGTGCAGCTCGATGTCCATCTCGAACGCGCGCGGGACCGCCGAAAGGCCCCGCGCGGCCCGCCAGCTCTCAGCCAGCCAGCGGTGGTCGGCCCGGCGGCAGTAGCCGCAGGGCCGGTGGCCAGATGCCAGCGCGGTGACCTCGTCCAGGAAGAACAAGGCCGTCCAGCGGGTCGTCGGGGGCATGACGTCGAGCCGGCGCCCCTGCCAGTCGAGCACGCAGGAGATCCACATCTTCATCCGCCAGCGGCTCACGCCGAGCGTGCGGTCGCGGCGGTGGATGTTGCCCCGGTTGCCCATGAGCATGCCCCGCGCCGGGTACGCGACGATCTCCCCGGTGGGCAGGACCCGGTTCTGCAGTGTCACCGGAAACCGCCTTCAGATCAGCTCCACGTGCTGGTCCGCCAGGACTGCTGAGCGGATGATACCGGTCACCGGTCGGGCGTCGGGCTCAAAGTAGAAGTGCCCCCCGGCCGGCCAGTACCGGTCCGGCGGCCATGCCAGCTCCTGGTCCCACGGGGCGACCTCGGCCTGCCCGACGTGCGGGTCGTCGCGGCCGACGACAAGCGTGACCGGCACGGTCAGCGGCGAGGCGGGGCGGTACTCGTAGCCGACCGCCATCCGGAAGTCCGCGATCAGGCCGGGCAGCAGCAGGTCGCGGACCTCGGGGTCAGCGACGACCTCGGGCGGGAGGCCGCCGAAGAACGCGATCGCCTCGGCGAACTCGGCCCCCGACAAGGTGGCGATCCGCCGCACCCGCTGCGATGGGAGCAGCGACGGCGCCGAGCAGCCGGACGCGATGAAGTGCCGGGGGATGGCCGGGCCGGCCAGCCGCCGGCAGACCTCGAACGCGACCAGCGCCCCGAGGCTGTGCCCGAACAGGTAGCACGGCCGGCCGTCGCGCGCGGTGAGCTCGGTGATGGCGGCGGCGGCGCCGTCGATCAGCTCCGCGATCGTGGGCGCGGGCTCGGCCGCCCGGTGCTCGCGGCCCGGCCGGCAGACCGCGACGATCTCGGCGTCGCCGCCCAGCCCGGCCTGCCAGTCGAGGAACGCCCGGGGAAGGCCGCCCGCGTGCGGGAAGCAGAAGACCCGGGGCACCCCGGCCAGCGGCGGCCCGCCCGGGGTGACGAACCAGTCCCCGGTCGCGCTCACGTGACCTCCTCGCTGGCGCTCGTTGGCCGCATTCGCGGGCGCACAGTCCTTCCCGATTCACTCGCAGGCTCGCTCATGCCGGTGCCCCCGCCGGGTGCGGCTCGGCCGATGAGGCGCTGGCCAGCCGGAACGACTCGGTGGCGCTGGCTGAGGGATCGCCCGGTCGCAGGTGCAGCTCGCCTCGGGCCGGCAGCAGCACCACCGCCGCGACAGTCTTCTCGCGCCGGATGTCGCCGTTGCCGGCCACGCAGATCGGCGGCTGCGACAGCAGCCCGAAGTGCTCCTCGACCCCCGCCCCGCCCGGCGCGCCGAGCGTGGCCAGGCCGGCGACGGCGGTCTTGAGCCGCAGGGCCGAGGAGTTGCGGGCGAAGATGTTGAGCTGGTCGTAGCGGGTGAAGTCCGGGTGCAGGAAGTGGTTGGTGTGCACGAGCTCGCGGGCAGGCGTGCCCTCGGTCCCGCTCTGCGGTGACCCCACCAGCCGCGCCTCGCCACTGAGGAGCTCCACGCAGGCGACGGACGTGCGGTCGCACAGCGTCAGCGTCCGCGAGCTGGCCAGTGGCAGGTCCCGCAGGATCGCGATGGCCTCGGCGACCGACCCGGCGTTGTCCAGCAGGTGCCTGATCGCCAGGTAGGGCGGCAGTCCCGGGCCCCAGTCGCCGCCGAGCACCAGGTTCAGGCCGACCGCGAGGCCGTCGCTGTTGATCCCGAGGTAGCCCAGCAGCCCGCCGAAGCTGAGCAGCAGCGCCCGGCGCCCCGCCCCGGACAGGCCGATGTCGAGCACCGCGATCTGGTCGTCTAGGTCCCCGTTGAGGTCAACGGTCTGGGCCAGCACCGGTTCCCCGCCCGGCCCGGCCGCCAGGTGGGCGTAGGTGGTGCAGTCGCCCCGGACGAGGGCCGGCACTCGCTGGTAGCCGATGACCTCCCGGCGGACCTGGAGCAGTACGGCCTCCTCGCGGGTGATCCCGGCCCCGGCGGCGAGGCCGCCGATCTCCTCGCCCAGCCGGGGCGTGGCGGCGGCGATCCGCGCGTCGTACTCGGCGAGCACGGGACGCAGCCCCTCCAGCGACGCCGGGCCGGCCGCGAGCTTGCCCACCCGGGCCAGGCCATCGTCGAGGAACGCCCGCAACCGGGCCGCCAGGGCCGCGCCATGCTGGTAGCCAACGTCGAATGGCTCGCCGGTAGCACGGACGAACGCGGCGGTCATGCCCCGTTCACCGCCGGCGCGACCTTCTCCCGGGTGAGGAGCTGCTCGCGCACGTAGGGCCATTCGGCCCGCAGCACGCTGAAGTAAACCGCGTCGCGGCGGCGGCCGCCCGGCATCGGGTTGAAGCTGCGGAGCGTGCCTTCCTCCCGCGCGCCGATGTTGGCCAGCCCGTGCAGGGCCTGGACATTCAGCCGGTCGGTCTTGAACTCGACCCGCTCGGCCCCGAGTCCCTCGAAGGCGTGGGCGAGCATCAGGAACTTCGCCCACCGGTTGATGCCCTTGCCCTGGAAGTCGCGCCCGAGCCAGCTCCAGCCGATCTCAAGGCGCGCGTCGGGCTCGGACATGTTGCACAGGCTCATGCTGCCGGCCGTGCGCCCCGATTGCTTATCGGTAATAACGTAGACGACCCGGCTCCCCGATGACTGGTCCGCGAGGCCGCGGTCGAAGAATGCGTCGAATTCGGCGGCGGTGTCGATACGGAGAATAAAGTACTGCCAGATCTGCGGGTCCATCGCGATCGCGCGGAGCGCTTCCCGGTCCTGCTCGCGGACTGGCCGCAGCTCGAGATGCTCATTCTCCAGGCCCACGGCCGCCAGGCTCGCCCACGCCATGTCAGCTCCCTCCGTCCAGGTTCCGCGATAGCGCGTCGACAACGTCACGCAGGGTACGCATTCCCGCCACGTCCGATTCGGTAAAAGCCGAAAGGCTGACCTGGGCGTCGTCGCACGCCGACATCAGGAAGATGACCTTATTGAGCGAGGTCAGCCCGAGGCCGTCGGCCATATCGGCGTCCAGGTCGATGCCGGCGGGCTCAGTACCGGACTCAAGGACGTTCGCGAGCGCCTCACGCGCGGCGATTTCGACGTTCACGTCAGTAGGCATGCCCACTCCCAGCTTCCGCGTAGGGGTCGCAATTAGGTTTCTCTAGCACACCAGAGACAACGTCGCGACCGCTATTCTAGTTCACGGTGATATGGTTGTCAATGGGCGAGATGCCCGTCTCTTCCCTGCGCCAGCGCCGGTTACTAACGGCAACGGCGGGGCGCCCCTTGGCGCCGCCCGCCGTTCCGCTGCCATTCCTTTGCCCGTATCCGCTTCCTGAATTTAAGCTTGGCTTCCCCTGATGAATAAGGGCCACCCGCCCATAAAGGGAATCCCCAATTGCCTGCGCTAGCGCGGGGTCGTGCCGTCGGTCGTGGCCGTGGGAACCGGGGACGGGCCGCCGCCACCGCGGGTCGTGGCCGTCGGAACCGGCGCCGGGGTCGCCGTCGCGCCGCCGGTCGTGGCCGTCGGAACCGGGGCCGCGGTCGCCGTCGCGCTGGCCGGGACGGGCGCGGGCGCCGGGTGGCCCTGCGCGGTCGCGGCGATAGCGGCGCTCCCCCCGCCGGCGACCACGAGCCCGGCGATGCCGGCCGCCAGCCACGTGCCCTTAATCCAGCGTCCCCCGATGCGGATGCCCATGTGCTTCTCCTTCTCTGGCTCTTGCGTTAACTCGCGTCTGCGTTGGCACCGGGAAATACGGCCGGGGGACCGGAAAGTTGCGCCTCCCGGGACGCAACCTGGGCGGGACCCTGGCCGTAGTACAACGAACGGGGCATCCATGGAAGGGACGGCGGTTGTCACGCGCTGACGAGGAGTTCACCGAGTTCGCGCAGGCGAGCACGGCCGGGCTGCGGCATGTGGCCTACCTGCTGACGGGCGACCCGCACGCGACCGAGGACGCCGTCCAGGCGACGCTGGTGCGCACGTACGCGGCCTGGCGGCGGGTACGCCGCGACGACGCGTTCGCCTATGCCCGGCGGGTGCTGGTCAACTACCTGACCGACAAGTGGCGCCGCCGGCTCAAGGAATACCCGTCCGACGTCCTGCCGGAGCCGCCCGCCGGGCCGGACCTGGCCGACGAGGTGGCGCTGCGGCACTGGCTGACCGAGGCCCTCGCCACGCTGACGCTGCGAGAGCGAACGGTGATCGTCATGCGGTTCTTGTGTGACCTTCCGGAGGAGACAGTGGCGCGCGACCTGGGCATCACCGCCGGCACCGTGAAGAGCACCAGTTCCCGCGCGCTGGCCAAGCTGCGGGTCTCGGCCGATGGCAGCCCGCTGCGGGCACTGGGAGGTGACCGGAGATGACCGACCTGGAGACCCTGCGCCGCGCGTTGCGGGCAGGCCCCGGCCCCGGCTCCCTCGCGGGCCCGCCCGACCTGGAAGCGATCATGGCGCGGGGCCGCCGCCAGCGGGCCCGCCAGCGCCTGGCCGCCGCCGGGGGGCTGCTGTGCCTGGCCGGGGTGATCGTGGCCACGGTGGGCGGCATCGCGCACCTCACCCGGCCGGGCCCTGCGCCGACCCGCCCGCAGGCCCCCGGCTACTCCCAGTCCGTTCGGGCCACCCCGCCCGGCCCGCGCCCGACCGGGGGGCCAGGCCCGCAGCCCGTCCCCAGCCAGTCGGCCCCGGCCCCCACCCCGACCACGACCGCGCTCCCCCCGGCCCCGTGGCCGCGCGGCGGGCCGACCGGGCGCCCGCTGGCCTCGACCGCGCCGGCCACGGCCGGGCCGAACCCATCGGGGGCTAATGCGACCGGGGCGAATCCGACCGCGGCATCCACCGGGGCTGGATCCGCCGGGACAGCGACAACCGGAGTAGCGACAACCGGGGCAGGGCCTCGCCCGACCGGCCCGGGCACCTCGCCGTCGTCGGCAGGCAGCCCGCCCCTGGTCCCGGCCGCACCCGGCGCCCCCACGCCAGCGGCCTCCCGCGGCCGGTAGGCCACACCTGGCCCGGCGGGCACTGGATGACCGGGGCCCGGCGGGCACTGGATAA
>DATBEM010000008.1:0-43189 GCA_036276115.1 Trebonia sp.
AGGCCCGGCCCGGAGGCCGCCGACGGGACCGGGCGCGTCCGCGAGCAGCGACGCGGGCGGCGGCGAGGAAAACGGGGACGGCGTCAGCACGGTCGGCGGTGGGCCCGGCTGGGCCCGGCCGGGGCCGGGCCCCGAACCGGCCGGCCCGGAGGCGGCTGGGCCCGCGCTGGCTGGCCCCGGGGTATCTGGCCCCAGGTCAGCCGGCACCGGGCTTGCTGGCACCGCGTCGGCTGGCACCGCGTCGGCTGGCACCGGGCGCGCGAGCCGAGGGGGAAGCGCACTGACCAGCGCGAGGCGGGGGGCCGGCCTCGAGTCCGGGCGCGGGCCGCCGTCCGCGTAGTGCCCCCCGTGGCCGGTCACCACCGACAGCGGCGGGGCAGCGGGCGGCTGAGGGGCAGGCGCGGAGGGCAGCGCCTTCAGCTGGATCACGGGTGGCCCCGAGGGCGCGGGGGCCGCCGCGTCCGGCCGTGACCGCTCTACGGGGGCCGGGCGGGCGCGGGCGACCGGCAGTTCCCCGCCCTCGGGCGCCGGGCCCGTATAGCGGCCGGCCACGGCGGCCAGCGGGAGCGGCGCCACCAGCCGCTCGTGCCGGGTCGCGATCCGGTCCGCGATCGCCGCCCGGTCGATCACCCCGGGGCGCCGGGCGCGCTCCCACAGCCGGCCCGCGAGGCTGGTCATGCCAGCCCCTGGGTCAGCCCGTTGGCGATGGCGGCCGCCTGCCCGAGCAGCGGCTTGGTCAGCCCCTCGTGGGCGATCTCGATCGACTCCACGCCCATCTGGTCGTCGGTGGCGCTGAAGTCCGGCCCGGTCCACGCGACCGGCAGCCCGTTGCGGAAGTTCCACCACATGACGGGGACCTGGCGGCGGTCCAGCAGCAAGATCGTGCCGTTGCGGCGCTGGACGCGGCCCGCGACGGCGTCGGCGTGCCAGTTCCACAGCACGCTGCTGATCGTCAGGCCGTGGCGCAGGGTCAGGTTGCCGGGCGTCGCCCCGGCCGGCAGGGTGTGCACGTAGCCGTTGACGCCGCCCTCCCGGTACTGCTCGGTCTCCAGCCGACTGTCCAGCCCGCTGACCTGCGTGAAGCCGCCGACGAGGAGCCCGTCGATCTCCACCGCGAAGTTGAACGTCGGGTACGGGTCCAGGGCCGGGATGGCGGGCACCCATGCCCCGGCGACCGAGGCCGCCCACGACAGGCCCAGCGGCACGCCGGACGATGTCATCTCCTGGCTCCCGTCTGCTCGTTCAGCCGCTGGTTGATGCGGGCGATCTCACCGACCCAGCGTTGCCGTTCCGCGTGCTCCAGCCGCATGATCTGGTCGTAAGGCCAGTGGAAGTGGAAAGCCACGTACGCTACCTCCTCGTGCAGCCGGTCCGGGGGGTAGCGCGTCATTCCCCCTGGCCGGCGGTCTCCACTTCGAATGGCTGGGCGCAGTGCGGGCACTCGACCTGGAAGCGGGGGCTCCCCGTGAGGTTGATCCGCTGGTAGAAGTCCTGCAGGTAGGCCAGGTCGGCCGCGTACAGGTTCTCGATCGTGCGGGTGCTGACGTGCTCGAGGGTGCCGAGCCGGGTGATGACCCGGGCCAGCAGGATCACGACCAGGTAGCCCGGGTTGGCCCGGACCCGCGGGTCCTTGATCGGCTCGATCTCGTCGAACGCGGTCGCCAGCCGCATCGAGCCGTCGCGGTGCAGCGCGCCGTCCGGGCCGGGCAGCCCCCGGGGGAGGGTGAACGCGAACTCCGTTGCCCGTGGCGCGGCCACCGCCGCCGGGGCTACGTCCACTGGTCGACCTCGATCCGCTCGTAGGCGATGGTGAGCGCCTCGACGGCGATCTCGTCGCTGCTGGCCGACAGGCTCGGGCCCGTCCACGACGTCGGCCACGCCTCGAACAGGTTCCAGGTGACCTTGGCGTTGCCGGTCTCGTCCAGCATGATGATCGAGATCGTGTGCCGCTCGACGGCGCCGCCGGCCGCCTTCTGCCGCCAGTCCCACAGCGCGCGGTCGCTGGTGAAGCCCCGGCTGAGGGTGATGTCGGCGTAGGTGTTGAGGCCCGGCTGCTTGCGCGAGCTGAGCTGCCGGTCGGTGCCCTCGCGGTACTCGGTCGCGTTCTGGGTGCTCGCCAGCCCGGAGCACTCGCGGAAGCCCGCGCGGGTGATGCCGTCCAGCTCCACCGCGAAGTTGTACCCGCCGTAGGGGTCCACTCTGGCCATGTTCGCTCTCCCTGGTCGTTGTCTGCTTGGTCGTTGGCGGCTGCTGCGGGCGGGTCGGCGGCGGCCTCACGTCACCTGGGCGACGGCCGCGTCAGGGGTCCGGACGACGTTGAGGACCAGGACCTCGGCCTGGGCGGCGAGGGCGACGCCGACCTGGGTGACGACCTGGCCGCCCGCCCGCTGGGCGGGCGGGTTGGTCTCGCTGTCGCACTTGACGTAGAAGGCGGCGTCCGCGGTGGCGCCCCGCAGCGCGCCCCGCTGGTACAGGCCGTCGAGGTAGGCGGTGACCTCGCGCATGATCGTGACCCACAGCCGGACGTCGTTCGGCTCGTCCACCAGGCCGGTCATGAAGGTCTCGAGCCAGCGGACGAGCTCGGTCACCACCCGCCGGGCGGTGATGTCCCGCCACTGCGGGTCGTCGCTCACGGTCCGCGCGCCCCAGGGCCGCAGGCCCCGGCCCCGCAGCGCCCGCACGACGTTCACCCCGGACGAGGTCAGGCTGGCCAGGTCGGCGTCACCCCAGGCCACTTGCACGTCCAGCAGGGCCGCCAGCTCGACCCCGGCTGGCGCCCGCTGGGTGCCCGCCGCCGCGTCCATGGCTGCGTAGATCCCGCTGACGTGCCCGCAGGGCGGCACGACCGCCTTGCTGTCGGCCAGCACCCACGGGGCGTACAGGGCCCCGAAGGAGGCCGACGGCCCGCCCAGCGCCTGCCGCTGGGCGGCCACCACGGTCGCCGAGGAAGACGGCACGGCGTCGAGGACCGCGAACCGGTCGCCCCGGTCCGCGCAGTGGTCCAGCGCCAGCCGCTGCGCGCTGGTGACGGGGCCCAGGTCGCTGGCGTCGGCCCAGGTCGGCACATTCACCAGGTCGGGCAGGCAGATCAGGTCGGCGTCGGCGTCCTCCAGCGCCGCCAGGCCGGCCGCCAGGGCCGTCGCCGCCGGCTGGTCCGCCCGCAGCCGGACCACGTGGCAGCGGCGGCCGCCGTTGGCGAAGAAGCCCTGCACGGCCGCGTCGAGGAACCCGGTCGCGGGGAACGCGGCGCTCACGTCGTCGGCCGGGGACAGCGCCGTCGCCGTCCACGGGCCGCCGCTGGCGAACCCGAGGAAGGCCGGCACCCCGGTCTGCGCCGGGACCGCCGCCGGGGGGCTGGTGGCCTGGAAGTAGACCCCCGGGGTAACCGTGGTCATGAACGGGCTCGCGAACGACTTGGCAGGCGCGGACCCGGGGGTACGGGGGGGCGCCCCCCGGGAGGCAGGGCGAATGCGGCCGACGAGCGCCGGCGAGGAGGGCTCATGAACTGGCGGGGCCAGACCACTGGCTGATCCGGAAGATGACGAACTCGGCCGGCTGCACCAGCGCCACCCCGACCTCGGTGATGAGCTGCCCCAGGGCCTGCGTGTCGGTCGAGTTGGTGGTGGCGTCGCACTGCACGTAGAAGGCCTGCGCGGCGGTGTCGCCGAGTAGCGCCCCCGATTGCCAGGTGGTGGTGAGGAATGCGCCCACGTTGCGCCGCACGCGCTGCCACAGGTCGGGCCCGTTCGGCTCGAAGACGGCCCACTGGGTGCCCTGCTCGATCGACTCGCGCAGGTAGATGAACAGCCGCCGGGCGCTGATGTAGGTCCACTCCGCGTCCCCGCTGGTGCCGACCATCGTGCGGGCGCCCCAGATGGTGACGTTGTTGCCGAACATGCGGATCACGTTCACGCCGGCCGGGTTGAGGCCGTCCTGGTCGGCCTTGCTCAGCCGCGCCTGGACGTCCAGCGCGCCCTGGATGACCTCGTTGGCGGGCGCCTTGAAGACGCCCCGCTGGGAGTCGACCCGGGCGTAGACGCCGGCGATGTGGCCGCTCGGCGGCAGGTACAGCGGCTTCCCGTCGCCGCCGGCCAGGCCGATGTCGATCCACGGGTAGTAGATCGCGCCGTAGGAGCTGCTCTGGGCGGTGTTGATCGCGGCCGGGGTGTTGGACGCCGGGTCCTGCTGGCCGTCGAGGATCGCGAACCGGTCCGCCAGGTTGGAGCAGTGGGCCACGATCGCGTCCTGCACGGGGGCGGCGGTCGCGCCCGGGGCGGCGACGAGCGCGATCTCGTCGATCGTGGCGAAGCTGGCCAGCGCGTCCTCGACGTCGGTCGCGGCCTCCATGGCCGACACCGAGGCGACCCAGCAGCGGGTGCCGCCGTTGTTGAAGAACCCGTACACGGCGTTGCCGAGCCACACGTTGCCGGGCAGCTCGGTGCTGAGCTGGCCGAAGCTGCGCTGGAAGGCGTCCCAGCTCGTGATCAGGACCGCCTGGTCGTTGGCGGCCCTGGTGTAGCGGGTGGCCGGGTCGACGGTGGTGCCGTCGTCCTGGTAGCCGGTCTCGCCGGGCAGCGGCGGCATCACGATGTCGCTCGGGACGGTGCCGATGAAGCCGGCCGTGCTAGTGCCGACGCCGGCGATCGGCTGGATCGCCGAGGCCAGCTCCTCGACGTAGACGCCGGGGGAGAGGTACTGAGGCATCGCGGTTGTCCTTCCCTGGTCACCCGGCCGGCGGCTGGGCGCCCTGGTTGATAGTCAGAACCCGTTCGGTCACGGTCGGGCCGGCCGGGACCGGCTGGTTGACGTCCACGCTCAGCGTCACGCCGTAGTGCAGGGATGCCTTCGGCCGCCCGCCCATCGCCTGCCAGAACTCGCCCAGGCTGGTCAGCTGGTTGTCGGCCATGATCCGGGTCGGCATCGGCGGGTCCTGGCCCGTGAGCTCCCCCTGCAGGTACTGGGCCGGGATCGCGCGGTACCGCAGCAGCACCTTCAGCAGCTCCCCGAGCATCCGGTGCTCGTCCTCCGCCGGGTTGGGGGCGGTGTCGGTGGGCCACGCGGTGATCAGGTACGAGCAGTTCACCCGGACCGGTGGCGGCTGGCGCGACCCGCCCTCCACCTCCCAGACCCCGCTGCCGCGCAGGTCCAGGTCCTCCCGGATGTCGTACAGGAAGAACGACAGCGCGGGCAGCGCCACCGACGACGGCGGGAAGTCGCCGTCCGGGCCGACGAAGCTGACCGTCACCCCGGGTATCCCGAGCTCGCCTTCGACGAGCGCCGCCAGCGTGGCGTCCAGGTCCTGCAGCACGCCCCCAGTTCTAGCGGGGCGCTGACTTCGGGGCGTCTCACGCGGCGTCTCCCGGGCCGTCTCCGGCCGAGGCAAGGACGATTCGGAGAATTAACAATGGCCCGGGCGGGTTCTCATTGGCCCCGAAATGGCGGCAGGCCAGCGACTGCCCGCCAAGCCGCTCTCCGGCCCCACGAGAGACGTGCTCACCCGCCTCGGGGCGCGTGACCTAGCCGGGGAGCCGACCGCCGCGAGCGACGGAGACGGCCGGGCAGACGCCGGGGCAGACGGCCGGGCAGACGAGGCTAAGCCATCCTCGCGGCATGCGATTCCACGGGCACGAGGCGGCCGGGGAAGCCCTGCAGCAGACGGCGCGGGCGGCGGCCGCGGCGCCGTCGGCTGCCCCGCAGGCGGCCGGGCCGGCCGCCTTGCTGCGGCTGCAGCGCACTCTCGGCAACCAGGGCGCCGGCCGCGTCGTGCAGCGCCTGGCCGCGTCGCGCCCGGCCCGGGTGCCTGCCCGCCCGGGCGGCCTGCCCGCCCGGTTGCTCACCTCGGTGGCCCGCGAGTCCGGCCTCGACCTCAGCGACGTGAGCGTGCACCGCTCCTCAGCCGAGCCGCGCCGGGTGGACGCGCGCGCCTACGCGGCAGGCTCGGACATCCACCTCGCGCCCGGCGCCGATCGCCACCTTGCCCACGAGGCGTGGCACCTGGTGCAGCAGCGGCAGGGCCGGGTCCCGGTGACCGGGCGCGCGAGCGGGCGCGCCCTCAACACCGACCCGGGGCTGGAGCGCGAGGCCGACGTCATGGGCGACCGCCTCGCCGCCGGGCCGGGCAGCGGCCCGGCGCAGGGCGGGGTGGCCGCCGAGGCGGCTCCGCCCCCGGCCGTCGCGCCCCTGCAGCTCAAGTCGGAGTTCACCAAGAAGCTGCCGAGGGAGAAGAACGCCGCGACGCCGATCGCGACGCTGAGCGCCGTCTTCGGCCGGTTCTTCACCAGCGCGGGCGAGCCCGAGCTCTACAACTTCAGCACGGTGTCGCCGTTCATCAACGTGAGCCCGGCCAAGTACGCGGGCATCTACGACCGGGCGGGCGAGGTCGAGGCCGACATTGACGGCAAGTTCAAGGGCGGCAACGGCGGCGACCGCAACAATGCCGTCATCTCCGCCTACGGCCACTTCGGGGTGATGGAGCGGGCCATCTTCGGGCGCCCTGACCAGAACAAGAGCACCTACGACGGCGGGCACCTGATCGAGCACACCCTGATGTCCGGCCAGGACGCCGACCAGACCTATAACCTCGCCCCGCAGGAGAACAAGCACTTCAACCAGTCCCTCATGCGCGGCTGGGAACGGATCCCCGAGTACCTGCAGCACCACCTGGGGATCAACTTCGATTACTGGGTGAAGGTGAACTACTCCGGCGACGCGTACACGAGGACCGGGCAGGACCTGATCGACGCCAAGGTCTTTCCGGCCTCGCTGCTCACGGCACTGCCGCCGACGGGGACGGACTCGCTGGCCGACCTGAAGACGACCACGGCCACGTTCGCGCGGTGGGTGCCCGGCCTGTGGGAAGCGGAAGCCAGGGCTAAGGGCAGCTCGCTTTTCCCGGCGATGAACTTCACCAACGGAATCCAGTACCACACCCTGCGCCCCAGCAGGGTAGACGCGGAGCAGGTCGTTGTTGACCCTGTCCTCAAGACCTCCCGCACGCACCCGAGCCCGCTCAGCCGGCAGAATTCCGGTAGCCTCGCCGCCTACATCGAGAACATGACGTCGCTCGCCACCACGAGGAGCTTGCCGTCGGCGGCGATCCACCGGGCGCACATGTTCCAGCCCGAGCCGCAAGATCGCACGGACCAGCCTTCGGCCACGACGAGCCCGTGGAACGTGCCGATGGTTGCCCTGCCGCCGGCCCCGGCCGGCAAGAAACTGGAGGATCCCATGTCCCTCGCTGGCCTGGTAGCAGGCATGGCCAGCATCCAGGTATACAAAAAGAATACCGGAAAGATGGTAAAGCGCCTATCGGATGGCACAATAGACAGTAATGCGAAAAAGGCGAGCCCGAACGAGTACAAGCTCTTGCGTGATAAGTATTCTCTAACGGAGAAAGACGGCGTCAAGCTTGCCCGCGTCCTGTTCGACCACCCAGGGACCGCCACTAAGAAGGATTTCATCGACAGGGTGAACGACGCAGGACTTTCCGCGCCCGGCACGAACAGGCTCATCGCGATCGCCAACGACGTGAAATTCTCCTAGCCCGCGCCGCGGCGGGCCGGCGGGGTGATCTTGCCCAGGTGCTGGTACTCGCGGCGGATCGCGTGGTCCAGGTGGGCGGCGGTGATCACGCCGCCGTCGGCGGCGGCCCCGAACGCCGCGCTCACGGCGATGTTGCGCAGGTGGCCGCCCGGCAGGTCCACCTCGGCCGCGAGCCGGTCCAGGTCCAGGCCGGGATCGAGGGGAGCCGCGGCCGGCCATAGCCGCGCCCAGATCAGCCGCCGCTGCTCGGGGGTGGGAACGGGGAAGTCGACCACCGCGTGCAGCCGCCGGACGAACGCCTCGTCCATGTTCTTGCGCAGGTTGGTGGCCAGCACGACCAGGCCCTCATGGTCCTCCAGGCGCTGGAGCAGGTAGCTGGTCTGCACGTTGGCGTACCGGTCGTGGGCGTCCCTGACGGCGGTCCGCTTGCCGAAGATCGCGTCCGCCTCGTCGAAGAACAGCACGCCCTCGCCTGCCGCGGCCGCGTCGAACACCTGGGCGAGGTGCTTCTCGGTCTCGCCGATGTACTTGCTCACCAGCGCGGAGACGTCGACGGCGAACAGGTCCAGGCCCAGCGACGACGCGAGCACGGTGGCCGCCATCGTCTTGCCGGTGCCCGACGGGCCGGCGAACAGCACGTTGAGGCCCCGGCCGCTGGCCACCGCCGCCCCGAATCCCCACTCGTCGTGCACGGTGGCCCGGCAGCGGACCCGGTCGGCGATCTCGCGCAGCTGCTGCCCGCGATCGGGGTGCAGCACCAGGTCATCCCAGCCATGCCGGGGCGGCACGAGCCGGGCCAGCGCGCCGAGCCGCGCCCGGGACCGCTCGCGCCTGCGCCCGGGCGGGGCGGTCACCTCGACCAGCTCCAGGCCAGCGAAGGCGGCGGGCCGGGCCGGGCCGCTGACCAGCGCCCGGTCACCGAGCTCGCGCGCGACCCGCGCGAGCTCCCCGGCCTGGGCGGCCTCGGCCAGCGCGTCCGCCCCGCTCCACCACAGGCAGGCCCCGGCCAGCCGGGCCTCCCGGTCCACCGCCGTCAGCAGCCCGGCGAAGTCGCCCGGCGGCGGCGTCCCGATCCGCTCTCCCCAGGCGTGCAGCAGGGGGCGCCCGGCGGCGGCGGCCCGCCCGAGGGCGAGCTCGCGGGCATCGTCGGCCTCCGCGGCCTCGGCGAAGGCCGGCCGCCCGGCCGCGGCACCGTCCCGGGCGGCACCGTCCCGGGCGGCAGTGCGCTGGGCCGCGCCGGCGCCGGCGCCACTGCCCGGGCTCCCGCCGGCGGCCGTCGCGGCAGCGGGGATGAGCTCGGCCAGTCCCCTCAGTAGCTCGTCCGGCTCATCGCCGGGCTCCAGCAGGAACCGGGCGACCCGCGGCGCGAGCCGCACGCCGGACCCGAGCAGCGACCCGGCGGGCGCGGCCGGGTCGCGGCCGACGATGAGCAGGCCGTGGCGGGCCAGGGGGGCGGACGGGGCGAACATGGCCCGCAGCGCCAGCTTGCCCGGGGCGCCGCCGGTGACCAGGTCGAGGATCAGGTCCACCCCGGGCTGGCGCTGGCCCAGGTCGTCGTGCAGGTAGCCGAACAGGCGCTCGTAGCGCCGGTCCGCCTCGGGCGCGAGGGCGAGGAGCACGGCGTCCAGTTCGGCCGGGGACAGGCCGAAGGCGTCCCGCAGGCGAGGCAGCCGCAGGTCCACTCCCGGGCTGGTCGCCGCCACCCGGGCGTCGATCGCGGCCCGCGCCCCCGGGGCGGCCTCGCGGGCAGGGGCCACGGCCGGGGCCGGGGCGAGCAGCGTCGCGACCTCGGCGTCGGAGACGTAGTAGGCGCCGAGGTCGTCTGGCCGGGCCGCCAGCCGGCCGCGGAACACCGCGACCTGCGCCTCCAGCAGCAGGTCGATGCGGGCCAGCTCGGCCAGCACATGCTCCAGGGAGTCGCTGAACCCCGCCGCCCCGGCCACCGGGTCAGCCCGCGTTCCGGTAGGCGCGCAGCACGAAGTCCCGCAGCTCCCGCAGCGTGGCCTGGATCTCGTCCAGGCGCGCGTCCATGACGGGATCGGCGGCTGCTTCCCGGCGGGCCAGCGGAAGCGCCGCCGCGGTGCCCCCGCTGCCCGGGGCGTCTTCGCCCAGGATCTGCCCGTACAGGTCCCGGGTCGGCCCCGAGGGCGGGACGCCGAACTCCCGCGCGAGCACGTCAGCGCACTGCTGGTACTGGCGGATCGCCAGCGACCGGTTCCCGGCCGCGTGGTGCAGCCGCATCAGCTCCCGGTGGGCCGACTCCCGGGTCGCGTCCAGCCCGAGCGCGCGCGTGGCGCACGCGACCCCCTTGGTGTAGCGGCCGCGCACGCGGCACCAGGCCGCCAATTGCTCCAGCATGACGAGGTAGGCATTGTGATAGCGGGACCGCTCGGTCACGCACCACGGCTGCTGCCAGCCGGACAGCAATTCTCCCTGGTATAGCCCGACTGCCTGCTCAAGCGCCTTGCCCTCGGAATCGCTGAGCCGGTCGCCGTCATTGTTGACGACGGACAGGTAGGCGCGATCGAAGTCACTCACGTCGGCCCACGCGACCGCGGTCGCGTTGACCTGGAGCCATCCGGAATGAGGGGTCTCGATAAGCTCGCCGGCCGGGCCTGGCTCCGACTCGACGGCGGCGTTGAGCTTCCACAGGGCCTGCCGAAGGTACCGCTTGGAGACGGCGGCGCTGTCGTCCGGCCACAGGAACTCCGATAGCAATTCCCGGTTGTACCCGCGCTGGCGATGTATCAGGAGAAAGCAGAAAATCTCCAGCGACTTTGCCGGAATGCGCCCGGACGGCCGCCCGGAACGGCTGATCGAAGGAGTTCCGAACAGCCTGACGTCAAGTCCGCCCAACCCGCACCTACAGGACAGCAGGAATCATCGGCAAGTCCCCCTCGTCACTGCCTGCCTGATCCGGAACTCTCATGATCTTACGTCGCAAAACGGCTGCGGACAAGACGCGCCTTAATGACGCTGCGGCGAGAGAGCGAGCAAAGCCGAAACAAAGGCGCAAGGATCGAACAGCGCCGCCGTGGCCAGGGCAGGCTACGCGAGGAGGGGGACCGGGGGGCCGTCCGGGGCCGTGGCCAGGGAACCCGGGTAGTAGCGCCGGGCGGCGTCGATGACGTCCGGCAGCGGCGGCCACCAGCGCCCGTGGCGCAGCAAGCCGAGCGCGGTCAAGCTCCGGGCCGCCTGCCGGCCGTCGCGCTGGCGGCGACGGCCACGACCCGTTCGCCCGCGGCGCCCGCAGCGGCCCGAGGCGGAAGCCAGCCGCCGGCCCGGCCGTCCCCGGCTGCCTCGTGACCCCCGGCTGGGCGCCGCCCGCCGGGGCGCCCCGCTCGCGCGCCAGGACCAGGTAGTAGCCCGGCAGCTCGAACTGCCCGGCCCGCCAGGGCGCCAGCACCTCGCCCGCCCGCAGCTCGAACTCCTGCGCCCGCTCGGCTCCCTCGGCGCCCGCCTCGCAATCCGATCGTAGGTGCAGCGCCGCATCGAGGGCGCGCCAGGCTACACTCATTACGGGGGGGTTACTGGACATGATTTGAGTGCGTTGTTTGCAGGGACGGTGGCACACTTGGCAGTCATGACGGCGCTAATCACCCACAAGCTCGTCCGCGCTCCGGCTCGTCCGGCCGGCTGAGGGACCGCACATCGCCACCGATAGCTGGACTGGCCAGGAGCGGATGTCGTTGCGGTTCCGGTACGCCCCGTGGCGAGGGCTCTTCCAGCGGCTACATGACTATGACGGCGAAGCGTGGGCCGGCGACGTGCTGCTTCCCTGGGTGGAAGCCAACCCGCGGTCCGTCGCGGACCTGCACCTAATTGGTCAGGCCAGCGCAATGAACATCCCGATACCGAACGACCACGACAATTACACCCCGCTGCAGGCGCTGTACGTCCTCACCCGGGTTCTTGACGTCCTGATCGAGCCCTACCAGGAGGCCGCCTTCCCCGCCCGCCCGGGCCAGCCGGCGGCGCCGCCGGCCCCCTGGACCGGGCGCGGGCCGGGCCCGGGCGCCTACCACGCCTTCTGCGCCGCGATGGGCGGGGTGCGGGTGGCCGAGGACCGCTTCCACCCGTTCTTCCACGAGATCGTGGCGGTCGAGGCCGCCGACGACCCGGACCAGCCGCCGGAACTGGTGGCCGAGCACTGGCCCGGGTTCCTGCTCAGGTCGCTGCTGCTGGCCCGGTCCGGGGTCACGGTGCGGGCCGGGGCGCGCTGGCTCGACCCGGACGTGGCCACGGGCTCGCCGCTGTACTGGGCCTGGTGGCGGCGGTACCGGACCGCGGTGGACGAGTCGCGCGGCTGGGGGCCCAACTCCCAGTGGCGGACCGACTTCCGCCGCGACTACTACGTCGACGGCCAGGCGTACTACAACGTGGACGCGGCATTCCGGGCGCCCCGGCACGTCCCGGCCGAGCTGAGCATCACCGAGCAGCGCGACCTGCTCAGGTACCGGAGCGGGACCCGCCACGACCCCGGCCCGGACCTGTGGATGTGGGACGTCAGCCACGCCGAGGCCGTCTAGGGCGTGCGCGGGAATACCCAGCCGGGTACTGAACGTTCGAGCCGACACCACTCGAATGTCTGATCAGCTCGCTACGATGGCGGTAGCGTGGTTCCCGGGGGTTCAGTCCCCGTGGTCGCAGGTCCCCCTGTCCAGGTGGCTCCCCATGTCTTCGTGGCAGAGTCCGTAGCAGAAATGAGCGCGCAGTGGCTGACAGGCTTGTCGTTCGCGGCGCCCGCGAGCACAACCTCAAGGACGTGTCCCTTGACCTGCCTCGCGACGCCATGATCGTGTTCACCGGGCTGTCCGGGTCAGGCAAGTCCAGCCTCGCGTTCGACACCATTTTCGCCGAGGGCCAGCGGCGGTACGTCGAGTCGCTGTCAGCCTACGCCCGGCAGTTCCTCGGGCAGATGGACAAGCCTGACGTGGACTTCATCGACGGGCTGTCCCCGGCCGTGTCGATCGACCAGAAGGCCGCCAGCCGTAACCCCCGGTCCACCGTCGGCACGATCACCGAGGTCTACGACTACCTGCGGCTGCTGTACGCGCG
The DNA here is from genome assembly GCA_036276115.1 of Trebonia sp. Lineage (GTDB taxonomy): Bacteria > Actinomycetota > Actinomycetes > Streptosporangiales > Streptosporangiaceae > Trebonia. The sequence goes on from DATBEM010000008.1 coordinate 12,601, forward strand.
CGTCGGCAAGCCGCACTGCCCGCTGTGCGGGCGGCCGATCGCCCGCCAGACCCCCCAGCAGATCGTGGACCGGGTGCTGGAGCTGGAGGAGGGGACCCGGTTCCAGGTCCTCGCCCCCGTCGTGCGCGGCCGCAAGGGCGAGTACGTCGACCTGCTGAAGGAGCTGCAGGCCAAGGGCTACTCGCGGGCGCGGGTGGACGGCACCGTCATCCGGCTCGATGAGGTGGTCGGCGACAAGTCGGCCCTGCCGGCCCTGAAGAAGCACGAGAAGCACGACATCGAGGTCATCATCGACCGGCTCGCGGTGAAGGACACTGCCCGCCGCCGCCTCACCGACTCGGTCGAGACCGCGCTCGGGCTCGCGGGCGGGGTGGTCATCCTCGACTTCGTCGACCTGCCCGACACTGACCCGCAGCGCGAGCGGATGTACTCCGAGCACCTCGCGTGCCTGTACGACGACCTGTCATTCGACGAGCTCGAGCCGCGGTCGTTCTCCTTCAACTCGCCGTGGGGCGCCTGCCCCGACTGCACCGGGCTCGGCACCCGGATGGAGGTCGATCCCGAGCTGATCGTCCCCGACGGCGCCAGGTCCCTGGCCGAGGGCGCGATCGCGCCGTGGGCGAGCGGCCACGTCAGCGACTACTTCGACCGGCTCATCGAGGCCCTCGGCGAGACGGTCGGCTTCCGGGTGGACACCCCGTGGGACCGGCTGCCCAAGAAGGCGCAGCACGCCCTGCTGCGCGGGCACGACAGCCAGGTCCACGTCCGGCACCGGAACCGCTACGGCCGCGAGCGCTCGTACTACACGACCTTCGAGGGCGCGATCACCTACGTCGAGCGGCGGCACGCCGAGGCGGAGTCCGACTCCAGCCGGGAGAAGTTCGCCGGCTACATGCGCGAGGTGCCCTGCCCGTCGTGCACGGGCTCGCGGCTCAAGCCGGTGTCCCTCGCCGTCACGATCGCCGACCAGTCGATCGCCGCCCTGTGCGCCCAGCCGATCGGCGAGCTGGCCAAGAACCTCCTGCAGCTTGAGCTGTCCGAGCGGGACATGACCATCGCCCGGCTCATCCTCAAGGAGGTCAACGCCCGGCTCGGGTTCCTCCTCGACGTGGGCCTGGACTACCTGTCGCTCGACCGGGCGTCAGCCACCCTGGCGGGCGGCGAGGCCCAGCGCATCCGGCTGGCGACCCAGATCGGCTCCGGCCTCGTCGGCGTCCTCTACGTGCTCGACGAGCCATCGATCGGGCTGCACCAGCGCGACAACCAGCGGCTGCTCGACACGCTGCTGCGGCTGCGGGACATGGGCAACACGCTGATCGTGGTCGAGCACGACGAGGACACGATCCGCGCCGCCGACTGGGTCGTCGACATCGGGCCCGGCGCGGGCGAGCATGGCGGCCACGTCGTCGTGTCCGGCCCGGTCGATGACCTGATCAGCTCCCAGGAGTCGCTGACCGGCGCGTACCTGGCCGGGCGGCGCGAGATCGCGGTCCCGAAGGTGCGCCGGCGGCCCGACAAGGCGCGCCAGCTGGTGGTCAAGGGCGCGGCCTAGCACAACCTGAAGAACGTGGACGTGACGCTCCCGCTCGGCTGCCTCGTGGCCGTCACCGGCGTCTCCGGCTCGGGGAAGTCCACCCTCGTCAACGACATCCTGTACCAGGTGCTGGCGCGGGAGCTGCATGGCGCGCGGACGGTCCCCGGCAAGCATCGCACGGTGACTGGCCTGCAGCACCTGGACAAGGTCGTGCACGTGGACCAGGGGCCGATCGGCCGGACCCCGCGGTCCAACCCGGCCACCTACACCGGCGTGTTCGACCACGTCCGGAAGCTGTTCGCGGCCACCACCGAGGCCAAGGTCCGCGGCTACCAGCCGGGCCGGTTCTCCTTCAACGTCAAGGGCGGCCGCTGCGAGGCGTGCTCCGGCGACGGCACGATCAAGATCGAGATGCAGTTCCTGCCGGACGTCTACGTGCCGTGCGAGGTGTGCCACGGGGCCCGGTACAACACCGACACGCTCCAGGTGCACTACAAGGGCAAGTCGATCGCCGAGGTGCTCGACATGCCGATCGAGGAGGGGGCGACGTTCTTCGAGGCGGTCCCCGCGATCCACCGCCACCTCAAGACCCTGGTCGACGTCGGCCTGGGCTACGTGCGGCTCGGCCAGCCCGCCACCACGCTGTCGGGTGGCGAGGCCCAGCGGGTCAAGCTCGCCTCGGAGTTGCAGCGGCGCTCCACCGGCCGCACGATCTACGTGCTCGACGAGCCGACGACGGGCCTGCACTTCGAGGACATCCGCCGGCTCCTCGGCGTCTTGACCAAGCTGGTCGAGAACGGCAACTCCGTCATCGTCATCGAGCACAACCTCGACGTCATCAAGACCGCCGACTGGATCGTCGACATGGGCCCCGAGGGCGGCTCGGGCGGTGGCTCGGTCGTCATCACCGGCTCACCCGAGCAGGTCGCCGCCAGCGACAAGAGCTACACCGGCCAGTTCCTCAAGCCGTTGCTGGCCTAGGGTGGCACCGCCGGCCCGCGGGCGCTAGGACTGCGGGCCGGGGGTGACGTTCCAGCCGGTCCACTTCACCCCGGCGATGCGCAGGACGTCGGCCGTGACAGTGCCGGGGTCGCGCAGGGCCGGGCCGGCCTTGCCGTCAGCCGTCATCGTGGCGAAGCCGCAGGTGGGAACCGGCACGCTGACCACTGCGAGCTGCTTGCCGCCCACCCCGGCCAGGAACGTCACGGTGGTCGCCTTGCCCGTCATCATCGGGCACGAGCGGACCCCGCCCGCAGCGGCCGGGCCGAGGCCGTCGACCAGCGCGATGACCTGCGCCACCTTGGCCGGGCTGGTGATGGTGACTGGCCTCGGGACATCGCGGGGCGCGCTGGCGTTCGGGTGCGCGCTGACGACGATCGCCGTGACGCCGGCGGGCACCCGCTCCGGGGCCGGATGATTGGGCCCCCCGGGGTTGACGGCTAGCGGCGAGCTGGTCGCGGCGGCTCTGCTGGCCGCGGTACTGGCGGCCGCCGGGGCGGTCGCCGCGGGAGCCCCGGCCTGCCCGGCCGACGCTGACGCCGCGCACCCGGTGACCGCGAGCGCCCCGATGAGGACGCCGAGGGAAAGGATCTTCGCGCGTGTGGTGTCCATGTCCACTAGACGGCACCAGGCCGCAAGAAGGTTGAGCCCGCCGGCCAGGCCCAGCACCGGATGCGGGGATCCACGGGTGCAGCGGCGGGATCCTGCCTGCCGTCGCTGCTCAGTTAGTCCCGGGCTACCTGGCTAGGCGGGGGTGGCGAAGGCGGGCGCGGGGGAACCCGCTACCCTGGCCCGTCATGAGGGACGTGGGGCAGATCGAGACGGACGCCGGGCCCGCCCGGGTCACGGTGGCGGAGCCGGCCGGGACGCCGCGGTTCCTGCTGGCCCTCACCCACGGGTCCGGCGGCACCCCCGACACCGCCGACGTGCTCGCCGTCCGCGACGCCGGGCTGGCCCTGGGCGCGGTGACGGCCCTGGTCACCCAGCCCTACGTGGTGCGCGGCCAGCGCGCCCCCGGGTCGGCGGTCAAGCAGGACGCGGCCTGGGCGCAGGTCATCGCCGCGCTCGCGGGCGCGCTGCGCCGCTCGGGCGGCACGCAGCTGCCACTCGTCCAGGGCGGGCGCAGCAACGGGGCGCGGGTCGCGTGCCGCACCGCGGGCGCCGTACGCGCTCGCGGGGTCATCGCGCTGGCGTTCCCGCTCCACCCGCCTGGCCACCCGGAGCGGTCGCGAGCGGCCGAGCTCCCCCCGGACGTGCCCGTCCTGGTGCTGAACGGGGAGCGCGACCCCTTCGGCATCCCCCGCGCGGATGAGGGCATCACCGTCACGGTCCTGCCGGGGGAGACTCACGCCCTGTCCCGGGACCCAGCCGCGATCGGCGGCCTCGCCGCCGGGTGGCTGCGCGGCCTGCTCGCCCCTTAGCGATGTCCGGGTGGGCACTGTCCAGGGACGCGCGACACTGCGGACGGGTCCCGGCGCTAGGCGATCGGTACCGTCGGCTACCAGCGCTACCCCGTGATCGGTACGCCTGGCGAGCGGTGCTGCCGCGGCGAAGGCACTGCCGCGGCGAAGGCACTGCCCCCGTAGGCGCGCCCCGTGCCCCGCTGCTCGCGAGTGAGCCGGCAGTTAACGAGCTGGCACCCGGGCCGCGCGGAACGGCTGGCGCGAGGTCGGGTGCTGCGGCGTCAGGCAGCGCGGCTGCAGGTCGGGCGATGCGGCGCGATCGTCGCGCCATCCGGCAGCAGCTCGCCGGTGTCCTCGAAGATGACCACGCCATTGCAGAGCAGGCTCCAGCCCTGCTCCGGGTGGGCGACTACCGTGTGGGCCGCTTCGCGGTCCGGTGCCATAGCGGTCGGACATGACGGCATGTGCGGGCACATTACAGTGCCTCCTGTGTTCTGAAAGCTGAGCTTCCCTCATCAGACCCTGGCCAGGGCCTACCCCGGCAACCCCCGTGGGTGGCCTAGACCACTTACCTTAACTTTGCCCCGTGATGGGGTGATACGCAAGCGACTTGCCCGATGGTTCATTCAGGATTATCCGATGTGTTATGAGCGGGCAGCCGACTACCCATTGCCATGTTCCCATAACTCACGGTAGTCATGCATCGCCTCAGGCGAAACACGGGTTGCCTCGGGGGTGCCGCCAGCGGGCTGTCATGTCCCCAAGCGTCGCCGTCCTCGGTTGCGCTGTTCCTCACGCTGCGCTCGCCCGGTCGAGGGCGGCTCGGGGCCGGGTGGGGACTGCCGGCCCCGGCCCCGGCGGGCCGCTAGACTGCGGGAACCTGCGGCACCTCGGGGATGTGGTTCAGCCGGTGGTTCTCCCGCAGCGTCAGCAGCCGCTCCGCCTCGGCGGTCAGCATCCGGACGGCGGGCTTGGCCTTGCCCTTGCGGAAGAAGATGCGGTCCTCGTAGCCGCGCACCCCGATCTCAGCCCGCTGGGCGGCGTAAGCGGCCTGCATCGCCGCCGTCAGCGCGGCGTCGAGGTCCTTGGCCAGCCCCTGCAGCTCGGTGACCGGAGCGCGACGGGCCTCGGCCGCGCGCAGCGCGATGTCCGCCGCCCGGGCCGAGTCGAGCAGCGTGCCGCGGTCCGCCGCCAGCGCCACGTCGGCCGCGTGCTTGTCGACCGCCGCCTGGCTCGCCTTGTACGTCCCCGGCATTCCTGGCATTCCTGGCATTCCCGCTGTTCCGCCTTCCGACCCGCGCTCGCTAACCGTGTGCATAGTACTCGCGCGACGGCCGCCCGCGCGGACCGGCTCCCGGCTTGGCGCCGTTCCGTGACCGCCGGCCAGGAAAATGATAACAGCAAGGGGCCGCCGGCCGGGCCGGCTCCGTCGCGGCCGGCCGCGGGACCGCGGCTCCCCGGGGAGCCGCGCCCCGGCCCGGCGGTCAGGCCAGGCTGGCCGCCCAGCGCGCGTGCAGGTCGGCGTACTCGCCGTCGCCCCCGATCAGCTCGGCCGGCGAGCCGTCCTCGATGATCTCGCCCGCCCGCAGGACCAGCACCCGGTCGGCGATCGCCACCGTCGACAGGCGGTGGGCGATGATCACCGCCGTGCGGCCGTGCAGGACCGTGCGCAGCGCGGCCTGGACCAGCCGCTCGGTCGGGATGTCGAGCAGGGCCGTCGCCTCGTCCAGCACCAGCACGCCGGGCGCGGCGATGAACGCCCGCGCGAATGAGATGAGCTGCCGCTGCCCGGCCGACAGGCGCCCGCCGCGCTTGCCGACTCCGGTCGCGTACCCGGCGGGCAGGGCCACGATGAAGTCGTGCGCGCCGATCGCCCGGGCCGCCGCCGCCACCTCCGCGTCCGTCGCGGCCGGGCGGCCCAGCCGGATGTTATCCGCGACCGTGCCCTCGAACAGGAAGCTCTCCTGGGTGATGAGCACGACCTCCTCGCGCAGGACCGCGTCCGGCAGTTCCCGCAGGTCAACCCCGTCGAGCGTGACCCGGCCGGCCAGCGGGTCGTAGAACCGGGCCATCAGCCGGGCGACCGTCGTCTTCCCGGCCCCGGTCTCGCCCACCAGCGCCACCGTCTGCCCGGCCGGGATGTCGAGCCGGAAATCGGGCAGGACCATGCCAGCCGGGGCGGGCGGCTCGCCGTCGGCCTGCTGCGCGGGCCGGTAGCCGAACCGGACGGACTCAAAGCGCACGCGGCGCCCGGCGCCGCCTGGCCCCGGCGTGGTGGCGGCCGGGGACTCGCCGGGGAGCGGGGAGACGGCCGGGAGCTGGCAGGGGGTCGCGGGCTCGGCGACCGACGGCTCCTCCTCCAAGATGCCCGACAGCTTCTCCAGTGCCGAGGCGGCGCCCTGGAACGAGTTGTAGAACTGCGAGACGTCCTGCAGCGGGTCGAAGAACCGCTGCAGGTACAGCAGGAACGACGCGAGCACCCCGACCCGCAGGTCGCCGTCGATGACGAGCACGCCCCCGTAGATCAAGACCGCCGCGATCACCAGGTTGGCGACCAGCGTGATGCCCGAGGCGAACAGCGCGTTCAGCCGCGAGGACCACGCGCTCGCCCGCGCGTAGTCGCCCGACAGCTCGTCGAAGATCTCCTCGTTGCGCTCCTCGCGGCGGAAGGCCTGCACCGCCCGCAGGCCCCCGAACGTCTCCACGAAGTGGACGATGACCAGCGAGTTGGCCTCGCGGATGCGCCGGTAGGCGATCTCCGACTGCCCCCGGAACCACCCGGCCAGCAGCGCCAGCGGGATGAACGCCGCCAGCACCACCAGCGCCAGCCGCCAGTCCAGCAGCAGCATCCCGGTGCCGACCAGCAGCAGCGTCAGCACCGCCGAGACCAGCGAGTCCAGGCCCTCCTCGAACAGGGCCGAGATCGCCTCGATGTCCGACGTCTGCCGGGAGATCACCCGGCCCGAGGTGTACGACTCGTGGAAGGAGACCGGCAGCCGCAGCATGTGCCAGAACACCCGCCGGCGCAGCTCCAGCACCACCCCCTGCCCGACCCGCCCGGTCATCGTCACGAACGCCCGCGTCGCGACCGCCTGGACGACGACCGTCACCGAGAACGCCGCCGCGATCCACGCCAGCGGCGCCCCGTCCCCGGAGGCCACGATCGGCGGCAGGCCGGAGTCGATCGCGATGCCGACCAGCCACGGGCCGGCCAGCGAGGCGAGCGACGCGACCACGATCGCCGCCCCGGTCCACCCGACCGCGCGCCGGTGCGGGCGCAGCAGGTCCACCAGCAGCCCCCGCGACCGCCGCCGCAGCAGCACCGCGAGCGAGGCGGGCACGTCATCGACCTTCTCGGCGGCGATCCCGCGCCAGGACGGGCCCCGCGCGGGGGCCGTTACCGGGGCGGTCATCGGGCCGCCACCTCCTCCATCGTCATCAGCGAGGCGTACCGGGGCTGGCTGGCGAGCAGCTCGCGGTGGCTGCCGACCGCCGCGATCACCCCGCCGTCGAGCAGCGCCACCCGGTCGGCGAGCGCGACCGTGGACGGCCGGTGCGCGACGACCAGGGCCGTCGTCCCGGCCAGGACCGACTTCAGGGCCTGGGTGACCCGCTCCTCGGTGTGCACGTCGAGCGCCGACAGCGGGTCGTCCAGCACGAGGACCGCGGGCCGGGCGAGGATCGCCCGGGCCAGCGCCACCCGCTGCCGCTGGCCGCCGGACAGGGCCATGCCCTGCTCGCCGATCCGCGTGTCGAGGCCCCAGGGCAGGTCGTAGGCGAACCGGGCCTGCGCCGCCGACAGCGCCGCCTCGACCTCCTCCTCCGAGGCGCCGGGGGCGCCGAACGTCACGTTCTCGCGGACGCTGGCCGAGAACAAGGTGGCCTCCTCGAACCCGAACCCCACCACCGTCCGCAGTTCGGCCAGCGGGTAGTCGCGCACGTCGCGCCCGTCCACCAGCACCCGGCCGCCGGTCACGTCGGCCAGCCGCGGGACCAGCTGCAGGAGCGTCGTCTTGCCGGAGCCGGTCGCCCCGGTCACCACCAGCGTCTCGCCCCGCGCCACGGCCACGCTCACGCCGCGCAGCACCGGCTCCCCGCCGCCCTCGCGGCCGGCCGCCCCGGCCGCCGCCGGGTGGCCCGGGTAGGCGAACGAGACCTGGTCGAAGATGACGTAGTCATCACGGGCCCGCCCCCGGCCCGGCCCGCCCGGTGCTAGCTGAGCCGGGGACGCCGCCCCCGCCGCCGGGGCCGGCGGGCCGGTGATGGACGGCCTGGTGTCCATGATCTCCAGCACCCGCTGGGCGGCGGAGGCCGCCTCCTCGCCCGAGGCGAGGATGTAGCCGAGCGCCTCGATCGGCCAGACCAGCTGCAGCGCCAGCGTGATGAACGCGACCAGGCCGCCCAGGGTGAGGGCGTGCCCGGTCACGGCGACGGCGCCCAGGACGAGGATGAGGGCGATCGCCGCGTTGGGGATGAGGTCGAGGACCGACCAGAAGGCCCCCAGCAGCTCGGCCATGGTCACCTTGGTCCGGTACATCGCGCGCGCCTGGGCCGTGTGCCGGGCGGCGGCCTCGGGCGCCCGGCCGAGGGCCTTCAGGACCCGGACGCCGGCCGCCGCCTCCTCGATGAGGGTCGCGAGGTCGCCTTCCTGGTCCTGGACCCGGCGGGCGAGCACCTTGTAGCGCCGCTCGAACCGGGTGCAGTAGATGAGGACGGGCGTGATCATGGCACCGGTGGCCAGGCCCATCCACCAGTTGAGCTGGATCAGCAGCACGACGACGGCCAGGAACGTGGCGATGGTGGTGATGAGGAACACCAGGCCGAAGCCGGCGAACCGCCGGACCGACGACAGGTCGGAGGTGGCGCGCGACAGCAGCTGGCCCGACTGCCAGCCATCGTGGAACTCCGGCTCAAGCCGTTGCAGGTGCGCGTAGAGGTCGTCGCGGAGCGACTTCTCCATGCCCGCCACCGCGCTGCCCTGCACCCAGCGGCGGATGAGGCTGAGTGCGGCCTCGGCGACGCCGAGGCCGATCGCGGCCAGCCCCAGGGGGAGGAGCTGGCTCTTGTCGTGGTGGGCGATCGCGCCGTCGACGACGGACTTGGCCAGCAGCGGGATGACGATGGCGGCGCCTTCCGCGCCCAGGGCGCAGGCGAGCATCGACGCGAGCTGTAGCCGGTAGGGGCGAAGGTAGGGGCGCAGCCGCCAGAGGGCCGCGACCGCCGGGGGCTGCGCGGGGGCATCCCCGCGCATGGGCACAGATGTCCCTATGGTTACTTGATTTCCTGTGGTTTCCTGATTACTCAGCGTTGCGCTGCCCGGGCAGCCTGACCCTGAATCGGACACTGGCGGAGCCTAGATCGGCCACTTCGATTTGTCACCTGATTTTTGGCCAGCGGATGCTAGCGTGTGGCAATCGGTCCCAGGGTCGCCACGGAGGGTAGCGATGACTCGATATCTGTCCGGGCTGGCCGTGTGCGCCCTGGGCGCCTGCGCGGGTGGCTGGCTCATCGTCACGACCGTGGTGCTGCGCGGGACGCCCACGAATGCGGCCCTGGTCAGCCTGGGCACCGGCGCGGGGGTAGCGCTCGCCTCGGCGGTGGGAGTGGCGTGCTGGTCGGCCCTGTGGCGGCGGCGGCTGCGCCGCGACGGTGTCCTCGGCGTCCGCCCCGGCCCGCTGACCTCGCGCCAGGCCCGCCGCAACCGCCGGGCGCTGCGCCGCGACCTGCGCCAGGTGGCCCTGGCTAACGGCGGCGGAGCCGCCCGCCGCCCGGCCGCGCGCGGTCACCCCCGCCCGGACCGGGCCGCCGGTAACCCGGGTGCCCGTGCGCAGGGTGCCCGTGCGCAGGGTGCCCGCGGCCGGGCCGCCCAGGGCCCGGCCGGGCCCGCGACCGCCAGCGGTGACGCCAGCGCGGGCGGGCAGCCGCCTCCGGCCGCCGTCCCAGCACCGCGGGCCCGCCCCGCCGTCGAGACCGTCCCGACCGACCTCATGCCCGCGAGACGTCCCCTCCCGGGCAGGCCCGGCGCTGCCGCCCCCAGCCCGGCCCCCAGCCCGGCCCCCAGCCCGGCGGCCCGGCTGCGCGAGCTCCGCTCGGTCCTGGAGCCGCTGGTGACCACGGGCCCGCTCACCGTGCTTCCCGGCCGGGCGGGGCAGCTGGCAGGAGCCGGGCACGCCAGGAGCGGGCAGGCTGGGAGCGGGCAGGCTGGGAGCGGGCAGTCGGTGGCCGGGCCGGCGGAGGCGGTGCTGGCGGAGGCGGTGCTGGCGGAGGCGGTGCTGGCTGACGCGGTGCTGGCCGAGGCGGAGGAGGCGTGGTGAGCCGGGCGGCCCACGCCGCGCTCGCGATCATCTTCCTGTCGGGATTGTGGCTGGTCGCGGCGCCGTTCGCGCTGCGGTTCCAGCCACCGCACGCTGGGTGGTCCGGCGCTACCCGGCTGGACGTGGCGGTCGGCGGGGCCCTCGCCGTCGCGGGCTTCACCGGGCTGCTGGCCGCCCTCGCCGGGCGGGTGCGCGAGATGTACGCTGATGCCGACCGCGAGGCAGGGAGCTGCGACACCAGTGAGCTTTGACGTCGGCCACGTCCGGGCGGCCTACCCCGCCCTGCGCGACGGGCACGCATACCTGGACGGCGCCGCCGGGACCCAGGTCCCGTCGGTGGTGATCGAGGCGATCGCGGACGCCTACCGGGCCGGGATCGGGAACCTCGGGGGCGCGTTCCCCGCGTCCGCCCGCTCGGGCGCGATCGTCGCCGCCGCCCGGCAGGCGGTGGCCGACCTGGTGGGCGGCGACCCTGGGGGCGTGGTCTTCGGCCCGAGCACCACCGCGCTGATCTACCGGTTCTCGGCCGCGCTGGCCAAGGGGTGGCAGCCGGGCGACGAGATCGTCGTGTCGCGGCTGGACCACGACTCCAACATCCGGCCGTGGCTGCAGGCGGCCGACCGGGCCCGGGTGACCGTGCGGTGGGCGGAGCCGGACCTGGCCGCCGGCGAGCTCCCGGTGGCCCAGTACGCGCACCTGATCGGGGAGCGCACCCGCGTGGTGGCGGTCACGGCCGCGAGCAACATCCTCGGCACCCGGCCCGACGTGCCGGCCATCGCGGCCCTCGCTCACGCGGCCGGCGCGCTGGTCTACGTGGACGGCGTGCACGCCACCCCGCACGTCCCGGTCGACGTGGCCGCGCTCGGGGCCGACTTCTACGCCACCAGCGCCTACAAGTGGTCCGGCCCGCACGTGGCCGCCGTGGTCGCCGCGCCGTCGCGGCTGGCGGCGATCCGCCCGGACAAGCTCGTCCCGTCCCACGACGAGGTGCCCGACCGCTTCGAGCTCGGCACCCTGCCCATCGCCGACCTGGCCGGGGTGACCGCCGCCGTTGATCACCTGGCCTCCCTGGCCGGCCCCGCCCCCGGCGGCAGCCGCCGCGAGCGGCTCCTGGCCGCCATGGCCGCGGTCGAGGAGCACGAGGCGGTCCTGTTCGCCCACGTGCTCGGCGGCCTCGGGTCGATGAGCCACGTCACCACGTACGGGAAGGCGGCCCGGCGCGCGCCGACCGCCTACTTCAGCGTGGCGGGCCGGTCCCCCGACGCGGTCGCCGAGACGCTCGCGTCGCAGGGCATCAACGTGTGGAGCGGCAACAACTACGCCTACGAGCTGTGCCGCGCCCTGCGCCTGGAGCCGGACGGGGCGGTCCGCGCGGGCCTGGCCCACTACAACGACCGGTCTGACGCCGACCGCCTGCTGACCGCCCTGGCCGACCTGGCGTAACTTCCTGACCGAGACCGAGGCCGTCGGGTAGCCGGAGGCGCCGTTCGGGACCACGTCGGCCGTCACCGCCGTCTGGGTGTAGCCCGTCGCGTCGGTCGCCCGGGCGCGCAGCGTGTGGTTGCCGGCCGGCGGCGACGCCCACTGCCAGGTCCACTGCCGCCAGGTGTCGATGCCGGGCACCGACGCCAGCCTCGCCTGCTGCCACGGGCCGTTGTCGACCTGGACCTCGACCGCGTCGACCCCCTTGTGCTGTGCCCAGGCCACCCCGGCGACGGTCACCGGGCCCGGGCCGACCGTCGCCCCGTCGGAGGGCACGTCGATGCGGGACTCGGTCTTGATCGGGGCCTGCTGCGACCAGCCGTTCTGCACCCAGTAGGCCGATGCCTTGCTGAACTGGGTCACCTCGATGTCGGTCACCCACTTGGTCGCCGACACGTAGCCGTACAGCCCCGGCACGACCAGCCGGGCCGGGAACCCGTGCGCCACCGGCAGCGCGGTCCCGTTCATCGCCACCGCGACCAGCGAGTCGCGCCCGTCCAGGACCACCGACAGCGGCGTCCCCGAGGTGAACCCGTCGACCGAGGTGCACAGGAGCTGGTCCGCTCCGGCTAGCGGGCCGGCCTGGCGCAGCAGCGCCGCCAGGGAGGCGCCAAGCCACTTCGCGTTGCTGATGTAGGGGCCGCTGACCGGGTCCGAGACGCAGGTCAAGGTGATGTAGTCCTCGATCAGCGGGCGCTTGAGGAGCTGGTCGAACGTGATCGTGACCTCGCGCGCGACCATCCCGTGGATCCGCAGCGTCCAGCCCTTCGGGTCGACCTCCGGCACGACCAGCGCGGTGTCGACCCGGTAGAACTGCCCGTTCGGGGTGATGAACGAGCTGAGGCCGGCGACCTTCGGGTTGATGCCGGCTGGCAGCGGCGGCGCGGGCACCGCCGGGCGCGGGAACCGGATCGCCGCCTGCGCCCGGCTCACGTTCAGCCGGGTGGCCAGCTCCCGCCCGCCGTACTCGGCTGCCGCCGCCGCGACCAGCGACGCCCCCGCCGTGACGAGGAACGCCCGCCGCCCGCCCGGCGGCGGCAGCAGGCCCCGGCCAGGCTCGCGCCAGGCGATGTCGGGCCGGGCGGCCGGGTCATCGCGGGCGGCCGGGCCAGCCGGGGAGGCCGGGTCGCCGGCCAGGTCCTCGCCGGGGTCGCTCGGGCCGCGGCCGATGATGATGGGCGGGGGCGGGGCGGTCGCCACCGCCATCCGGCCGGCGGCCCGCACCAGCGCCGTCAGCGCGATGGCCCCGGCCACCGCCCCGATGAGGGTGGGCCAGAGCCACGACCCGGCCGAGTCGGGCCGGGTGAAGACCGCTGCCAGGCCGATGACGGCGAAGGCGGCGAGGCCGAGGATGCCCCGGTCCAGCCGCCGGACCGCGATCATCCCGATCCCGGCCGCGAACGCGAACAGCAGCACCACCACGCCGCCGACCAGGACCGTCTTGTCGTCGGAGCCGAAGGTGACGGTGGCCCAGTGCTTGACCGGCCCGGGCGTCCCGCCGATGACCGCCTGGCCGACGTCCACCACCGGCGACGCCTGCGGCGTGGCCAGTCCCGCGATGAGCTGGGCGACGCCCATCGCCACCGCGGCGGTGATGATCCCGCAGATGGCGCCGGTGCGCACCCCCGGCCGGGGGGCGTGCCTGGATCCAGTGGTCATGTGAGTGCAATCCGTATCGGTCGGCGGCCGTTACAACTAGTAAGTACGCTACCGGCCCGCCCGGGGATTGCCCCTGCGAGGTTTCTTACTATCCGGGGAAAGCACCCTGCTTGCCCAGGGGGACGACCCCCTGGAGCCTCCGGTACGGCCGTCCTATGTCCTATGCCTCTTCGTCGAAGGTCCAGCGGGTCGCCGAGCCGGTGAAGTCGCTGCGGAGCATCGAGAAGACGCGGTGGGGGCGGACGCCGATCGTGGCGTTCTTCTTGGGGTCGAGGAAGTCCAGGGTGATGTCGCTGTGGTACTTGGCGTTCATCAGGTCGACCACGCGCTGGATGGACGGGGTGTCGGTCACGATGCGGGCGGTGCCCTCGAGGATGACCGGGTCGGAGGCGTCCTCGGTGGTGACGCAGCAGCGCGGGTCGGCGGTGAGGTTGCGGACCTTTCGTGACCCGGTGGCACTGGTGAACCACAGGGTGCTATCGTCCCAGGTGCCCCACACGGGCATGGTGTGCGGGCGGCCGTCGGGCCAGGTGCTCGCCACCCAGTAGTTGCGGGCGGCGGTAAGCCGCTCGGCGGCCCAGGACCAGTGGAGGAGCCCGCTTCCCTGGTCTGGCCCGGCGATGCCATACCCGGGCATATAGGGTCTGCTGACCCGAGGGATCTCCATGACAGGTGTCTATCATTGCGGGCTGGGTGGCCGGCGATGGAACACGGTGTTGGATAGCCGATTCACAGCCGCGACAACCAGTCCCGGCAGGGACTAACGTTGGGCTTCGTGAAGGCATCTCCCGAGGCGCAGCTGCAGCTGCTTGAACTGGCCGACCTGGACACCGAGCTGACCCGCCTGGACCACCGGCGGCGGACGCTCCCCGAGATCGCCGAGCTCGCCGGGCTCGAGACCCGGGCGGCCGCGGCTCGCGACGCGCTCGTCACGGCCGACACCGAGCTCGCCGACCTGGGCCGCGAGCAGGAGCGGGCCGAGCGCGACGTCGACCAGGTCCGGGTGCGGATTGACAAGGACCAGGCGCGGATGGACGGCGCCAGCGTGTCCTCGGCCAAGGAGCTGGAGTCGCTGCAGTCCGAGGTCGTGTCGCTGCGCCGCCGCCAGGGCGACCTGGAGGAGGTCGTGCTCGAGCTGATGGAGCGGCTTGAGGCCGCCACCGCCCGCCGGGACGCCGCCACGGGCGAGCGGGACGCCATCGCCGCCTCGGTCGCGGACGCGACCGCCCGCCAGGACACGGCCCTGGCCGAGATCGGCGAGGCTGCGGGCAAGGCGACCGCCAAGCGCGCCACGGTGGCCGGCGGCATGCCGGGCGACCTGCTGGCCCTGTACGACAAGATCCGGGCGTCGGCCGGCGGGACCGGGGCGGCGATGCTGCGCCGCGGCCGCTGCGAGGGCTGCCGGGAGTCGCTGCCGACGGTGGAGCTGAACGCGATCCGGGCCGCCGCCGCGGACGAGGTGCTCCGCCACGAGGAATGCCGTCGGATCCTTGTTCGAACGGGCGAGTCCGGGTTGTGACATTGTTAGGTAAGCAAGGCCTGCTCCGTGACCGAGTCAGGCCTGCCTACCCGCGTTTGTTCAATAGACTCACTCGCCGTGGACGATAGTGGCAAGATCAGCGCGCCCGGTGCCCTGGCGCAGGATGCCGTGATCACGGCGGACGAGCGCGTGGTCCCGGACGAGCCGCTGGCGGCGCTGGCGGCGCGCTCGGGCCTGAAGCTGAGCGGCGCCCGCCCGACCCTCTGGACCTACCTGTCGAGCCTGTGGCAGCGCCGGCACTTCATCATCGGCTACGCCACCGCCCGGAACTTGTCGCTGTACACCGACGCCCGGCTCGGCCAGCTCTGGCAGGTGCTGACCCCGCTGCTCAACGCGTGCGTGTACTACCTGATCTTCGGCAAGCTGTTCCAGGCCGCCCGGGGCGTCGAGCACTACCCGGCGTTCCTCGTCGCGGGCGTGTTCGTGTTCGCGTTCACCGAGCGGTCGATCGTCACCGGCTCCAACGTGATGCGGGCCAACCTGCAGCTCATCCGGGCGCTGTACTTCCCCCGGGCATCCCTGCCGCTGGCCTACGTGATCGTGGAGCTCCAGCAGATGCTGGTCGGCATGGTCGTCCTGTTCGCCATCGTGCTCGCCTACGGTGAGCCGCTGACCTGGTACTGGTTCCTGCTGGTGCCCGCGGTCGCGCTGGCGACGCTGTTCAACACCGGCGCCGCGCTGATCGTCGCCCGGATGGGCGGCAGCGTCGCCGACGTCAGCGAGCTGATCCCGTTCTTCCTGCGGATCACCCGGTACTTCTGCGGCGTCATGTACATGGTCACCACGCTGCCCGGCCATATCCCCCAGTGGATCCTGCAGGTCCTGTCGCTCAACCCGCCGGCCGTGTTCATCTCGCTCGTCCGGGTCGCGCTGATGAAGAGCTACCGGGTCAACGCGCCCGGCAACGCGCCCTATAACGCGCAGACGTGCGCCCTTTTCCACGCCGACCCCGGCGGCAAGCACCGCTCGCCGGTGACCCACCAGCTCGTCTCGAACATCCCGTGGCAGGCCAGCTGCCACGCGGTCGTGACCAACACGGACCTGTGGATCGCCGCGGCCGCCTGGGGCGTGGGCTTCTTCCTCGTCGGCGTCGTCTTCTTCTGGCAGGCCGAGAGCCGCTACGGCCGCGGCTAGCCTCCTGCTCGCCGGAAGCGCCTGAGCGCTGGATGCGCCCCCGCTTAGGATTTTCTGCACATTTCTCCCATGCTTTTCCCTGGCTCCGTGACCGAAGCTCTCACATAGCGACGTGATACTCGGTGCTATGACGAACCTGAACATGCAACGCAGCATCGAGGCCACGCCCGACGCGCCGACGCCCGGAGCGCCGCGCCGCGGCGGCCGGGGCCGTGCGAAGGTCGCCGGCATCGTCGCGGCCTGCGCGGTTGTCGTCGGCGGGGGCGCGTTCGCCGCGACCGGGGCGCTGTCCGGGCCGGGGGGCCAGGGCGCGAGCGCCGCCACGGCGGTCTCATCAAACGGGGCGGTGTCGCCGAACGGGGCGGCCGGCCAGGCCGCGGTGCTGAGCGACATCCTCAGCGACGCCGCCCCCGCCGCGACATCCGCGACATCGGCGACCGCCCAGTCCGCCGCGACGACCGCCGCCGCCAAGCGCCGGCTCCACGGCGTGGTGGCACGCATCCGCCGCGTCGGCGGGGAGCACGGCGAGCTCACCCTCAAGGCCAAGAGCGGTACCCGCACGCTGGCGTTCGAGCGGGGCACGGTCACCGCCGCCACCGCCGCCAGCGTCACCGTCCGGGCGGCCGACGGCACCACCTGGAGCTGGACCCTCAACGGGACGTCGGTCGTCCGCGAGGACGGCACCCGCAAGGCGGCTAGCACGCTGGCCAAGGGCCAGCACGTGTTCACCGGGGGCCAGGTCTCCGGCAGCACCCGCGACGCCCGCCTGGTGGTCATCGCCAAGGGCTAGCGGAACAGGGGCCAGCCGCGGCCGGGCTGCCTGGCGCCGGGATCATGGCGCCGGGATCATGGCGCCGGGTGGCCCGGCCCGGTCAGCCAGCCGGGCGGGAGCCTACCGGGCGGCCCGGGCGAGCCGCGCGACCGCCTCGGTGACCGTCTCGGGGGCGCAGGCGAGGTTCACGCGGGCGTGGCCGGCGCCCTGCGGCCCGAACGCGAGGCCGTTGGACAGGGCCACCCGGGCGTGCTCGAGCGCGAACCTCGCCGGATCCTCGCCCCAGCCCAGCGCGGACAGGTCGAGCCACGCCAGGTAGCTGGCGGCGGGGCGCCGCACCCGCACCACGGGTAGGCTGGCCGCCAGCTGCCGTTCCAGGAGCGCGAGGTTGCCCTCGACCGTGGCGACGGTCTCCCGCAGCCATTGCCGGCCGTCGGTGAAGCCGGCCGCGGTGGCGATCAGCCCGAACAGGCCGGCCCGGTAGATGACGTCCTCGGGCAGCGCGGTGACGAGCCCGGCCATGCGGTCGGACTCCGCCACGAAGAAGGCCGTCTTCAGCCCGGCCAGGTTGAACGCCTTGCTCCCCGACTCGGCCGCGATGGCGTGCTCCCGGGCCTGGTCGGACACCGCCAGGTAAGGAGTGAAGGACTGCCCCGCGTGGGTGAGCGGCGCGTGGATCTCGTCGCTGATCACGAATCCGTCGTGGCGCGCCACGATCGCGGCCAGCTCCGCGAGCTCCGCTCGGCCGTGCACCAGCCCGACCGGGTTGTGCGGGTTGCACAGCAGCACCCCGCGGGCGCCCGCGGCCAGCGCGCGGTCAATGCCGGCCAGGTCGAGGGCGTACGCGGTCCCGTCGTCGAGCAGCGGGACCTCCACCACGGTGGTGCCGGCCTCGGGCAGGAGGGCGAAGAACGGCGGGTAGACCGGCGGCGTGATGATGACGCCGTCGCCCGGCCGCGCCAGGCGGCGCAGCGCCTCGACGATGACCACGCTGACGTCGGTGGTCGCCGCCATGCGGTCCACCCGCGGCGCCCAGCCCCAGGCGCCGGCGGCGAAGGCGGCGAACGCGGCCGCCGCCCGGGTGTCGGCCAGGTTGACGTAGCCGGTGTCCCCGGCCTCGACCGCCTCGTGCAGGGCGGCCTTGATGGCCGGCGCCAGGGGGAAGTCCATCTCGGCGATGAACATCGGCAACACGTCGGCCGGGTACGCGCTCCACTTCTCGCTGGTCCGGCGGCGCAGCTCCGCCAGCGGGTCTGCCACTGTGCTCACCCGCCAAGGGTAGGGCAGGCCGGAGAGCCGCGTACGGACGGAGTCCTCCCGGCGCCGGAGAAGGGCTTCAGCGGGCGGACAGCAGGCCGGCCAGGATCTTGGCCATCGCCCGCTCGAACGGGTCTCCCGCCCCGGCCGCGGGCGCGCCCGCCGCGCTCGCGAGGGCGGCCGCCAGGTGCGGGTGGCGGCCGTCGCCCGCCACCTGGGTCAGGTAGGCCGCCAGCTCGCCCTGCCACTGGGCGGCGCCGCGGCCGGCCCGCCGCTGCTCGACCTCGGCCTGGGCGCACAGCCGGACCGCCCCGGAGAACAGCGCGATCGTCTCCAGCCTGGCCGCAGCGGGCTGGTCCACGCCCGTCAGGGCGGTGAGGCAGTGCTCGATGAACGCGATGGCATTCGGCCCCGGGACCGGGGTGGCCGGGACGTCGAGCAGCCACGGGTGCCGCCGGTACAGGACCAGGCCCTCCCGGGCGATCGTGAGCAGCCGGGCGGCGGGCTCCCCCGGGCCCGTCCCGTCGGCGGCGAGCTCGCCCCGGGCCTGGTCGGCCATCAGCTCCACGAGCTCGGCCCGGTTGGCGACGTACCGGTACAGCGACGACGGGCCCGTCCCGATGGCCGCCGCGACGGAGCGCATGGTCACCGCGGCCAGGCCGGACGCGCCGGCTAGGGCGATGGCGGCCGTCGCGATCTCGGCCCGGCTGTGCTCGGGGGCCGGCCCGCGGCCGGGGCGATCGGGCCGGAGCCACACGCTGCCGCCGGCGGACGTGTTCTCGCTCATTGCGAACACTGTACTCAGTAAGCTAGGCTCGGTAACGGCGAACAATGATCGCAATTAACGATCTCGATAGGCATCGCCGATCGGGGCGAGGAGGCAACGATGGCGGCAGCGCCGGAAGCTGGCCCGCAGGCCGGCCAGTGGACGCCGGCCCGGTACGCGCGCAACGGGGCGGCGGACATCGCCTACGACACCCTGGCCGGATCGCGGGGCGAGCCGCTGCTCCTGGTCATGGGCCTGGGCGTGGCCCGCTTCTGGTGGCCCGCGGGCCTGTGCCAGGAACTGGCGGCCCGGGGGTTCGCGGTCGCCCGCTACGACCAGCGCGACGCCGGCCAGTCGACCCGGATGCCCGACACGGCGGGCAGCAACCCGTTCGTCGCCCTCGTCCGCAAGCGGGCCGGCTACACGTCGGAGGACATGACGGACGACGCGATCGCCGTCCTCGACGCGCTCGGCTGGGAGCGGGCGCACGTCTTCGGCGCCTCCCTCGGCGCCGTCATCGCCCAGCGCATCGCCCTGCGCCACCCGGGGCGGGTGCTCAGCGTGACCTCGGTGGCCGGCCTGCCCAGCGACGTGTCCGGCCTCGGAGCGGCCCGCTACGTGCGCTTCGGCCTGCTGGCGCGGCTCGCGCGGGCCAAGGTCCCCGAGGGCCGGGAGGGCGACATCCAGCTGTCGATGATGCTCGCCCGGGGGGTGGCCTCCCCGGCCTACCCGTTCGACGAGGAGGCTGCCCGCGCGTGGATCGAGCGCGACGTCGACACCGGCCCGCGCGACACCAAGGCGCAGAGCAGGCAGGTCGGCGCCGCCTGGCACGGCCCGCGGCTGCGGGAGCTGCGCCAGCCCGCCCTCGTCCTGCACGGCGACCGGGACCCCATCTTGCGCGCCAGCGCGGCCCGCGCCACCGCCCGCGCGATCGAGGGCGCCCGCCTGGTGGTCTACCCCGGCATGGGGCACGACCTGCCCGCGCCGCTGTGGGCGGCCATCGCCGGTGAGGTCCGCCAGCTCGCCGACCGGGTGCCCCGGCCGAGCGGGCAGGCCGCTAGCTGACGCTGAGGACGGGGGCCTCGTCGCGGGCGTTGCGGAAGTCGCCCGAGGCCAGGCAGGCCATCGTGGCCAGTGCCCACACGGTGCCCCGGTCGTCGTGCGGCAGCGCCAGCGCCCGCTCGGCCGAGGACTGGCTGATCACGTCGAACAGGCTGCTCGTCGCGCCGAGGTCGAGCGTGTAGTCGCGCAGGAACCGGGCGACCTGGTCGCCGTACTGGCGCCGCCAGTCGAAGGCCTCCGGGGCCGCTCCCTTGGCCGGCTTGCCCGCGTAGGGCACGCCCGCCAGCTCCGGGCACAGCTCGCTGACCACCGCCTCGGGCAGGTCGCGGGCGATCCGGTCGGCCAGCGGCACGCTGCGCACCGCCCGGACCACGTCGTCGCCGAGCAGTGGCTGCACCAGGTCGCCGCGCAGCAAGAACGCCTGGCGGGCGGCGGCGGCCCACCGGCCGGCCCGGTTGGCCAGGTAGAAGTCATCCAGCGCCTGGACCGGGCCGTGGGCGAGCGCGGCGGTGCTCCACGGGGTGAGGCTCGCCAGGTACCGGGTCGCGACGCCGGGCCGCAGCAGCGCCACGTGCCGGGTGGTCAGGCGGCGCAGCACCTCGGCTGCCCGGGCGGCCCGGCGGGCGGGGCCGACCGAGCCGAGGTCGGCCCCGCCGCCGGCTGCCTGCGCGTAGCCGCCCCGCAGGAGCTCGCCACCGTGGCCGACGGCGGTCACCAGCGGGCCAGGAGCCGGGTCGGGGCGTCCGACGTTCTCGAAGGCCGGCAGCATCCCGTCCGCGACCAGCACGCTCGCCCGGATCCGGGTCACCACGTCGGTCTTCTCGTCCGGCCCGACCGGCGTCCGCACCACGTGCTCGAGGCCGAGCCGGCCGGCGACCCGCGCCGCGACGGCCACGTCGGGATGGGTGGGGAAGCCGTGCGTGCCCACCCGGACCGGCACGCCCGCCGCGGTCAGCGCGGCCAGCACCATGCGGCTGCCCCGGCCGCCGGTCAGGCTCACCTCCACCGGCTCGGGACTCGCGCGCAGCGGCTCCACCGCCGCCACCAGCGCGGCCGCCACCCGCGCGGCCCCGCCGCCCCCGGCCGGCTCCCACGCCTCGGGCTCGCGGCCGGCCGGCCAGACCTGCAGCCGCAGTGCCAGCACCTCGCCGACCGAGGCGCCCTCGAGCGCGTAGACCCCGGCGAACGGCGTCACCATGCCCAGCGGGTAGCCCGGCCCGGCCACCAGCGCGCTGGAGTGCATCGGCTCGTGGTCGGCGAGCCGGCCCGCCACGTACGCCACCCACATCGCCCGGTCCGACAGCAGCACCGCGTCCGGCCCGTCAGCCACGTAGACCGGGTCGATCCGCGCCATTGACGTGCGGGCGCGCACCGGCGCGCCCAGCCCGTCCGACGGGTCGACCCAGATCGTCCCCGCGCGCGACGAGGGCCGCCCGCCGCCGGCCAGGCCCGCGCCGCCGGCCCTGCTCCCGGTGGTGCCCCCGGCGAGGGCACCGGCCTCCGGCCCCCAGTGCAGCAGCGCCACGCGGCCGTCGGGAGAGCGCCACCGCACGGCCGCCGGCCCGGGAACGGGCATCACCCTCGGGTCGGTCGCCAGCGCTCGCTCGACCAGCGCCGTGCACTGCAGCGCAGTGCCGGCGCTGACCGCGAGGGTGAAGTACACCGGCTGGCCCCTCCCCGCGCCCGCTAGGAGCCCTGGAGCTCGTAGGCGGCCCCGGGCGCGCTGGCCGGCATCCCGGCCAGCAGCGCGTGCCAGGCGGCGGTGACGTCGGCCAGGTCCCAGCCGAGCACCTGCTCGCGGGCCAGCTCCCCGGTCGCCCGCCAGTCCCGCTCGCCAGCCGGGCCGGGGGAGAACGCGGCGATCGCCGCCGCCATCGCCAGCGGGGTCTCGTGCAGCCAGCGCCGGTCGTAGATCGTCTCCGCGCCGGGCCAGTGCCGGATCACCGGGACCGCCCGCGAGGCCATGCCCTCGGCCGGGGCCACGTGGAAGGACTCGTCGTCGCTGGTGGACAGCACGAACCCGATCCTACGCAGCCACGCGGGCACGTCCGGGCCGGCATCGTCGAAGACGACCGCGTCCCGCAGCCAGGGCGAGCGCTGGATGCGGCGGAACGCGCTGGTGTAGTGGTCGCGCTCCTCCGGCTTGGACCACACCCACCAGTGCTCCCAGGGCATCCCCGACTTCACCGACAGCGTGTAGCGGTCGTCATGGCGGCGCAGCTCCTCCAGGATGTCCAGCGCCCAGTCCAGCCGCTTGCGCGACGGCACGATGCCGATCAGCCCGAGCCCGAACCGCGCCCCGTCCAGCTTGGCCCGGTCCAGCTGCCCGGTGTTGAGCGGGTTCGCGATCGTCATCACCTTGGCGGCCGGCCAGCCGGTGCGCTCCAGGGTGAGCTGCCGGTAGGCGTCGCTGACGCACACCACCTGGTCCACGGCCGAGACCTTCACCTGGCCCGGGTAGTCCGAGTACAGCTCGAACCGGTGCAGGTGCACCACCAGCCGCGAGCCGCGGCGCTTGTGGCGGCTGTACCAGACCGCGTTCGGGCCGCACCACTCGCAGACGACCACGTCGGCCCACTCGGCCAGCTCCCGGGAGGCGTCCGGGTCGTGCTCGCCGAGCGCCGCCCACTGGTCGAGCCGCACCTCGACGCCCGGCTGCAGGCGCAGCAGCGCCACCAGCGGCGTGAAGAACTTCAGGTCGTGCCCCGCGATCACCACCCGCAGCGTCGGGGCGGGCAGCCCGCCCGGGGGGGCGCTCCCGGGGACCGACTGGCTCAGGTAGCGGCGCAGCCGGGCGGCGGCCCGCTCCATCGTGAAGTCCTGCGTCGCGGCGGCGGTCCGGCTGGCCGCCAGCGCGAACACGGCCGGGTCGGCCGCCGCGGCCGCGGCCACGTCGGCCACGTCGTCGAGGCTGGCCGCGAACAGCGGGTAGTCGGCCCCGAGGAGCGCCTCGTGCATCGGCGTCCGGTTCAAGATGACCGGCAGGCCCAGGGCGCCGAACTCCAGCACCTTGGTCGACAGCTCCAGCGAGGCGTCCAGCTCCGGGTGCCGCCACGACAGGCCGATGTCGCCCGCGGCGGCGATCGCCATCGCCTCCGCCCGCGGCTTGCCGCCATGCCAGACGACGCCCGGAGTCCCCTCGGTCCCCGGCTCGCGGGGGGTCGCCTCCCCGGGAGGCCCGAGCGCGGCCGCCATGCGGCGGTTGTAGGTCGGGTCCCTGGGGTCGTTGTGGATCTTGTCGCCGACCATGTCGACCTCGGCGCTGACGCCCCGCTTGGCCAGCAGCGCCGGCAGCTCCGTCATCTCCAGGGTGTTCCAGCGGGGCGCGAACTTGCCCGTGTAGACCAGCCGCAACGGCGCGCCCTGCGCCACCGGCCGCTGCGGGTCGCGGCGGACCGGGTCCTGGGGGAGGACCGGCGGGAACAGGACGGACTTGCCGCAGGCGGCGGCGACGCTGCCCTCCAGGAAGCAGCGCAGCTCCTCGGTCTGGCACAGCAGGTAGCGCGACGCCCGGGCGATCTGGGTGAGGTCCCCGGCCGCCTGCGGGGTGACGGCCGGGATCGCCTGGGGCACGTCGGTCAGGTACGACCACAGCCGCCCGTCGAACGCCCCGTGCCGGGCCGCGGCCGACACCAGCGCCCGGCCGCGCAGCACCACCAGGTCATGCCGCCGCTGCTCGTCCAGCGCCGCCAGCACCGTGATCGCCTGCGGCACGGTCAAGCTCGCCTCGCCGAGGCCCGGCAGCACCGGCATGGCCGGTATCCTTGCCGTTTCACCGGCCGTGCCCCGGGGGGTACGGGGGGTCGCCCCCCCGGGAGACAGCTGCTCCTCGTGCGGGAGGCGGACGGTGACCTCGTCCATCGCCAGCATCGGGGCCACCAGGCGGTCGGTCCTGATCGGCGCCTTGAGCACCAGCGTCACCGCGCACCCGGCGGCAACCAGGGCCTGGGTGACCGACTGGAGCCAGATGGCGGAGCCATCGAGCAGGTTCATGTCCACGTCGCCGTAGACCAGCGCGCTGGGTCGGGGATCGGCCACCTTAGGGCGCTCCTGTCTCGCTGGTGATGGTGAACAGCCGCAGGCCGCGCGCGCCCCAGGCGTCCGGGGCGGGGCTGCCGGGCAGGAACAGCTCGCGGCGGGCCAGGGCCGGGGCGGCTAGCCGCTGCGCGTACTGGTAGTCGGCGTCGCCGAAGCCGACCGCGTCGGCCTGCGCGCACTCGCGGGCGCAGGCGAGGTCGAGCAGGTAAAGCGGCGGCAGCCCGGCATCCGCCCCGTGGGCGGCGAGGTCCAGCGGCGCGACCCACGGGCTGGCGGCCAGCGCGGCGAGGCTCGCCCACGGCTGGGTGGCGCCCGCAGGGTCAGCGCCCGCCGCCGGGCACGGCCCGGCGTCGGCGACGCGGACGGCGATCCCGGCCTCGCGCAGCGGGCCGAGCGCGCCGTCGACCGGCCCGCCGTGGCCGGGCGGGGCGGCGACGATCACCTCGGCCGGCCGCAGCCGCTGCTCCAGCAGCACGGCCGCCAGCCGGGCGGCGCCGGCCGCGCTCTGCGCCGCCGTGTCCTGCGCCGCCGTGCTGTCAGCGCCACTGCCCGCAGCGGCACTGCCCTCCGGGGCGGTGCCCTCCGGGGCCGCGCTGCCTGCCCCAGAGGCGCCGGTGGCCGTGGTGCGGCCCGGGTTGCCGCCGGGAGCGGTTCCGTGCTGGGAAAGGACGCCCACGGTAGCGAGGACGGTCAGCTGGCGGCCGCCGATGAGCGCGGCCGGCAGGGCCGCCTTCCTGGCCAGGGCCGCCAGCACGACCGGGGTGGCGTGCGCCTCGAAGGCCTCCCGCAGCCCGGCCCGGGCCTCGCCCGCGCTGCGCGGCCCGGCCTGCCGGGCCCGGGCGAGCTCGGCCGCCAGCGCCTGCGCGGTGGTCCCGCGGCCGATCGGGCCGATGACCCGCGCGCCGCACGCGGCCTGCTCACGGGCCTGCTCCGGGGACGCGGTGACGAAGACCGCGTTGCCCCGGTACAGCTCGGGCAGCGCCCGCCAGGACCGCGCGCCGGCCACCCGCAGCGCCGGCGGGGCGCCGTCGTCCACGCCGCCGCCGGGCGCCGTCAGCTGGTCCAGCAGGGCGCGGACGGCGGGCGCCTCGCGGGGGTCGCGGTCGGCCGCGTACAGCGGCTCCGACGGCCGCCCGGCCGCCAGCCCGGCCGGGCTGAACCGGGCCAGCTGGACGCCGAGCCCGCCGTCCCACACCACGTCGCAGGCCTCGGCCACCCAGCCGAGGCCCGGCAGGAGCGCGGGCGCGACGTTGCGGACGAGGGCGACCGGCTTGCCGAGCGAGCGGGCCAGGACGATCATCCGGGCCAGCCGGCGGCCCCGGTCGGCCGCCGCCGGGTCGGTCGCGTGCGCCCACGGGGAGCCTGGCAGGAGGGCGGCCGCCTCGATGACGACCAGGTCGGCGCCGGTGCCCTCGATGACCACGTCCGCGTCGTGCGGCAGCAGCGGGTGGACCACCGCGTCGGGCGCGAGGGTGGCGCACGCGAGCGCGGTGAGCACGCCGGTGACCACCAGCCGCCGCGGCTCGGCCCCCAGCGCCGGGCCGGCCGTGGCCAGGCCCGGGTCGGACAGGCTGAGCGCGCCGGGCGCGGTCTGCGCGGCCAGGAGCCGGCCGCCGGTTCCCTTCAGGTCGGCCAGCTGGGCCGAGGCCAGGGCGGTGGCCAGCGTGGCGCCGCCCGACTTGCCGGGGGCGCCCCGGTCGCGCCACATCCGGTACAGGTCACGCGGCAGCTGGGCGCCGCGCGGCCACGGGCGCTTGGCCGCGTTGACGATCGTCTTGCCCAGCGCCATGGTGGCCGACCCCTGCAGGGCGGTGAGCCGCGCCTGGGTCATGGCCAGCTGCATGCGGGTCTCGCGGAGCTGGCGCGACAGGCGCTCCCGCTCGGCGAGCACCCCGGCGTCATCGCCCGGGGCGGCGTCCGGCCCGCCCGCCGCCGCGGGGGCCAGCTCGGCCCAGGAGGGGGCGCCCGGGTCGTCCTCGGCCTGGCCGGCGCCGGCCAGGTGCGGGCTGACCAGCCCGCGGGCGGCGTCGTCGAGCCCGGCCCCGCCCGCGACGATCCGGGCGACGGCCCGCGCGTCCGGCGGCAGCTCGCTCACTCGGCACCGCCCAGCTCCGCGCCGTCCAGCCAGGCGGTGATGATCCGGGCGACGCGCGACCCGGCGTGGCCGTCCCACAGCGGGGGCAGCTCGCCCGCGTAGGGCCCGGCGGACACGGCCGCCAGCACCGCGGCCGCCAGCCTGTCACGGGTGACGAGCTGGTTGCTGCCGCTGGTGATCGTGATCGGGCGCTCGGTGCTGGGCCGCAGCGTGAGGCAGGGCACGCGCAGCAGCGTAGTCTCCTCCTGCACGCCGCCGGAGTCGGTGACGATCGCGGCCGCCCCGCGGACCAGGGACATGAACTCGATGTAGCCCAGCGGGTCGGTGACCTTCACCCGGGGCGAGTCCAGCAGCCCGGCCGCGGTCAGGGTCGCCCGGCCGCGCGGGTGCAGCGGGAAGACCACGTCCAGCTCGGCCGCGACCGCGTGCAGCGCCCGCACCAGCTCGGCCGCGATGACGGGGGAGTCCACGTTCGCGGGGCGGTGCAGCGTCGCCACCACGTACGGGCCGTCCAGGCCGTAGGCCGCCCGGGCCGACGCCGGGTCGAACTTGCCCAGGTTCGCGACCAGCGTGTCGATCATCGGGTTGCCGACCAGGTGGATCGCGTCGGCCGGGCGGCCCTCGCGGGCCAGGTGCCCGACCGCCTCCGGCGACGTGGCGAACAGCAGGTCGCACAGCTGGTCGGTGACGCGCCGGTTGATCTCCTCCGGCATCGTGTTGTCGAAGCTGCGCAGCCCCGCCTCCACGTGCGCGAGCGGCACCCCCAGCTTCGACCCGGCCAGGCCCGCCGCGACGGTGGAGTTGACGTCGCCGTACAGGACGACCAGGGCCGGGCGGTTGTCGGTGAACTCCTGCTCCAGGCCGACCATCACCTCGGCCGTCATCCGGGCGTGGCTGCCCGAGCCGACCCCCAGGTTCACGTCCGGCTTGGGCAGGCCGAGCTGGACGAAGAAGACGTCGGACATCCGCTCGTCGTAGTGCTGGCCGGTGTGCACGACCCGCTGCTCCGCGCCGAGGCCGGCCAGCGCCCGGATGACCGGGGCCGCCTTGACGAAGTTCGGCCGGGCGCCGAGAACGTGCGTGATGAACCCGGCCGGCCCGGGGGACTCAGATAGCGTCCGCATCGCCTTCCTTGAAGTTGTGATCCCATTAACCTGATCTCACCGCTAATATCTGCCGCCGTGACTGTACAGCCCCTCTCGCACGCCACGCCGCGAGCCGTGGTCCTCGCCGCCTCGGTGGCGGTCCGGCACGTTTCCGACGATCCGGTGCGCGCGCTCACGCTGGCCTGGCGGGCGCTGCCGGCGCCGCTGCGCGGCTGGATCCGGCTCGCCGGCCCGTACGGTCGCGCCGCCGCCTTGTGGGGCGCGGGAGACCGCCGCGCGGCGCTCACCGTCCTGGAGGCCTCGCCCGCCCGGCTCGCAGCGTTCAGCCTAGCCGTCGACCAGCCCGCCGTCGCCCGATCGGCGCTTGCCCGGCTCTCGGCGGAGTCTAGCGCGGCCCCCCGCCTGACCGCCCGGTTGTCGTACCGGGAGGGCCGGCTGACCGAGGCCGTGGCGGCCCTCGACGGGGCGGCCGACCCCCAGTCGCGGCGGCTGCACCGCGCCCTGCGGGCGGAACTGGAGATGCTGCGGCCCGGGATCGAGCTGGAGCTGCTCAAGCCCGGCCGGAATCCTGGCCCTTCGACCGGCCGGGCGCCGGGGGGTACGGGAGGCCGCCCCCCCGGGGGGCAGGCGCCGGTCAAGGGGCGGGTCCTGCACGTCGTCACCGACGCGCTGCCGTCGGTTAGCGCTGGCTATACCGTCCGCACCCAGGAGATCGCCCTCGCCCAGCGCGCCGCGGGCCTGGACCCGCACGTGGTGAGCCGGATCGGGTTCCCGGTCACGGCCGGGAAGATCGACGGCCGCCACCAGGTCGAGGTGGCCGGCGTCCCCTACCACCGGCTGCTGCCGTGGGTCATGCCCGGGCGGCCGGACACGCTCGCGGCCCAGGGGCTGCGCCGGGCCGCCCGGCTGGCCGGCCGGCTGCGGCCGGCCGTGATCCACGCGGCCAGCAACTACTCCAACGGGCTGACCGCGATCGCGCTGCGCGACGCGCTCGGCGTCCCCTACGTGTACGAGGTCCGCGGCTTCTGGGAGGACACCTGGCTGTCGCGGCACGCCGCGACAGCCGGGCTGGAGTCCTCCGAGCGGTACCGGCTCAGCCGCGAGCTGGAGGCGCACTGCATGCGCGCGGCCGACCTGGTGGTGACGCTCGGCGAGGCGATGCGCGAGGAGATCATCGCCCGCGGCGTCGACCCGGCCAGGATCCTCATCGTCCCCAACGGGGTCGCGACCGAGTTCCTGCAGCCGCTGCCCGACGGGGCGGCCCTGCGGGCGCGGCTCGGCATCGGGGCGCGGGAGTTCGTCGTCGGCCTGGTGTCGAGCCTGGTCGCCCACGAGGGGATCGGCACGCTGCTGGAGGCGGTCAGGCTGCTGCGCGACGGCGGCGCCCCGGTCCGGGCGCTCATCGTCGGCGACGGCCCCGAGAAGGCCGCTCTCGAGCGGCAGGCGGCCGCCCTCGGCATCGGCGCCATCTTCACCGGCCGGGTGCCGATGTCCCAGGTCCGCGACTACCACGCCGTCCTCGATGCCTTCGTCGTCCCCCGCACCCCCGACCGGGTGTGCCAGCTCGTCACCCCCCTCAAGCCGGTGGAGGCGATGGCCAGCGGGCTGCCGGTCGTCGTCAGCGCGGTCCGCGCCCTCGGCGAGATCATCCAGGACAAGGTCACCGGCCTGCAGGCGGCCCCCCGGGACCCGGCCGCGCTAGCCGCCTGCCTGCGCGACCTCCTCGACCACCCGGGCCTGCGGCGGGAGCTGGGGGACAACGCCCGGCAGTGGGTCGCCCGGGACCGGACCTGGGACCACAACGCCGAGCGGTACCGCGCCGCCTATGCCCGCCTCGGCGCCGCCTGAGGCCCGGGGCGGGCGGCCCCGGGCCACGCGAGGCCCCCAGGCCACGGGCGGCGCGCCATTGTCGCTAACAGCCCATGGCACGGCGGGGGCACCCCTACCATGAAGGGTCACCGGAACGGAAGGACACTCGTCGTGAAGGTCGTGATCATCGGGCTGGGCTACGTGGGCCTGCCCTTGGCCCAGGAAGCTGCCCGGGTAGGCCTGGACGTCACCGGGCTGGACGTCAAGCAGGGCACGGTTGATGACCTGAACGCCGGGCGCAGCCACGTGGACGACCTGACCGACGACGACGTGCGGGCCATGCTCGACGGCGGCTTCCGGGCCGTCGCCAGCGTCCCGGCCGTGACCGCGGCCGTCGGGGCGGCCGGGCCGGACGTCATCGTGATCTGCGTTCCCACCCCGTTGTCGGAGTCCGACGGGCCGGACCTGACCGCCGTCAAGGCGGCCACCGTGTCCGCGGCGGCGCTGCTGCGGGCCGGGACCACGGTGATCCTGGAGTCGACCACCTACCCCGGCACCACCGACGAGGTCGTCCGGCCGATGCTGGAGAAGGCGACCGGGCTGACGGCCGGGACCGACTTCGCGCTGGCGTTCTCGCCCGAGCGGATCGACCCCGGCAACGGCGTCTACGGCATCCGCAACACCCCCAAGGTGGTCGGCGGGATCAGCCCGGCCTGCACCCGGGCGGCGGCCGGGTTCTACGGCCAGGTGTGCGACACCATTGTCCAGGCCAAGTCCGCCCGCGAGGCCGAGATGGCCAAGCTCCTGGAGAACACCTACCGGCACGTCAACATCGCGCTGGTCAACGAGATGGCGATCTTCTGCCACGAGCTCGGCGTGGACCTGTGGGACGCGATCCGCTGCGCGTCGACCAAGCCGTTCGGCTTCCAGGCGTTCTACCCCGGGCCCGGGGTGGGCGGGCACTGCATCCCGATCGACCCGAACTACCTGTCCTACAAGGTCCGGATGGAGCTGTCCTACCCGTTCCGGTTCGTGGAGCTGGCGCAGGAGATCAACAGCCGGATGCCGTCCTACGTGGTGGACCGGGCGGCCGAGATCCTCAACACCGACGCCAAGCCGCTCAACGGCGCCCGGGTGCTGCTGCTGGGCGTCACCTACAAGCGCGACATCGCCGACCAGCGCGAGTCCCCGGCCCGCCCCATCGCCCGCAAGCTGCTGCAGCGCGGCGCGGTCCTCAGCTACCACGACCCGTACGTGGACAGCTGGCAGGTCGACGGGCGCGACATCCCGCGGGCCGCCGCCCCGACCGCCAAGGCCGACCTGACGATCTTGCTGCAGGCCCACACCGCCTACGACCTGCCGGAGATCGCCGCCCAGGCCCACCTGCTGTTCGACACCCGCGGCCAGCAGCTGGCGGGCGAGCAGGTCTACCCGCTGTAGGGCGCCCCCGCTCACCCCGAACCGCCCCCAAGGAGCCCCGGTGCGCGTCCTCGTGTGCACGGCCGTCCACCACCCGGCCGACGCGCGGATCTACTTCCGGCAGATCCGCGCCCTGCTCGACGCCGGCCACCAGGTCACCTACATCGCCCCGTGGTCCGAACCGGGCGCCCCCGAGCTGC
>DATBEM010000009.1:0-2653 GCA_036276115.1 Trebonia sp.
CGATCATCGCCGCCCGGGCCAGGGCGGCCGACCGGCAGATCGAGCTGCGGGTGGAGCGCCCCGCGGCGGTCCCGAGCGGGAGCGGGAGCGTGGGTGGCGAGAGCGTGGGTGGCGAGGATATGGGTGGTGGCGAAGACATGGGCGGCGGGGAGAGCATGGGTGGTGGCGGGAGCGCGTGCGGCGGTGAGAGCGGCGAGCCGATCGTCATCGGCGACGAGGACCGGCTGCGCCAGGCCCTGGACAATCTGCTCACCAACGCCGTGCGGCACACGCCCGAGGGCACCCCGATCACCGTGCGGGTCGGCGCCGCCGACCGGTCAGGCCGCTGCGTGCTCGCGGTGGCCGACGCGGGCCCCGGCCTGAGCCCCGAGGACGCGAAGCGCGTGTTCGAACGCTTCTACCGCGCCGATCCGTCCCGCGCCCGCACCAGCACCGAGCAGGGCAGCGGCCTCGGCCTGGCCATCGTCGCGGCGATCGCCCACGCCCACGGCGGCAGCGCCGAAGTGATCAGCGAACCCGGCCGCGGCGCCTGCTTCCTCCTGCGCCTGCCCGCGGCCGAGCAAGTCGACCACGGGCCCGTCCGTACCATCGGCTCCGGCGTCCTTCCGGTCGAGACAACGTCTCCCGCGGATGCGAAATCAGTTGCCTGCGACGGACGGGGTGGCCCCGGCGCGCTCGCGGTGATCAAGCCGCGCGTTACCCGATGACACACGAATCCGAGCGAGGTGTACAGCGCGATCGCGGTCTCGTTCTACGCGAAGACATTCAGTCCGATCTGTACCGAGCCCACCTCGCGGTCACGCCGGAGCCAGGCCGTTGAGTCGGTATCGGACGCGGTGTGTGTCGGGGGCCATGCCGAGGCGGCGGTAGATCTCCAATGCCTGGCGCAGGTGCGCGGCGCCCTGGCCGGGGTCGGCGGTGGCCAGGTGGTGTTCGGCGATGCCTTCGAGGGAGACGGCCTCGTCGTCGGGTTTGTTCAGTTCGCGGTTCATGGCCAGCGCCTGCCGGTAGAGCCCGAGGGCGCGCGACAGGTCTCCGGTGGCGGCGACGGCGGCGGCGTAGTGGTTGAGCGCCCACGCCTCGTTGTTGCGGTCGCCGGTCGCCCGGTAGATCGCCAGGGCCCGGGACAGGGCGTCGGTGGCCGCGGCCGGATCCCCGGTCAGCCGCTGTACGGTGCCCAGTTTGGCCAGGGCGTTGGCCTCGCCCTGGCGGTGGCCGATCGCCCGGTAGATCTCCAGCGCCCGGGACAGGACGTCGGTGGCCCCGGCCAGATCGCC
The DNA here is from genome assembly GCA_036276115.1 of Trebonia sp. Classification (GTDB taxonomy): domain Bacteria; phylum Actinomycetota; class Actinomycetes; order Streptosporangiales; family Streptosporangiaceae; genus Trebonia. The sequence goes on from DATBEM010000009.1 coordinate 1,278, forward strand.
GGTCGTCTGCCGCACGGTTCCCAGCTCGGTCAGGGTGAAGGCCTCGCCGCGGCGGTTGCCGGTCGCGCGGCGGATCTCCAGGGCCCGGGTGTAGACGTCGGTGGCCTCGGCCAGATCCCCGGCGAAATACCGCACGCGCCCCAGTTCGGTCAGGGCGGCGGCCTCGCCCTGGCGGTGGCCGGTCGCGCGGCAGAGCTCCAGCGCCAGGGACAGGGCGTCGCCGGCCCCGGCCGGATCACCGGTGAGGAACCGCACGATACCCAGTTCGGTCAGGGCGGCGGCCTCGCCCTGGCGGTGGCCGGTCGCCCGGCAGACTTCCAGCGCCCGGGACAGGACGTCGATGGCCCCGGCCAGATCCCCGGCCGCCTGCCGCACGCGCCCCACGTCGGTCAGGGCGTTGGCCTCGCCCGGGAGGTCGCCGGTCGCGCGGTAGATCTCCAGGGCCCGGGCGAGGGCGTCGGCGGCTCCGGCCGGATCACCGGTCAGGCGTTTCACGATCCCCAGGTCGATCAGGGCCGCGGCGTGAGCGGCGGGCGGGCCGTGGTTCTCTGCGGTTTCGGCGGCGCTCCGGTGGAGCTCGAGGGCGCGGGTGTAGGGGCCGTCGGTGAGCAGAGTCTCGGCCAGTCCCGCGGCCAGCGCGAGGGCGTGCTTGTGCAGGCCATGGGTGTGGGCGTGAGTGTGGGCGGCCTCGAGGTTTTCGCGTTCGGTGCGCAGCCAGGCCCGGGCGGCCTCGGCACCGGTCAAGGCGGGCATACGGGTGGTGGCTGGGCCGTCCGGCCCGGGCCGCGGATAGCGCGTGATGAGGAGCGAGGCACTCTGCGCGGTATACGCGTAATAGCGCAGCAGTCGGTCGAGGGCGCTGTCGCGGTCGGGTTCGGGGTCTCCGGCGACCACGGTGCCCGCGTAGGCGCGCAGCAGGTCGTGCAGACGATAGCGGCCGGGGGCGTACTCGGTCAGCAGGTTGTGGTCGACCAGGCTCTCCAGGAGGCCGGCGGCGGTCGCCGGATCGACGTGCCCCAGGGCCGCGGCGGCGTACGCGTCGAGATCGGGGCCGGGAATCAATCCGAGGCGACGCCATAATACCCGGTGCCCTTCGTCCAGGCTCGTATATGAGAGGTCGAACACCCCGGCCAGTTCGCGCTCGCCGTCCGAGAGCGCGGTCACGCGCCGGTGCTCGTGGCGCAGCTGCTCGGCGAGGTATCCCAGGTTCCAGGACGGACGGTGGCGCAGGAGCGACGCGGCGAGGCGTAGGGCCAGCGGAAGGTATCCGCACAGTTCGGCGACCTCGTTCAGGTGCGGATCATCGGCCGGGAGACGGTCCGGCCCGGCGGCCGCGCGCAGCAGCGCGACCGCGTCCGACGGTGCGAGCAGGTCCA
>DATBEM010000010.1:0-10487 GCA_036276115.1 Trebonia sp.
TTCCGGTGAGAAAATTCAGGTTGTGGAGGATTTTCCACGCCATGGCGTGGAAAATCCTCCACGATATCCCGGAGCGCCGGCGGGCGCCCCGGATCGACGGACGGTGGCTAGGCTAGCCGGGCCTCGCCCGCCAGCAGGGCGGCGAGGGCGTCGCCGTCGGCGCCGTCGTGGCCCGCGCGGGTGAACCAGGTCGCGACGTTGCGCGCGTCGCGGGCCAGGAACCCCCGCCCTCCGGGGTTGGCGATGACGTCCACGACCTGCGGCAGGTCGATCAGCACGAGGCGGCCGTCGTCTACCAGCAGGTTGTAGGGCGACAGGTCGCCGTGCGCCAGGCCGTGCCGGGCGAGCGTGCACAGCGCCGTCACGAGCTGCTCCCACAAGCTGGCCAGCCCGGCGGCGTCCGGGCGGGTCTCCGCCAGGCGGGGCGCGGCGGTGCCGTCGGGGGCGCCGATGAACTCCAGCAGGAGCTCGGTGCCGAGGACCTGCACCGGGTAGGGGACCGGGACCCCGGCTGAGTACAGCGTGACCAGCGCGGTGAACTCGGCGTTCGCCCACTGGCCGGCGATGGCGGCCCGGCCGAACGCGCTGCGGTTGGCCGCCGCGCGGTTGACCCGGGACTCGCGGACCCGGCGGCCCTCCAGGTAGCCGGCGTCGCGGTGGAACAGCCGGTGCTCGGCGTCCCGGTACCGCTTGGCCGCCAGCAGGCACTCCCCGCCGGCGCCGGGCACGCCCCGCCGGAGCAGGAAGACGTCGGCTTCCTTGCCGGTCTTCAGGATGCCGAGCTCGGTGTCGACGGCGGCCAGGTCGGTGACCAGCCAGCCCGGATGCGGCGCGGGGCCGCGCTCCAGCGGGGTTGACTGGTCCCAGGTGGACCAGCGGTCGCCTTCGGGCAGCCCGTCGGTCGCGTCGGTCGCGCCGACCGGGCGCAGCCGCTGGCGGTGCCGGTCGCGCTTGGCGAAGGTGTCCGCGTCCTCGGTGAACCGCTGCTTCGCTTGCTTGCCGCGGTTAGCGCGGCGGATCCGCCCGTATGGCGAATCGTCGGAATCGGCGCTCTCGCGCACGTGTGCTCCTCGGTTGGTCAGTGGAAAGGGCAGGCCGCAGCAAGCCCCGGACAGGCGTAGACATTTCGGCCTCTCCCTTCACCACTGGACCCCGGGCGCGTGCGCGACCGCGTGCTCGCGGGCGAGCGCCACCGAGGAACGGCACCAACCTGGTGCCGCGAGTAGGGTGCACCAGCACGACGGCATGGCGCAACTGATTTTCCGGGTCCTGATTCCCGGGCCCGCGTTTTCCGGGCCCGAACCGGGCCGGGGGACATGCGGGCGGGGACCCGCCCGGCCCGGCCGCGCCCCTGGCCCGGGCGGATCAGGCGGTCGTGCCGCCGCTGCCCGACGACCCGCCGCCGGCCCGCATGTCCTGCAGGAACCGCCGGGCCGACTCCTCGGCCTTCTTGACCGGCTCGCGCTGCCGCAGGTCCCGAAGCGTGGACTCGGCCCGCTGGCCGGCCTCGCTCGTGCGCAGGTCGTTGAACGCGGCGGCGGCCTTCTTGGCCCGGTCGCTGTCCTTGATGTCGTTCAGCGTGCTGGCGGCCTTCTTGGCCCGGTCGCCGTCCCGCAGGTCCTGGAGGCGGCTGGCTGCCTGGCGGCCCCGCTCGCTGTCGCGGAAGTCGCTCGCCGCGCCGAGCAGCCGGTTGAAGAACTCGCGGATCCTTGACTCGATGGTCATGGCTACCTCCCTAGAAACACGATACATCGTGCCAACACAAGATATATCTCAAATAGTCCGCTGGCACCGCTCCTGGGTCCCGGCCGCCGGGCCGACTGTCCGAAATGTGATGATTGACGGTGTGCCTGATCCACCGCCTACCCCCCGAGGTGCTCCTGTAACGGCCCATACCCAGCCGGGACGGAGAACTCACGCCGCACGGCTCGCGTTGCTCCTCATCGGTAACTTCATGGTCGTTCTCGACTTCACGATCGTGAACGTCGCCCTGCCGTCGATCGAGCGGGACCTCGGCGTGGGCACGTCCAGCGTGCAGTGGGTCGTGACCGGCTACGGCATCGCCTTCAGCGGGCTGCTCATCCTCGCGGGCCGGGTAGGCGACCTGCTGGGACGGCGGCGGATGTTCATCGCCGGGCTGCTCGTCTTCACGCTCGCCTCGCTGGCGGGCGGGCTGTCCGGCAGCCTGCCGCTGCTGGTCGCCGCTCGCGTCGTGCAGGGCGCGGGCGCGGCGATCATCCCGCCGACCGCGCTGGCGCTCATCACCACCAGCGTTCCCGAGGGCCCCGCCCGCACCCGGGCGATCGGCCTCTACAGCGCCCTGTCGGCCGTCGGCTTCGTCTCCGGCCAGGTCCTCGGCGGCGTCCTGGTCGAGTGGACCAGCTGGCGCCTGATCTTCCTGGTCAACGTCCCCATCGGCCTCATCGGCGCCCTCGTGGCCCCCCGCCTGCTCAAGCGCGACGCCCGCGCGGCATCGGCCGGCGAGCCGGCGGCCGCCGCGGGCGCGGCGCCGGAACCGGGCGCGGAGGTGGCGCTCCCCGACGGCGGGGTGGTGGTCCCGTCCCCGGCCGGGCGCGCCCTCGACGACCAGGCCCCGGATGATCATGCTCCTGGTGGCACTGCTCCTGGTGGCACTGCTCCGGGTGGCGCTGTTCCGGGTGGCGCTGTTCCTGGTGGCACTGCTCCCGCGAGTCCGGCCGCGGGCGGTACTGCCCGTGCCCGGCGGCCGCGCGGCCGGCGGCTCGACGTGCCCGGCGCCGTCCTGGTGACGGCCGCGGTGGCGCTGGTGGTGTTCGGCGTGTCGCAGGGCGACGCCCTGGGCTGGTCATCCCCGCTGGTCATCGGGGCGCTGGTCCTCGCGCTGGCCGTGGGCGCGGCGTTCCTGGCGGCCGAGGCCCGTCATCCCGAGCCGCTGGTCCGGCCCCGGCTGCTGACGCGGCCCGGCCTGCGCGACGGCGCCGCCCTGGCCTTCCTGCTCGGCCTGTGGAACGGCGGCGAGCTGCTGCTGCTGTCCCTCTACCTGCAGCAGGCGCTGCACCTGTCGCCGCTGGAGACCGGGGCGGTGCTAACGCCGCAAGGCATCGCCGGGTTCAGCATCGGGGTGTTCGGCCCCCGGCTCGCGGGGCGGCTCGGCGTGCGCCGGATGGCGATGGTCGCCGGGCTGCTGGCGACGGTCGGCTTCCTGGTCCTGACCCGGCTGCCCGGCGGCGGCTACAGCCCCCTGCTGACGGTGGTCATGCTGGTCGGCTGGGGGTCGGCCGGCACCGCGTTCGGCTCGCTCGTCATCGCCACCCGCTCGATGCGGGACGCCGACCAGGGCGTGGCGGGCGGCGTGGTCAACACCAGCCGCCAGATTGGCGCGGCCGTCGGCGCCGCCCTGCTGCCCGCCGTCGCCGAGTCGGTCGCCGGCGGCATCCCCGGGATCACCGGCGACCGGATCGCGATGGCCGCCGCGGCGGCGGCCGCCCTGGCCGCCACCGCCGTCGCCTGGAACGCGGCCCGCCAGGCGCGCGTCCCCGAGCCGCAGCCCGCCTCGTGACCGGGCGCGGGCGGCCTGGAAGTTGAACTGGATCCCGGTTGGCGGCAGCACGAGGTGCGTGTACTGCGAGTTGGCGTAGGCCAGGCTGGACCCGGTGACGTTCTCGGAGACGCCGGCCGGGACGAAGACCGCGAGCTTGCCGCTGCCGCCGAAGCCGTACCACGACTGGTTCGTGTCGTTGCTGGTGCTGTGGACGGGCCCGTTGACCTGGAAGGCGGTCGCGGCGGCGTTATTGCCGGTGAAGACGAGGACGGCGTGCCCGGTCTGGTCGATGCCGCTGTAGGCGACCACGTTGCCGATGCCCTCCGTGGTGGCCAGGAGCCGGATGTAGTCCACCGTGGCGGCCGGGCCGTCGACCGCTTCCCAGCCGTGGCTGACCTCGACCTCGACCCCCGAGGTGGCGATGACCTGCGACAGCACGGCCGGCGGCTGCGGCGGGACGGCGGCCGCGCGGGCGGCGGGCGCGGTGGCCACTACCATCGCGCCGATGGCGATGGTGACAGCGGCCAGGGCGGCAACGGCGCGAGGGCCGGCGGTGGCCCTGGCCGCGCGCGGCTGGGGCATGGTGGTCTCCTTCCTGGTGGCCGGCGGACCGTCGACCAGATGTCACAGAAAGTAGCATATCAATTACTGAGCGTGAAAGGTCGTGCCGCGGGTCATCCCGCGCGTCCCTCGTGCACTCAGGGTCCCGGCCGCCCCGCAGCCCGCCTGCGGTCACGATCCTTACTGGAAGCCAGAAGTCTTCCCGCTAGCCGGCCGCCGGGTCGCCCCAGGGGCAGGGGCGACGGCGGCCGGGCGGGCGAGCGAGGCGGCCGGGCGGGCGGACGTTGCCTGGGCCCGGTGAGCCAGGGCCGGGCCGGGAGCCTGGCTGGATTGGGGCTGATCGGATTGGGCTTGGCTGGATTGGGCTTGGCTGGATTGGGCTTGGCTCGACTGGGCGAACGGGCTCGGCATCGCGTGGCTCGGCGGGCTGCCGGCGGTGAACGCGACGAAGGCCGCGACGACCCCGACGACCGTCCCGACGGCGATGATCCAGCGGTCGCCGCCTGCCCGCCGAGGGCGGGGCGGGACCGGGTACGCCGCGTAGCCGGGATCGCCCGTCGCCGCGTACAGCCCCGCGCCTCCCCGGCTCCCGGCCCGGGCGCTGCACTCGGCGTTCACCAGGTCGGCGGCGTAGGCCACCCAGTCCTCGTACGTCGGCCCGGGCGCGGCGTCGGCCGGGGCCATGCTCGGCCGTGCTATAGCTGGCGTTGCCACGCCGGGCCGGGCCAGGACCGGGAAGGCGCCCGTGTCGGTACGATCATCGGTGCCGCTGGTCTCGGTGGGGCGGTTGCTGTTGCCGGGAGCGGCTGGAGTGCCGGGGCCGGGGGTATCCAGGGAGTCCGGAAAGCCGTGATCTGGGTAACGCATGTCGCTCCTCGTCAAGGCGGGTATGACGATCCGCGCCGTGAATGTCACTAGCAGTCTTGTATTGGAATACGGAAGGTCGCTGAGTTAGGTTCAAGGGCGCCGGGAGGGATCTCGCAGCGAGTTAAGATGAACAAAAAGTAAACAAAGAGTGAATGTAATATATAATTATCAATGAACTTGTGATTAAATAGCTGAGTTGGCGGTAGCTGGGAGGGGAGTTGCTCAATGACGCCTAGCCTGGCGGGATTCGTGGCGAGTGCAGGCCGTGACGGCACGGGCGAGCGGGACTGGGACGAGGTACTCAACGGGGTCGTCGCCGCGCTCCAGGAGGCGTTCAAGGTCGAGCCGGACCGCGCCAGCAGCCCGGGCACGCCGCCCCGCCGCACCTGGTTCGACACCTTTGACTGGCGGCTCTACCGGGCGGGCCTGCTCCTGGAGTACGTGGCCGCGCACCGCGGCGGCCAGCTCGTCCTCGTCAGCCGCGCCGCCGGCCGCCTGAGCGAGGGCCTCCCGCTGACCCAGCCGGTGACCGGATGGCAGGCGTCGCGCCCCGTCCTGGCCGAGGAACTGCCGGACGGCCCGGTCCGGCTGCGCGTCGCCCCCCTCGCCTACCCCCGTGCGCTGCTCCCGCTGGTCACGGTGGCCAGCCCGGCCAGCGTGACCCGGCTGCTGAACGACGACGGCAAGACGGTCGCGCGGGTGATCATCGAGCGCCCGGTCGCGGGCGACATCGTCCTGCCGCCCCGGGTGGGCGTCGCCGAGGTGCGCGGCTACCCGGGCCAGGCCCGGCGCGCGGCCCAGATCATCGCCGCCTGCCCCGGAATCGAGCCGCCGGCCCCGGGCCCCCGCGCGGAGGCGGCGAGCAGCGCCCCGACCGGCGCTCCGGCCGCCGCCCGGCCCGCGAACGGCGCCCGCCCCAAGGCCGGCGCCGGCACCGCCAGCAAGGCCGGCACCGCCAGCAAGGCCGGCACCGCCAGCAAGGCCGGCACCGCCAGCAAGGCCGGCACCGTCGGCACCGTCGGCACCGTCGGCAAGGCCACTACCGTCGGCCGTGCCCCGGCGGCGAGCCGCCCCCGCGCCGCGGGCACCGCCGAGGCCGCGCCCGCCGAGCCGGGGGGCCGGCTGCTGGCCGACGCGCTGCTGGCCGACGCGCTACGGGCCGTGGGCCGCCAGCCCGGCGATTACAGCGACAAGCCCGCCCGGGCGATCACCGCCGGCATGCCCGCCCGCCAGGCGGTCGCCGTGATCTTGCTCGGGCTGCTGGACACGCTGGAGGCCAACGTGGACGGCGTGCTGCGCGATATCGACAGCGAGTACCTCCATGACCTGCGGGTCGCGGTGCGGCGCACCCGGGCCGCGATCAAGCTGCTGGGGGATGCCCTTGGCCTCTCCGACGCCGGCTACGACCGGTTCGCGGCCGAGTTCAAGTGGCTCGGCGACCTGACCACGCCGGTCCGCGACCTGGACGTGCACCTGCTCGGCTTCGCGTCGATGGCGGCCGGGCTGCGGGCCGCCCCGGCCGGTGACCTGGAGCCGTTCCGCGTGTTCCTCGCGGGCCGCCGGGTCAGTGAGCGCCGCGTCCTGGCCCGGGGACTGCGATCGGCCCGGTTCGCCGCCCTCACCAGTGAGTGGCGGGCCGTCCTGGCCCCGCTGGCCCGGCCCAAGCCCGCTCGCCGCCCGGCGAAAACCGCGAGCAATGCGAGCAATGCGGAAACCGAGGAGGCCGCCAGCGCCGAGAGCGGCGCGGCCGCCTGGGAACTGGCGGTGGACCGGACCGGGCAGGCGTTCCGCAAGGTCTCCCGCCGCGGCGGCGCGATCACGCCCGAGTCGCCCCCGCAGAGCCTGCACGACTTGCGCAAGCGCTGCAAGGAGCTCCGCTACGCGCTGGAGTTCTTCGCCCCCCTGCACGACAAGGCGGCCTACTCGGCGGTGCTCGGGGACCTGAAGAAGCTCCAGGACTGCCTGGGCGACTTCCAGGATGGCGAGGTCCAGATCGACGAGATCCGGGCGCTGGCGGTAGCGATGCAGGACGCCGGCCTGGCCTTCGACGGCCGCCCGGTGCCAGTGCGCGCGCTGCTGGCGATGGGCGAGCTCACCGCGGGCCTGGCCGCGAGCCAGGCCGCCGCCCGGGACGCCTTCGCGGCCCGCTTCGCCAGCTTCGCCGGGCCGGCCGGCCAGCAGCACCTGGCGCTGCTGCTCAGCGGCGAGCGCAGTGCGCAATGAGGGCAGTGCGCAATGAGGGCAGTACGCAATGAGGGCAGTGCGCAATGAGGGACAGTACGGAATGAGGGACAGTACGGAATGAGGGAATGAGGGGAACACGGGGACTCATGAGCCACGGGGGAGGACGGCCCGGCGCCCGGGAGAAGGAGAAACGGTGAGGATCTACGCCACGTACAACATCAAGGGCGGGGTCGGGAAGACGACGACTGCGGTCAACCTGGCGTACCTCGCGGCGGCCGACGGCCTGCGGAGCCTGCTGTGGGACCTGGACCCGCAGGGCGCGGCGAGCTACATGTTCCGGGTCAAGCCCCGGGTCAAGGGCGGCGGCAAGGCCATCATCCGGGGCCAGCGCTCGCTCGACGACGCGATCAAGGGGACGGACTACGACGGCCTGGACCTCATCCCGGCCGACTTCACCTACCGCAACATGGACCTCCTGCTCGACAAGGGGCCGGAGGCCAAGCAGAACCGCAAGCTGTCCAAGCTCCTGCGCCCCCTGGACGCGGAGTACGACGCGGTGTTCCTCGACTGCCCGCCGTCGATCTCGCTGGTCTCCGAGAACGTGCTGCACGCGGCCGACGTCATCGTCGTGCCGCTCATCCCGACCACCTTGTCGGTCCGGACCCTGGACCAGCTCACCGACTTCATCGCGGGCTTCCCGGGGCGCCGCCCCGAGTTGCTAGCGTTCTTCTCCATGGTCGACCGGCGCAAGAAGCTGCACCGCGAGATCGTCGAGGAGCTATCCCTCAAGCGCTCCGACGTGGCCCGCACGCCAATCCCGGCCGCCGCCATGATCGAGAACATGTCGGTCGAGCGGGCGCCGGTGACCGCCTTCGCCCCCTCATCGGCGGTGTCGCGGGCGTACAAGGCGCTGTGGGCCGAGGCCCGTGAGGTCCCCGTCCCCTAAACGCGGCCCCCGCCCGTCGCCGGGGTTATGGTGGCCGGGTGGCCCGGGGAGACTGGCGCGAGGTGCGGATCGGGGACCTCGGCCGCGTCGTGACTGGCTTCACGCCCCGCGCGGCCTGGGTCGACTCCTGGGGGGACGCGGTCGACTTCATCACCCCCGGCGACCAGGCCCCGGGCCGGCGGTGGGCCATCCCGGCCCGGCGGCTGTCGGCGCCCGGCGCCCGGCGGCTGGCGACGCGGCTGCTGCCCGCCGGGGCGACCTGCGTGACCTGCATCGGCGAGACGATCGGGAAGACCTCCCGCACCACCGGCCCGGCGGTCACCAACCAGCAGATCAACTCCGTGATCCCCGACCCGGCCGCGGTCGACCCGGCGTTCTTGTACTACCTGCTCACCGCGCACGGCCCGCGGCTCGCCCGGGCAGCGGGCGGGTCGGCCGCCCGGATCGTGAACAAGCGCCAGTTCGCGGCGCTGGCCGTCGCCCTGCCGCCGCGCCCGGAGCAGGAGCGCGCCGCCGCCGTCCTCGGCGTGCTGGACGACAAGCTAGCCGCGAACGCGCGCACGGCCGCGACGGCCCTGGCCCTCGCCGACGCCCTGTTCGACGCCTACCCGCGCCCCGGCCCGGGGCGCCCCCGGCGCCTGGGCGACCTCGCCGACGTGCGCTACGGCCGGGCGCTGCCGCTCGCCCGCCGCGCGCCCGGGACGGTCCCGGTGTACGGCAGCAGCGGCGTCGTCGGCGCCCATGACCGCGCCCTGGTCGCCGGCCCCGGCATCGTCGTCGGGCGCAAGGGCACCGTGGGCGCGGTGCACTGGTCTCAGTGCGGCTTCTTCCCTATCGATACGACCTTTTTCATCAAGGACCCGGTCTCCGCTGTGCCCGCGGAACTACTGTTCCTGGCCTTGCGGCGGCTCCCGCTGGCGGCCTTGCGCTCGGACTCGGCCGTCCCCGGCCTGACCCGGGCGAGCCTGCTCGCGGCCCAGGTCGAGGTCCCGGCCGGACCAGGCCAAGGGGTCCTCACCGCCCAGGTCAGCAGCCTGTTCGCGGCCCGCGACGCCGTGACGGCAGAATCAGCCGGCTTGCGGCGGCTGCGCGACGCGCTGCTGCCCGGGCTGGTCCTGGGGCAGCCAGTGCCCGAGCCTGCCCCTGTTGAATTTTGATGACGGCCGGGTCCGGGTACGTATCCAGGCCGCCGGTCGCGGCTCTAGACGAACGTGGACTTCATTGAGATGACCGCTACGAGCTTCCTCCGCCAGGCGTTCCACGCCGAGCACGTGGGAATCTGGCACGTGGACCTGGCCGGGACCGGCAGCTACTGCCTGGCCGACTCGCCCGCCCCGCCGGAAGCCTTCCACGACTTCGCCGTGCGCCACCCCGTCGTCGGAGAGTTCCTGCGGTCCAGGGCGCTGGTGCCCTTCCACCGCCCGGAGGCCGGTGTCCCGGTTACTGGGGCCCGGAACACCGAGCCTCCGGGTCCGCCGGGCGCCCCCGGCCTGACGGGAGCGGCCGTCCGGCCGGAGGCGGTTGCCCTGGCTGGTGCGGTTGCCCTGGCCGGTGAGGTTGCCCTGGCCGGTGCGGCCGAGTCGGTGGGAGAGCCTGAACTGGCCGGGGTGCCTGGCATGGCGGGGGAGACCACGCAGGCGGGTGCTCCCCGGCGAGCCGGGGGCAGCGGGCAAGCCGCCGCCGGTGGCTACTACCTGGCCATCCCGCTCGGCATCGGGGACACCCACGCGCGGCTGGTGGCCATCGCCCGGCCGCTGCCCGGCTTCTCCCCCGACGAGCTCCTCCTGGCCCGCAACCTCCAGCCGATCCTGGCCGGCGTCTGGGCACCCAAGGCCAGCGCGGCCAGCGCGAACGCGGACGACGCCTTAAGCGAAGTCAGCCCGGCCGTGGCGCCTGCGGCCTGAGGCGCCATCCGGGCGAGTTCCGCTCCTTCGCCGCGGCATCGCGCTCAGGAACCCCCTCACCTCGCAGCAACCCCTGCCCGCTGGCCCCTGCCCGCTGGCCCCTGGCCTCTGCCCGCTGGCCGCTGTCCGCTGCCCGCTGCCCGCTGGCCCCTGTCCGCTGGCCTCTGCCCGCTGGCCCCTGGCCCCTGGCCCCTGTCCACTTAGCCCCTGCCCTCTGCCCGCTGGCCCCTGGCCCTGCCCACTTAGCCCCCGGCCCCTGTCGGCTGGCCCCTGGCCCCTGCCCCGCGCCCATCCCCGCCCGCCCGCTGCCACCTCGATACGCCACCAGGGAAGCAGCAACCACTCACGCAACACATCTCCCGTGCCACTATCTCTTTCTCTTGCACCTCACCTGTCCCTCACGACTCCTGTGCTACTCACGCCACTCGGTAGTGTGGAGGATTTTCCGGTTGTGAAGGATTTTCCACGCTATAGCGTGGAAAATCCTTCACAACCGGAAAATCCT
>DATBEM010000011.1:0-57833 GCA_036276115.1 Trebonia sp.
GCACCTCGCCGTCGTCGGCAGGCAGCCCGCCCCTGGTCCCGGCCGCACCCGGCGCCCCCACGCCAGCGGCCTCCCGCGGCCGGTAGGCCACACCTGGCCCGGCGGGCACTGGATGACCGGGGCCCGGCGGGCACTGGATAATCGCCGCCCGGCGGACATGGCGGCGGCGGCCTGCCTGCGCCGGATGGCGGGCGCACTCGCCGGCGCCGCGCTGGCCGGCAACCCGTGACCAGCGGGCCCGGGCCGTAGGCTGGGGCCATGGCCGACGATGACCCGACCGCGCGGGTGCGGGCGATCTGCGGGGCGTTCCCCGAGGTCACCGAGCGACCCAGCCATGGCGCCCCGACCTGGTTCGTGCGCGACAAGAAGGCGTTCGTGACCCTCTGGGCCGACGGGCACCACGATCACCGCTTCCCGCACCTGTGGTGCGCGGCCGCGCCGGGCGAGCAGGAGTCGCTGGCCGCCTCGGCCCCGGACCGGTTCTTCCGCCCGCCCTACGTGGGCCACCGGGGCTGGGTCGGCGCCCGCCTCGACGGGCCGGTCGACTGGGCCGAGATCGCCGAGCTGTGCGCCGATGCCTACCGGGCCAGCGCGCCGGCCCGCCTCGCGGGCGGCCTCGGGAGCTAGCCCGCGGCCGGTGCACTGGCCGGCGCACTGGCCGGTGCCGGTGCCCCCAGCGGGTCGCGCTGGGCGGGCGTCCGCAGCGTGACCAGGCGGCGCCAGCCGCCGAGCCGCTCGTAGAGGTAGACTGCGTCGATCGCGCGGGCGAGGACGGCGTTCTTGCCTCGCGACCAGTGCAGCGTCCGCCCCAGGTGGGCCATGACCGCCTTGCTCACGTCCCGGTAGACCGCGATCTCGGCCCGGGCGGTGGCCCGCAGGGCGGACTCGATGTCGGCCCGGTGGCCCGCCGCGGCCAGCCGGAGCAGCTCCTCGTGGCAGTAGGCCAGGTGGTTGTCCTCGTCGGCCGAGATCACCCGGACCGCCCGGCTGACGTCCTCGTTGCCGCGCGAGTGGCGGCGCAGCGACCGCATCTGCTCCGACGCCCGCTGCTCGGTCACCCGGCTGTGCGCCAGGTAGGCGATAATGTCCGCCTCGGTCAGCGCCCGGTCGGCCCGCAGCCGGCTGTGCGCGAGGCCGATCCCCAGGCCCTCGAGCCGCATCGTGTAGTCGGTGTCGGCAGGCACGTGGGCCGGCGCGAGGTTCCGCTTGCGCAGGAGCGCGTTGAAGATCCGCCCGTGCTTGTCCTCGTCCGCCCCGTGCCGGGCGATCTTGGGCGCCAGGTCGCGGCAGGACCCGGGCACCAGGGCGGCGATCCGGCCGTTCTCCCAGCCGCCCTGGGCCTCGCCGCTGGCGGCGATGGAGCAGAACAGGCGGAACGCCTCGTCGCTACGGAAGATCTCGCCGTAGATGGCCCTGGGAGAGAGCATCCTGGGTACCTCCGGACAGTCGGGGCCGATGACGGCCATGTCCTTCCGTATTATCACCACCAGACACTAAGGGTAATCAACCAACTACATTAAGCTTCAGCAAGCGGCGATATCGCCGCCTGACCGCAGGCGGGGCCGGCTGAGAAGTAACATTTGGCCCGGACCAGAAGGGGAATTAGCTGCGGTGACCACTCCACCTGACCGCCGGGCCAAGGGCCCGGCCGGGGACGACGAGGCCGGGATCGAGGCCGGGGTCGAGGCCGAGTCCGAGGAAGCGGCCGTCATCCGCGCGGAGATCGAGGCCAAGGACGCGGAGCGGTCCGTCTTCTTCTCCGACGCGGTCGTCGCGATCGCCATCACCCTGCTCGCGCTCGAGCTGCCGGTCCCGGCGGGCGTGCACGGGATGACCAACGGCCAGCTGTGGCACGAGCTCGCCAAGAACGAGCCGGACTACCTGTCCTTCCTGATCAGCTTCCTCGTGATCGGCAACCACTGGTTCGTGCACCGCGGCGTCTTCCGCTACGCCCGCCGGGTGAACCGCCGCGTCAACGTGCTGAACCTGTGCTGGCTGCTGACGATGATCCTGACCCCGGCCGCGGCCCGGCTGCTGGCGGGGGACGGGGCGTTCGGCCTCCGCTTCGGCGGCTACGCCCTGGTGCAGGCCATCGCGGTGACCTGCCTGCTGCTGATCCGCCGCCAGCTCATCCGGGATGACCTGATGATCGCCAACGCGCCCGAGAAGGCCTGGCAGCCGGAGTACGCGGACGGGATCATCATCGCCGCCCTGTTCGTGATCTCGATCCCGGTCGGCTTCGTCACGGAGTGGGCCTACGCCTGCTGGGGAGCCGTCCCGGTGCTCACCCGGGGGCTGCGGCTGCTGCCGCCCTCGGTCCGCGACCGGCTGCGCTAGCGTCGGCCGGCGGGCGCCTCAGGAGCTCGCGCTGGCCTGCGCGGCGTAGCGGTTGGCGATGGTGGCGACCTCATCGACGTAGGCGTCGGACTGGTTGTAGGAGAACACCGCCGCCCGCCAGCCCGCGGGAGTCGTCATCGCCCCCGACGCGCACAGGTAGCGGGCCGCGGTGAGGGCGGCGTCATCGATCTGGTTCGGGCTGGCGACGCCATCGCCGTTGCCGTCGGTGCCCCATTTTTCCCAGGTGGCGGGAAGGAACTGCATCGGCCCGACGGCATGGTCCCAGTGCGGGTCCCCGTCGAGCGCGCCGTGGTCGGTGTCGGGGATGGCGGCGACCGTCCCGCCGCCGAACGTCCCGCCGCTGAGCGTCACCCCGATGATCGGCTTGCTGGTGTAGCCGCTGGGCAGCAGCGTCGTCCCGTTGAAGGTGCCGTTGGCCGACTCCACCGTGCCGATCGCGGCGAGCGTGTTCCACCCCAGGCCGCAGGCGGGCTGCGATTGCTCGATGGTCAGGTCCGCCGAGGCGTAGCCGAGCATGGCCCGGTCGGGGATCCCGGTCGCGGCCGCGACCCGGGCCGCCCAGGCGGAGTCGATGCGGTCCAGCGGCAAGGACGCCTGGCCCGCGGCGACGCCGCCCCCGCTGCCACCACCTCCGCTGCCACCACCCTCGCCGCCGCCAGCCGTCCCGGCGCCGGCCGGGGTGACGGGCTGCCCGCCCGTCCCGCCCCCGACGGCCTGCGGCGCGACGTTCGTCACCTGGGGCGCCAGCGGCTGCACGCCCTGCAGGCCGGTGATCCGGACCGCCAGGACCGCCACGATCGCGATGACCAGGGCGCCGCTGATCCCGATGGCGACCCACCACCCCGCGCTGCCCCGGCCGGGCGTGCCCGGGTAGGCGCCGGCGTCCTGGCTACCGCCCGCCTCGGCGCCCTCCCAGGCCATAACCACCCCAAAGTCGTCAAACCGCCGGCCGCGCCCAGGGTACCTGCGCCCGGCGGCCTGACCGCCCGCCTGGGGACCGTTACGGCGCTGCCTTCGCGGCCGACCCCGCCGGGCTCGCGTACTCGCCCGGGAAGAAGTGGGCGAGCTCCTCGTCGGTCAGCAGCCGCGAGCGGATGAGGAACCGCACCCCTTCGGGTGCCTCCACCGAGAAGCCGCTGCCGCGGCCCTTGACCACGTCCACGGTCAGG
Organism: Trebonia sp.; assembly: GCA_036276115.1. Lineage (GTDB taxonomy): Bacteria > Actinomycetota > Actinomycetes > Streptosporangiales > Streptosporangiaceae > Trebonia. The sequence goes on from DATBEM010000011.1 coordinate 3,528, forward strand.
TGGGTGTGCTTCCAGTACTCGTACTGCGACACTGACATCCAGAACGCGATCGGGCGGTCGACGCCGGCGATCTCCAGGTCGCCGAGGCGCACGTCGGCCTCGGAGGTGATGAAGTCGCCGTCCGGGAAGCACATGGGCGACGACCCGTCGCAGCAGCCACCGGACTGGTGGAACATGAGCGGGCCGTACTTGGCGGTGAGGCCGCGCAGCAGGTCGGCGGCCGCAGCCGTCACCTCCACGCGAGTCAGGTCGGCCACGGGAGCTTCTCCTTTCCCCGGGCCAGCGGGCCGGCGTCCCGCTTGGGCGCGGGCCCGTTAGCTCATGGTCCCTAGAAGAAGCCGAGCTTCTTCGGTGAGTAGCTGACCAGGAGGTTCTTGGTCTGCTGGTAGTGGTCGAGCATCATCTTGTGGTTCTCGCGGCCGACGCCGGACTGCTTGTACCCGCCGAACGCGGCGTGCGCCGGGTAGGCGTGGTAGCAGTTAGTCCATACCCGCCCGGCCTGGATCTCACGACCGGCCCGGTAGGCGCGCGAGCCGTCGCGGGTCCACACGCCGGCCCCGAGGCCGTAGAGCGTGTCGTTGGCGATCTTGAGCGCGTCGGCCTCGTCGCTGAAGCTGGTCAGCGCCAGCACCGGGCCGAAGATCTCCTCCTGGAAGATCCGCATGCTGTTGTTGCCCTCGAAGATCGTCGGGGTGACGTAGTACCCGCCCGACAGCTCGCCGCCGAGGTCCGCCCGCTCCCCGCCGGTGAGCACCTTGGCCCCCTCGGCCTTGCCGATGTCCAGGTAGGACAGGATCTTCTCCAGCTGGTCGTTGGAGGCCTGGGCGCCGATCATCGTGTCGCTGTCCAGCGGGTGCCCCTGCTTGACGGCCTTGGTGCGCGCGATCGCGTCACCCACGAACTGCTCGTAGATCGAGGACTGGACCAGCGCCCGCGAGGGGCAGGTGCAGACCTCGCCCTGGTTGAGGGCGAACATGGTAAAGCCCTCAAGCGCCTTGTCGTAGAAGTCGTCGCTAGCCGCGGCGACGTCCTCGAAGAAGATGTTCGGGCTCTTGCCGCCCAGCTCCAGGGTGACCGGGATGAGGTTCTGGCTGGCGTACTGCATGATCAGCCGCCCGGTGGTGGTCTCGCCGGTGAAGGCGATCTTGGCGATCCGGCTGGAGGACGCCAGCGGCTTGCCCGCCTCGACCCCGAAGCCGTTGACCACGTTGACGACGCCGGCCGGGAGGATGTCGGCGATCAGCTCGATGACCTTGAGCAGCGACCAGGGCGTCTGCTCGGCCGGCTTGATGATCACGCAGTTGCCGGCGGCCAGGGCCGGGGCGAGCTTCCAGGTCGCCATCAGGATCGGGAAGTTCCAGGGGATGATCTGCCCCACCACGCCGAGCGGCTCGTGGAAGTGGTAGGCGATGGTGTCGGCGTCGATCTCGGAGATGCCGCCCTCCTGGGCGCGGATCGCGCCGGCGAAGTAGCGGAAGTGATCGACCGCCAGCGGCAGGTCGGCCGCCAGGGTCTCCCGGATCGGCTTGCCGTTCTCCCAGGTCTCGGCGACCGCCAGCATCTCCAGGTTGCCCTCGATGGCGTCGGCGATCTTGTTCAGGAGCACCGAGCGCTCAGCGGCGGAGGTCCGCCCCCAGCTCTGCTTGGCCCCGTGCGCGGCGTTCAGCGCGAGCTCGATGTCGGCGGAGGTGGAGCGCGCGATCTCGGTGAACGGCTGCCCGGTCACGGGCGTGATGTTCTCGAAGTAGTTGCCGCTGGCCGGCGGCACCCACTCGCCGCCGATGAAGTTCTCGTAGCGGCCCGCTACCGATACCAGGCTGTCGGCCTGACCAGGGGCTTTGTACTGCGCCATTGATGTATATCCCCTCTGTGCGCTGCTGGCCGCCGGGGCAGGCGCCTGCGCGCGGCCACCGAGACGACCTCCTAGGCAACACGCTAGTTGCCGTGACGTTGCAACCACGTTGCGCCCGGGTGTCCGGGAGCACTGTGTCCAGGGGCATTGCGTCCGGGAGCACTGTGTCCGGGAGCACTGTGTCCAGGGCACTGGGCCGGGTGGCCGAAGGCGGCGGCTAGCGGCCGAGCTCGGTGTCGAGGCGCTCCACCGTCGCCTCGGCCCGGGGGCGCAGGGGCGAGCGGGACGGCAGCAGGGCGCACTGGCGGCGCCACATCTCCAGGTCGCCGGCGCCCCACCGGCTCTGGGTCCAGTTGACGACGAGCTCCTGGCCGCCGTCGGCCAGGACCATCGCCCGCAGCCAGTCGTGCAGGTCCTCGCGGACCCGGGCGACCTCGGGGGCGTCGCTGGACGGCAGCAGCGGCCCCGGGTACAGCCGCAGCGCCGCCGCCACGTCGCCCGCCGCGAGCCGGGCGGCGACGGCGGCCCAGTCGGAGGTCACCTCGCACCGCAGCCGGTAGGGACGGGAGGCGAGCACGTCCGCCCCCAGCAGCGACCGCAGCCGGACGATCTCGGCCCGCAGCGTGGCCGGGCTGACGTCGCCAGGGTAGACCAGCACGGCCAGCTCGTCGCCGGCCAGCCCCTCGCGGTGAGTGGCCAGCAGGGTGAGGATCTCGCTGTGGCGCAGGCTCAGCCGCACCGACCGGCCGCCGGTGCTCAGCAGGATGTCCGGGCGCCCGAGGCCCTGCAGGTACAGGCCGCTGGTCAGGCCGGCCGCGAGGGACGGGCCGCCGGCCGCGTCCCGGGCCGCCTGGAGCGCCGCGATCCGGCCCAGCTCGGCCTCGGCCATCCGCGCGGCCGCGCGGACCATGGCGCTCGTCTGCGTCGAGGCGATGTCGTCGCCGCCGGTCACGTCGACCACGCCGATGATGCGGCCGGTCGCGAGGTCGTGGATCGGGGCCGCGGCGCAGCTCCACGCCTGGACCGGCCGCACGAAATGCTCGGCCGCGCGGATCGTGACCGGCGCGTCGAGGCGCAAGGCGGTGCCGGGGGCGTTGGTGCCCGCGTGGGCCTCGTCCCACTGGGCGCCCTCCACGAACGAGATCGACTCCGCGCGCCGCAGCACCCCGGCCGAGCCGCATACCCACAGCAGCTGCCCGTGCTCGTCGGCGACGGCCATCATGGCGTCGCACTCCTGCACGGCCTGCCCGAGCACGTCCGACAGCAGCGGGAAGACCGGGGCCAGGGGATGCTCGGCCCGGTACTGGCGGAGGTCGCCGCGGTCCAGGGTGATGGGCGGGTCGCTGGCGTCGGCCTCGATCCCGGCGGCGACCGAGCGCAGCCAGGAATCCGCGACGATCGTCCTGACCCCCGCAGTCTCGCCCTGCTCAAGGAGGCGGGCGTGCGCGTCGCGCGTGGTCACCGGGCCGCGCAATCTGGCCACCCTCCCAGTGAACCACGCCGGCGGGGGGCGCGCCTACGGGTACGGGCCAGGAAGAAAAGCGGCACGGCAGTTTTCCATTGGGTTACACGACTGTTGCATTAAGTGCCATTTGCTTACAAAATGATGAAAACAACCGGCTGAGAATTACCAGTGCCCGCCAGCCGCCGCCACAACCGAGGAGGCCCGGGTGACAGTCACGGAACCGGCGCCGCTTGCGGTAGCCCCACCCACGCTCGCCGATGTCGCCGTGGCGGCCGGCGTGTCCCCCGCCACCGTGTCGCGCGTGCTCACCGGCTCCGCCCCGGTCCGGCCGCAGACCCGGGACAAGGTGGAGGAGGCGATGACCAGCCTCGGCTACGTTCGCAACCGGGCGCCGCGGTCGTCCGCCCGCCGGGCCGGCTCGGTCGCCTTCGTCATCGCCGAGGACTACCCGCGGGTGTTCGCCGACGTCTTCTTCGCCCGCCTGCTGCGGGCCGCCGGGCGGACGCTGGCCGCGGCCGACCTGCAGATGGTCATCCTCACCCTGCACTCGGCGCGCGAGTACCACACGGTTTCCCGGTACCTGCACAGCGGGCACGTGGACGGCGCGCTGCTGGTCTCCGCCCATGGCACCCGGCACTTCGACCATGGCCGCCTCGGCCTTCCGCTCGTCTTGTGCGGCCGCCCGGTGTCGGGCGGGGACGAGCTGTCGTACGTCGACGCCGACAACGTCGGGGGCGCCGACTCGGCCGTCCGGCACCTGCTCGGCCAGGGCCGCGAGGCGATCGCGACGATCGCCGGGCCGCCCGACATGGCCCCCGGGGTCGACCGCCTGGCCGGCTACCGCAAGGCGATCGCCACGGGCAGCCTGTCCGATCCCGGCCTGATCGCCTACGGCGACTTCAGCAGCATGTCCGGGGAGCACGCGATGGCCCGGCTGCTGGACCTGCGGCCCGGCATCGACGGGGTGTTCGCGGCCTCCGACCTGATGGCGGCGGGCGCTCTGCACGCCCTGCGGCGGCTCGGTCGCCGGGTCCCCGACGACGTGGCCGTGATCGGGTTCGACGACTCGCCGACCGCCCAGCGGACCAGCCCGGCGCTATCCACGGTGCGCCAGCCGGTGGACGAGATGGGCGCCCGCCTCGCCAGCGACCTGCTCGCCCAGATCGCCGATCCCGAGATGACCCCGTCCCGGGTCGTGCTGGGCACCTCGCTCGTCGTGCGCGCGTCCGCCTGAGCCCGGGCGGCCCGCGGCCGCGCCAGCCACCCCGCCGGTGAAACTTCCATCGCTTCTCGCGCATCCTGCCTGGTCGGAATTGTTCACGCTTGACCGGTTTAGCCCGGTCAGCCTAGCGTGACGCTCGCTTCCGCAAGCGATTTCGATTCCCCGACTCATGGAGGTGCGTGGCCAATGAGGGCTCTACGCGCAATCATTCCCATCGCAGCCGCCGCGCTGGCGGCCAGCGGGCTCGCCGTGGCGGGCACGCTGCCCGCCACGGCGGCCGGCGCGTCCTGCAGCGCGGCCTACGGCGTCCAATCGGACTGGGGCAGCGGGTTCACCGCCACCCTGAACGTCACCGACACCGGCACCACCGCCCTCACCGGCTGGACGATCACCTGGTCCTACGCCGGCAACCAGGCGCTGGCCAGCGGCTGGAACGGCACCTGGACCCAGTCCGGCCACGCCGTCACCGTCACCAACATGTCGTACAACGGCGCGCTGAACCCGGGCGGCTCCACCTCGGCCGGCGCCAACTTCAACTACTCCGGCACCAACGCCGCCCCCAGCTCCGTCACCTGCACCCCGGCGGGCTCCACCACCCCGCCGCCGACCCCCGCCATCACCGCCAGCCCCGCCAGCCTGTCGGTCGCGCAGGGTCACACCGGTACCTTCACCCTGAAGCTGTCGGCCGCCCCGGCCAGCAACGAGAGCGTCACCGTGGCCGCCTCCGGCAACTCCGGCCTGACCGCCTCGCCCGGGACGCTGACGTTCACCCCCGCCAACTACGCCACCGCCCAGACGGTGACCGTGACCGCCAACGCGACCGGGACCGGCGCCACCACGTTCACCGCGAGCGGGAGCGGCTACACCGCCGCCGTCGTCACCGCGACCGAGACCACCAGCGGGACCGGCACCGGCGGGGCGGCGCCGCAGCTGCACGTGTCCGGCAACAAGCTCGTCGACGCCAGCGGCAACACGGTCGTCCTGCACGGGGTGGACCGGTCCGGCACCGAGTACGCGTGCGTCCAGGGCAACGGCATCTTCGACGGCCCCAACGACCAGGCGTCCATCACCGCGATCAAGAGCTGGGGGCCGGTCAACGCGGTCCGGGTGCCGCTGAACGAGGCCTGCTGGAACGCCGAGTCCTACGTCAGCGCGGCCGACGCGGGCACGAACTACATCAACGCGATCAAGGCCTACGTCAGCCTGCTCAACGCCAACGGCATCGTCGCGATCCTCGACCTGCACTGGACCGACGGCACCTACACCGGCCCGTCGGCCGGCTGCTCGTCGGCCCAGGCGACCTGCCAGAAGCCCATGCCCGACGCGGCCCAGGCGATCCCCTTCTGGACCTCGGTCGCGAGCACGTTCAAGGGCAACAACGCGGTGGTCTTCGACCTGTTCAACGAGCCCTATGCCTCCCGGGCCGACAACAGCAACTCGGCTGAGGGCTGGCAGTGCTGGGAGACCGGCAGCCCCTGCACCGGGATCTCCTACGCCGTGGCCGGCATGCAGCAGATGGTCAACGCGGTCCGCTCCACCGGGGCCGCCAACGTCCTGATGCTCGGCGGCGAGGAGTACTCCAACGACCTGACCAGCTGGCTGCAGTACGAGCCGTCCGACCCCGACCATAACCTGGCCGCGTCCTGGCACTCCTACAATTTCAACTCCTGCAGCTCGCAGTCGTGCTGGCAGTCCCAGCTGGCACCCGTCATCGCCGCGGTCCCGCTGGTCGCGGGCGAGATCGGCGAGAACGACTGCGCGGGCGGCTACCTCAACTCCCTGGCGCCGTGGCTGGAGTCGGAGGGCGCCAGCTTCCTCGCCTGGGCCTGGAACGCCGACTTCGCCTGCTCCAGCGGCCCCGGCCTGATCACCGACTACACCGGCACCCCGACCGCCTACGGGGCCGCCTACAAGGCCATCCTGGGCGCGCTGGGATAACCAGCGGGGACTGACCTCCAGCCAGGACCGGCACAAGCGAGCCGCCACCGCCCGGGAGGGCGGTGGCGGCTCTTTGCCGTGCTAGCGACCCCGAGGGGGCCTAGCGGAGGGAGGGGGAAGGGCTACAGCGCCGGGAAGGCGTTCTTCACCAGCATCTGGAACTCGGCCGCGAACCACTGGCCGGCCGCGACGTCGAACCCCGGGATGGCGCCGGTGGAGTAGGTGCCGCCGTTGCCGTCGGTGTTGGTGCCGCTCGGGTCGCAGTGCGGGTCGCCGTGGGAGTGGGTGGAGGTCGGGTAGTCGCCGTCGGACTCACCCGGCGGCTTGATCCACACGTAGGCCAGGATCGGGGACGAGGAGCCGAACGGCTGGTCGGTCGGCCGCGCGCCGATGCCGGCGTTGTTCTGGTTGCACCAGTCGCCCCGGAACGGCCGCTTGTCGTTCTTGTTGTCAGCGACGTAGGTGTTGACGTCCGACGCCGAGGTGATCGTCGTCGGGTGGGTCGCCCCCCAGCCGTCGCGGGAGGTGTCGATCAGGAACTTCTTGCTCGCCGGGAACCCGGCCGACACCAGCGTGTTGTACATCTGGGTGTCGTAGGTGAGCTCGTCGAACGTCGGGTTGTACTGGTAGAACGTCGCCGAGTCGACCGGCTGGCCGCCGACCTGGAGGGTCGGGTTGGTCAGGAGCGGCTCCTGGACCGGGGTGTAGTTCGCCGTGTCGCTGATGAACCCGTCGATGCTGGCGTACCCGGCCGTGGTGCCCTGGACGACCTTGTTGTAGACGGCCGGGGTGCCGCTCATGTTGCTCGGCCAGCCCAGCCAGGCCGAGTGGGCGATGTCGAGGTAGTTGTAGACGTTCGGGATGGCGTGCAGCTTGTTCAGCGCGTAGGTGATGCCGGTCTCGTAGTACGGCGTCGCCGTCTGGCAGGCGGACAAGGACTGGTTGGTGACCGCGTTCGGCAGCGAGTCCGGCTCGACGATCGCCACCACCCGGATGGGGGAGCTGGCGAACTGGTTCAGGATCGTCGCGATCGGGTCGATGTACTGCGACTCGTACTCGGTCAGGCCGGCCGCGGTGGCCGGGATCTCGCCGTTGGACGCCAGCGCCGCGCAGTCCCGGCCGGGCAGGTCGTAGACGACGATCTCGACCACGGCCGGGGTGGCCGCGGTGCCCTGGGCCGCCGCGTCGGTCAGCTGCTGCTGCAGGCCGGTGCGGCCGGTGGTGCCGCCGCCGGCGATGGCGGCGATCTGGTCCAGCCAGATCGCGGTCTGGTAGGTGGCCACCGACGCCTCGGCGGCGTTGCCGTCCGCGGTCGCCTGGGTCTGGACCTCCTTGACGTAGTCGGGGTTGAGGTAGGGCTTGCCCCCGGTGTACGGGTCGGCCACGTGGGTCGCGCAGTTCGTCGTGCAGGCGGCTGCCTCCACGGCGCTGAAGGTCACCGAGGTGAGGCCGGACGCGCTGGCCGTGAACGTCGCGGAGCCGCTGCTGGAGCTGTCAGCCTTGAGGGTGACGCTCTGCGCGGACGCGTAGTTCGACGGCGTGAACGTCAGCGAGCTCCCGGCGGTCACCGACAGGCCGGTGTTGCCCGAGGTCCGGGCGACCGACACGGTCACGTTGGACGACGGCGCCGAGGACAGCGAGATGCCGGCCGTCCCGGTGCCGCCCTGGGTGATGGTCTGCGAGGCCGGGGACACCACCAGGCTGGGGGTGCCGGTCGTGGTGGATGCCTGCTCGGTCGCGGTGACGACGGCGGCGGTGTAGCCGCCCCCGCTCGCGGTGAACGTGGTCGCGCCGGTCCCGGTCGCGTTGGCGGTCACGGTGACCGTCTGGGCGGTGGCGTAGTTAGCGGGGGTGAAGGTGAGCGAGGAGGGAGAGGCCGTCAGCCCGGTGTTGCCGCTGGCGGAGACGGCCACGGTGACGTTGGCCGACGGTGCCTGCGAGAGCGCCAGGGTAAAGGTGCCGGTGTGGCCCTGGGTGACCTGGAGGCTCGTCGGCGTCGCGGTGATCGACCCGGCCGGCGGCGGGGTGGTGGAGCCGGCCGGGGTGCAGGTGACCGAGGTGGGGGCGGCGTTGGTGCCGGAGTAGTTGAAGTTGGCGCCGAGGCTGGTGGACTGGCCCGGGTTCAGCGCGCCGTTGTAGGACATGTTGGTGACGGTCACGGCGTGCCCGGACTGGGTCCAGTTACCGCTCCAGCCGCTGGCCAGCGTCTGGTTCCCGGCGTAGGAATAGGTCACGGTCCAGCCGGTGAGGGCGGTGGTGCCGCTGTCGGTGACGTTCAGGGTCGCGGTGAACCCGCTGCCCCAGTCCGATTGCACGCCGTAAGCCGCGCTGCACGCGGCCCCCGCCGCCCGCGCGGGCGACGCGCCCGCGACGGCGCTGGCCACCGCCAGGCCGACGACCGCCACCAGGGCGGCCGCGATCGCGCCGGTCCTGCGCAACCGCTTCATTGCTTGTCGCGCCCAGAGTCTCATGAGGGCTCTCCTCCTCGTTCCACGGGACTGATCCCCCGCCTGCCGCCAGCGACCGCTGATTGCCGAGCGTCACGATCGCTTAACGCGGGCGGTGAGTCATTTGACCCCGCGGACCGCCGGGCGGCCAGGCTTGCGCCCTGCTCCCCCTGCCTGCCCGCGGTCCCGCCGGCTCTCCGCAGGCGCTGCCGCGCGGCACGATTCAAACAAAGTCACGCATTGATCGGACGGCGGCCGGGACTGAAATTTTCAGTTCCGGCCCGCCACGGGCAGCGACCGGGCAGCCTTGATTAGAAGTCTGGACTTGCAAAGATAACTTTGGAATACTAACCTTCTAATTATGAGTGAGGTAGCGGAAGGCGCGGGCGGGACGCCGGGGACCCGGGACACGGCCAACCGGCTCCGGGTCGCCATCGGGGCGTTCAAGCGCCGGACCGAGGCCACGGCTGACCGCGAGCTGACCAGTCCCCAGCTCACCGCCCTGTCCCGGCTCGACCGGCTGGGGCCGATGACCACCGCCGGGCTGGCCCGCCGCGAGCAGATGACCCCGCAGGCCATGGGGGCCACCATCGCCAGCCTGGAGAAGCTCGGCCTGGTCGCGCGCAGCGCCGACGCCGCCGACGCGCGCCGCTCCATCCTCAGCCTCACCCCCGATGGCCTGGCCGCCGTTCACTCGGGCCGCAACGCGGTCGTCGACAAGGTCACCGCCGTCCTGGACGAGTCCTTCACCGACGCCGAGATCGAGGCCCTCGCCGTCGCCGCGCCCCTGATCGAGCGCCTCGCCGACCTGCTGTGAGCACCGCCGGGCCAGCCGCGGGACCGGCCGCCGGGCCAGCCGGGCGGAGCCGGCCGTTCTCCTGGCGGTTCACCACCCCGCTGTTCATCGGGTCGGCCCTCAATCCCGTCAACAGCTCGCTCATCGCGACGGCCCTGCTGCCGATCGCCCATGGTCTCGGGATCGCCCTCGGCCAGACCACGGCGCTGGTCACCGCCCTGTACCTGGCGTGCGCGATCGCCCAGCCGACCGCGGGCAAGGCGGCTGAGGTGTTCGGGCCGCGCCGGGTCTTCCTGGCCGGGATCGCCCTCGTCGCCGCGGGCGGGCTGGCCGGCGGCCTGGCCCAGGACCTGCTGACGCTGCTGGCCAGCCGGGTCCTGATCGGGCTGGGCACCTCCTGCGCCTACCCGACCGCGATGCTGCTGATCCGCCAGCGGGCGCGCGACGCCGGGCTGGGCCAGCCGCCGGGCGGCGTCCTGGGCGGCTTGCAGATCGCCGGCACCGCCACCGCGTCCCTCGGCCTGCCAGTCGGCGGCGTCCTGGTCGGCGCGCTCGGCTGGCGGTCGGTCTTCCTCGTCAACGTGCCGGTCGCGGCCATCGCCCTGCTCGCGACGCTCGCCTGGGTACCGCCCGACGGGCCGCTGCGCCACCCGCTGCGGCTGCGCGACATCGCTATCCGGCTCGACCTGGCCGGCATCGCCGGGTTCGCGGTCGCGATGATCGCGCTGCTGCTGTTCCTGTTCGGGCTGCCGGCCCCGCACTGGTACCTGCTCGGCCTGTCGGGCGCGGCGTGGATCGCGCTGGCCTGGTGGGAACTGCGCGCGGGCCAGCCGTTCCTGGACGTGCGGATGCTCGCGGCCAACTCAGCCCTTACCCGCACCTACCTGCGCTACGGCCTGGTCATGCTCTGCGTGTACATCGTGCTGTACGGGCTCACCCAGTGGATCGAGGGCGTGCGCGGGCTGAGCGAGACCGCGGCCGGGCTCCTGCTGCTGCCGATGACGCTCGTCTCCGGCCTGGTCATCTCGCCGGTCTCGCGCCGGAACCTGGTCCGCGGCCCGGTGATCGCGGCCGCGATCGGCTGCCTGGGCGCCTCGGCCGCGGTGCTCGCCTTGAGCGCGTCGGCCCCGATCGGGTGGGTCGTGGCCATCACGGTCGCCTTCGGGGGGGTGATGGGCCTGGCGGCCGTGTCCAACCAGACCGCGCTGTATGCCCAGGCGCCCGCCGATCAGCTCGGCACCGCGTCCGGGCTGCTGCGGACGTTCGGCTACGTCGGCTCGATCGCGTCGTCGGCCATCACTGGCATCGTCTTCCGCACCAGCGTCAGCGACAGCGGCCTGCACGTCATCGCCGTGATCATGGCCGGGGTCGGCGTCCTCCTGGTCCTGGTCTCCGTCCTCGACCGCGCCCTGCCGGGGAAGACGGCTTCCGGGTCATAGCGGCCCGGTAACTTTTCGTGCCCAGATTTCTGCTTGTCCGCACCAATCCGCCTGCCCGGGGCCTACGAATGGATGTCGTGAACACGTCCGCCGAGCACCCTGAGCAGCCGGGTCCTGGCCACCACAAGGAGGGGGGTGGCCAGGACACGGCGCCCCTGCTGGCCCAAGTGGCGCGGGGCGACCAAACGGCGTTCGAAACCGTGTACGACCAGTTCGCGGGGCCGGTCTACGGCCTCGTGCGCAAGGTGCTGCGCGACCCGGCCCAGTCCGAGGAGGTCGCGCAGGAGGTGATGCTCGACGTGTGGCGGACCGCCTCGCGGTTCGATCCCGCCCGGGGCAGCGCGACCGCCTGGGTCATGACCATCGCCCACCGCCGCGCGATCGACCGGGTCCGCTCGGAGAGCGCCGCCACGGCCCGCGAGCAGAAGCTGACCCCGGACCCCGTCACCGGCGACGACGTCGCCGAGCTGGTCGAGACGGCGCTGGACCGCCGGCGAGTCCGGCGCTGCCTCGGCGCGCTGACCCCGCTGCAGTCCGAATCAGTCAAGCTCGCCTATTACGGCGGGTATACCTACCAGCAAGTAGCCGAGCTGCTGAAGGTTCCCCTGGGGACCATCAAGACCCGGATCAGGGACGGCCTCATCCGGCTGCGTGACTGCATGGAGGTGTCGCTGTGAGCGCGCAGCACCATGAGCTGCACTTGCTGACCGGCAGTTACGCCCTGGACGCGCTTAACCACCAGGAGCAGGCCAGCTTCGAGCGGCACCTGAGCCGCTGCCCCGCCTGCGCCGAGGAGGTCCGGGGCATGCGGGAGGCCGCGGCCCGGCTGGGGATGGCGACCGCCGTCACCCCGCCGGCGGCCATGCGCGCCCGGGTCCTGGCGGCCGTCCCCCGTACCCGGCAGCTTCCCCCCGGGCCCGCCGGCGGCGGGCGGCGGGCAGCGCTGCGGCGGCTGCCGCTGGGCCGGACGGGCCTCGGCGCCGGGTTCCTCGCGCTGGCCGCCGCCGTTGCCTGGCTCGCGGTCGGCCAGGCCTCGACCAACGACCAGCTCCAGCAGGCACGGGCGAGCCGCGACGCGGTCGCCGCCGTCCTGGCCGCCCCGGACGCGCACGTCGCGACGAGGACCGCCAGCGTCGGGGGCACCGTCACCGCCGTCATCTCCGAGCGCGAGCACGAGGCGGTCATCACCACCGGAGGCGTCCCGTCGCTGACCGCGGCGCGGGTGTACCAGCTCTGGGTCATCACCTCGGGCGGCACGGCCACGTCGGCTGGCCTGCTCCAGGCCACCAGCCCGGGGCTGACCTCGCCCGCGCTCGCGGCCGGCGTCCAGGCGGGCGACCAGCTCGGCATCACCGTCGAGCCGGCCGGCGGAACCCGGCAGCCGACCACCAAGCCAGTCGTCCTGGTGCCGGTCACCGATTAGCGACGCAAAGTAGTTCGCATATCGCGGCAATCTGGCGCCTTGGCCATGCCGAATTCCAGTCATAAGCGGATAAGCGAGCAACGTGCCCCGCCCGCCCCGGAAGGGATCACATGACCGAACACCGGGGCCACGGCCTCGCCCGGGCCCGGGCGGTTCCCGCGGGCCGTTACCGTGGCGCCATGCGTCCGGCCAGTAGCATCCGCCGGGGGCGCTGAGCATGCGCAAGCGCTGGCTGGCCGCGATCGCCGGCACCGGGCTGGCCGCGCTGATCGCCGGGGGGAGCGGGCTCGCGCTCAGCCACCACGCTCATCCGGCCCCGGGTCCCCGGCCGGCCCAGGCAGCGGCAGCGGCGTCCCCGTCGCCCGCCACCCGGCCCTCGCCCAGCGGGCAGTCCGGGCAGTCCGCGCCCGCCGGGCAGTCCGGGCCACTCGCGCAGGCCACCTTCCCCACGCCGACCGCCCCGATCGTGGCGCAGGCGCAGCCTGCGGCGTCGAAGCCGCCCGCCCCGCCGGTCTCGCTGGCAATCCCCCGGATCGCGGTGAGCACCCAGCTCATCACCCTCGGCCTCACCGCGCAGGGCACGGTCCAGGTCCCGGCGACGACGACCGTGGCCGGCTGGTACACGCGGGGCGCGCGACCGGGCGCCACCGGCCCCGCCATCATCCTCGGCCATATCGACTCGACCAAGGGCCCGGGGGTGTTCTACCGCCTGTCGCAACTGCGCTCCGGCGACCTGGTCTACGTCAGCCGGTCCGACGGGTCCCGGGTCACGTTCCGGGTTACCGCGGTGCAGAGCTACCCCAAGGACCAGTTCCCGACCCAGGCCGTCTACGGCCCGACCCCGGACGCCGAGTTGCGCCTCATCACCTGCGGCGGCGCCTTCGACTTCGCCACCGGCCACTACCTGAGCAACATCGTCGTCTACGCCACCGAGGCCGGCTGACGAGGCGGGCCGGCACCGCGTCCAGGCCGACACAGCGTCCAGGCCGACACCGCGTCCGGGCCAACATGGCAGCCAGGCCGGCACCGCGTCTAGGTCAACATCGCGCCCGGGCCACCGGCTTCCGCTGAGCCCGGACCGCAGCCACGGCCGCAGCCACGGCCACGGCCGCTAGCGGATCTCGTACGTCCCGTCGAGGCGCGCGCGCCCGAGGACGCGGCCCGGGGCGGCCGTGAGCACGTCGGCGAGGGTGAAGCCGGCGAGCAGCCCCAGGGGCTGGCTGAGGGCGAAGAGCTGGAAGGCGTAGGTGTGCGGCCCGTGCGACCGGACCGGCATGGGCCCGGCCCAGCCTCGCCGCCCGAGCGCGCTCTTCCCGAACCGGATCCCCGGGACGGGGCTGGGGCTGGCGAGGGCGTTCTCGGGCAGCCCCGCCAGCGCGGGGTCGATGCCGAGCGCGAGCACGTGGGTGGCCGCCTTCCCGATCGGGACGTCGGGGTCCTGCACGATCAGCGCGAGCTCCGCGGTCCCGGCCGGCGGCGGGGCCCAGGCCAGGGCGGGCGAGATGTTCGGCCCGCGCAGCCGCCCGCGGTACCGGGGCGGGATCGGCTCCCCGTGACCGAAGGCGGGACTGGTCAGGGTGAAGCTCTCGGGGGCCTGCAGGCCGGGGCGCGCCCAGGCCAGGGTGTGGTGGCCGGCGCGCCGGCCGCGCAGGGCGACGCCGAGGGGATTAGCGGGCATGGCGTGCGTCTCCTCACCGAGTTGAACGGGCCTGCGCAAGGCTTCCTCAGGGATTCTAACGATCCCGCCGCCCGCCCGGGGCGCCGGCCTCACGAAGACCGGGCTGAGCCGGTTCTGAGCGGAAGGGAATCGCAACCGCCAGCCATCAAGCGCATTCTCTATGGACGTAATCGGGCGGGCAGCAACGGCGCACGTTATTGCACCACGGGGAAAGCTTCTGATGACTGGAGAACTGATGAAAGGCTATTTCGCCCTCGTCAACGATGTGCAAGGCGCCAGTGCCCGCGAAACTGACCGAGAATGCCTCCAGCGGGCCGTAGGCGATGACCCGCTCGCCGTACAGGCGGACGCTCCGGAGCAACTCCGAAAGCAAGTCGCGCGGCTGATCGGCAAAGCCTGGTGGCGGTTGGAGCAAATTGGCTGGTTGACTGGACGATCGGCAAGGACTCCCGGCGAAACGGGCATAGTTGTCAGCCATTCCTCCGGCTACGCTCAATTTTCAGCAAGTGCGACCAACCGTCATGCGGGCTTAGCCCACTCGGGGCCGCCAGGCGTCCGCCGGCATCGCCAAGCGGAGTTCCGCTCACTTGCCTCGACCGACAACATCCGCCAGGAGGTCATCCATGACTGAGCAGGACAAGCCGACGAAGATCAGCTTCGTCTACTCCAACCCTACCGACCCGGACGCCTTCGAGTCGGCCTACCCCGAGCAGCTCGCGCTGACGCGAAGCCTGCCTGGCCTCCTTCGGCTGCAGGCCTCCAAGGTGTGGCCGAAGGAAGACGGCAGCCCGACGCCGGCCTACCGGCTGCTGGACCTGTACTTCGCCGACTACACGGCGGCCAGCGCGGCCGCGGCGGCAGCGGGCCCCCTGGTCGGCGCCGCCCTCAAGCACGCCACCGGCGGCGTCGCGATTGCCTTCACGAAGGTACTGGAAGACGCCTGACCCGGGGCCGAACAGCCGGCAGCGGAGGCGGCGCCTGCCGCGGCGCCTCCGCTGCCAATCCGCACAGCTCCGGGCTCCGGCTCCTGAGAATTCGGCCCGGGAATGTCAGTGGGGTCCCCTAGCCTGGGGGCGTGGCCCCTTCAAGCGATCCCCCGGCGGCGGACGGGTCGCGGCATGATCTGTTCCGGTACCTGACCGCCGACGAATCGGCCGACTACCTCGCGATCATGGACCTGTTCTCCGCGACGTTGCTGACCGACTTGTCGGCCGAGGAGGTTGCGGGCCAGCTGGCCGAGCGTGGGTCCAGCTTGTCCAGGGACACGGCCGAGGCGCGATGCCGCCGGCTGGCGGACTGGGGGAACCTGGTGCCATCGATCCGGGACGCGCGGGTGGCGACCGTCGCCGAGTACATTCGCTCGCGGTCCCGGTACCAGGTGTCCAAGCTGGGCGGCCGGGTGCACCGGCAGGCCGTCGAGGTCCTGCACGCCAGCGACGGGGCCCGTGAGGTCGCCCGGGAACTGCTCGGGCAGATCGTGCAATCGCTCGACCGGATCCTCGCCATGCTGGGCCACGGCGGCCGCGCCGGCGGCGATGCCCCTGACGCGGAGGCCCTCGCCGGCGAAGTGACCACCGTGTTCGCGAACCAGCGGCTGTTCACCGACAGCGTGCGGGACTTCTACGCCTACCTGGCGGGGATCCTCAGCCGCTACGATCTCGCCGGCCAGGAGTACGCGCAGTTCAAGGAGCTACTGCTGGTCTACATCGACCTGATCACCGCGGACGTCAACCGGCACGCGCCGGCCGTCGCGCACCGGGTCGGGCTGGTGCTCGCGCAAGCCGATCGCGTGCTGGCGGCGCTGGCCACGCTCCCCGGGCTCACGTCACCGGATGGCACGCAGGTCGAGCGGGCGCAGGGGCGGACGCGGACGGACTGGGAAGAGCTGGCTACCTGGTACGACTCCGCCCGCGGAGCGTCGGGACCGGAGCAGCTGCGCGGCGCCGCGGGGCAGGCGCTGGGGCAGCTGATCACCAACGCCAAGCGGCTGCTGGACTCCTCGGGGACGGGATTCTCGCGGCGGGCCGACTTCCTGCGGCTCGCCCGGTGGTTCGCGGCCGCCGACGACCAGCAGGCCCACCGGCTGTACGACGCGGCGTTCGGGGCGTACCCGGCCCGGCACCTGCTATTCGGCCCGGACGAGCCCGATCCGCGGATCGGGCCGACTACCTCCTGGTGGCGCGCCGAGCCGGTGCCGATCCCGGTGTCACTGCGTGAACGCGGGGACCGGACCATGCGGGGCCGCACGTCCCGGGTGCCCGACCCGACCGCGGACCGGCTCCGGCTAACCGCCGAGGCGGAGCGGGAAGCCGAGCAGCGACAGGCCGCGGCGTCCGAACTGGCGCTAGCCGGCGCGCTGCACGGCGCCACGATCTCCCCGGCGGCGCGGGACCTGCTGCTGGACCTGGTGGGGGCACTGCTGGCCCAGCAGGATGAGCAGGTCACCGACCACGATGCCGGGCTACGGCTGCGGGCGGTTCCCGGCCCCGACACCGTGGTCAGCAGCCCGGATGGCACCACCACGTTCGTCCGGCTCAGGCTTACGGTGTCCGCCATCACCGCGATGCCGGCCAGTGACGGCGGGACGGAGAACTGGCCGCAAGCAGCGTGGAGCGCGGCCCGGTGACCGCGCGGCAAGTGTCCACCGCGGGGATGGACGCCGGGCAGCGCCGGATCGCCGCCCGGCACCTGCTCGCCTCCCCGATCCTGACCGCGTCACGGAACCCGGCCGAGCTGGAGCTGGTCCGACGCCACGCTCCGGCGCTCAAGTCGATGTTCGCCAGCCAGCTGGGTTACGCGCTCATCGTCGAGTCCACGTTCGCCCGGCTGGTCAAGGCGCCGCTGCCCACGTCGGCGCCCGTGCGCGCGGCCCGTCGCGGAAGCGGCGACGCGCCATTCACGGCTCGCACCTACGTCCTGCTCGCCTTGACCTGCGGGGCGCTGCTCGCGCCGGGCACGGGTGAGCAGATCCTGATCTCCGCGCTGGTTGACCAGGTGCGGGCCGACGCCGCCGAGCAGTCGGTCACGGTCACCGACACCATCGGTGACCGGCGTCAGCTGGTCGCCGCGCTCAAGCTGCTGGCGGGCTGGGGCGTTGTCACCGAGACCGACGGGACGCTCGCGGCCTGGGGCGAGCGTCCCGGGGAAGAAGCGCTGCTCAGCATCAACCGGGCGCTGCTCATTCACCTCCTGCCCAGCCCCCTGCACCAGTACGAGGCGGCCGCGGAAACCTGGCTGCGCCTGGCCGCGGAACCACCGCGACGACGGCTACGCCAGCGGCTGGTGGAAAGCCCGGCGGTGTTCCGATCCGAACTGCCCGACGACGAGCTGGACGTGCTGTCCCGGGAGCGCACCGAGCTCGCCCGGCACCTGGACGAGAACTTCGGGCTGGTGCTGGAGGTCCGGGCCGAGGGAGCGCTGGCGTACGACCCGGCCAGCGGGACCGGCGGCCTGACCGACGTGGACTTTCCCGGCAGCGGCAGCGCCAAGCAGGCCGCCCTGCTGCTGCTCGACCAGCTGAGCGCGGACGTCCCGGCCCCCGACGCCGCGGTGGAGATCGGCGGTCACGCGATCCCGGCTCTCCTCGTCTCCTGGGCGCGGGTCGATAGCGTGCTCGGGGAGCTCGCCCGCCGCCACCGGGCCGCGTGGAAGGACAGCTACGCCGAGTCGCCCGACCTCTTGCGGGCCGAGGTGGTGGAGCTGTTGTCCGGGCTCCGGCTGGCGCAGCCCGCCGGCGGCGGGCTGGCCGTCTTCCCGTTCGCGGCCCGGTACCAGCCGAAGGTGACCATCCGCCCCATGACCCGGCCAGCCGGGGAGGAGGAATTATGGGCCAGCCGAACCCGCCCCGCCGGTTCGACGAGCGCTGGCGGCTATCGCGGGCAGGCATCGTCAACGTCTGGTTCTACCTGGACAACGAGTTCACGCTGAGCGGTGGCCGGATGATCCTGCGCGGCACCAACGGCTCGGGAAAATCCCGGGCGCTGGAGATGCTGCTGCCATTCCTGCTGGACGCGGACCGGCGCCGGATGGACGCCACTGGCGCGGCCCGGGTCAGCCTGGACGAGCTGATGCGCACCGGCGGGCAGGGCCAGGCGAACCGCACCGGCTACCTGTGGCTAGAGCTGGCCCGGCCCGGGGAGCACCTGACGGTCGGCGCGCTGGTCCGGCACAGCCAGTCCGCGTCCAGTTCGAAAGTCTGGTACTTCACCACCCCCTTGCGGGTGGGCGAGGAACTGCCCCTCCTGGCCGCCACCCGGGAGCCGCTGTCACGCGACAAGCTGACCGAGCTCATCGGGGCGGAGCGGATCACCGAATCGGCCCACACCCACCGTGACCACGTCCGCACCCTGGTCTTCGGGCTGCACGGGGACGCGGGGCGGGACCGCTTCGATGGCCTGCTCCAGCTGGTGCACACGCTCCGGGCGCCGGATGTCGGAAACCGGATCGACGAGGGCCGGCTGCCGCAGATCCTGCTCGAGTCACTCCCGCCGCTGCAGGAGGCGGCGCTGAGCCGGGCGGGTGAGCAGCTCGACGGCCTCACTGAGACACGGCTAGCCCAGCAGCGGCTGGAGGACTCCGCCCGCGAGGTGGACAAGTTCCTCGGCGTCTACCGGCGCTACGCGGCCGACAAGCTGCGCACGCGGGCCCAGGAAACCCTGTCCGCCGCCACCGCCGTGACCGACGCCAGCAACCTGGCCAGCCAGCGTGCCGCGGAGCTGACGGCCCTGCAGGCAGAATCGGAGCGGCGGGCGGCCGCGGTCCAGCAGCTGACCGAGGAACGAGGCGAGTTCGCGGCGGCGCTAGCGGCCATCGAGAAGCGGGAGATCTTCAAGACCGCCGACGACCTGGTGCAACGAGACCGGACGGTGGCCGCGCTCGCCCGCTCGGCGGACCAGGCGCTAGCCGAGGCCGGGCGCGGCCGGGACCATCACGCGCAGGCGGTCCGGGACGCCGGGCGTGCGCTCGGCGAGCTGCATGCCGCGACCGCCGAAGCGGCGTCGGCCCTGGCGCGAACCCGGGACGCGCTCGTTGACGCGGGCCTGCCCGTGGCCGGCCTGCCGGAGGAGATCCGTACCGTAGAGCACGCGGCGGGCACCGAGTCGGCCCTGCTGCGCGTTGAGCGCGACGGCGACCCGCGGCCGCTCCCCCGTCCCGTGGCCGCCCGGGCTGACGTAACGCCGGCCGACCTGCCCGCGGCCCAGGCCATGGCCCAGACCGTGGCCGCCAGCGCCATCGAGCGACTAGGACTGGCCCGGCGGCGCTTGCAAGAGGCCAAGCGCCTGCAGCAGGCCGATCAGCAGGTGCTGCGGCTGGAAGCCGAGGCCGACCAGCTCGCCGCGGCGGCCGAGGAGGACGCGCGAGCAGCGGAGGAGCACGCCGCCGCCCGGGACGACGCTGCCGTCGCCCTGGCTGAAGCCTGGCGCGCGTGGTGCCATGATCCGCAGGTCGCGCGGCTGCTCGGCGAGGCTGACTGGGCGGCCCACTCGCTGCTCGGGCCGCTGATCCGGGACGCCACGGCCCTGGCCGGCGATGGGCCCTCGCTGGACGGGCTGGATGAGGTGGCCGGCCCGGCGGCCCGGCCGGCGCGGGTGAAGCTGGCGGCTGGCCGCGCGGACCTGAACCGGGCCGCGGCCGACGACCGTGAACGGGAGGCTGCCCTCCGCACCGAGCGGGCCGACCTCGCCGCCGAGCGGGACCCGGGCCCGGCCGAGCCGCCCTGGCTGGGCGCCGGGCGCGACGGCGAGCCGCTGTGGCGCTGCGTTGACTTCGCCGATCACCTGAACGACGGGGAGCGCGCCGGGCTGGAGGGCGCGCTGCTGGCCGCCGGGCTGCTCAGCGCGGTCATCCAGCCGGACGGGACGGTGCTGGCGACCGACGGCGAACTGCTGGTCAGCGCGGGGACCGCCCTGTCGGAGCGGTCGCTGGCCGGGGCGCTGCGGGCCGACCCGGCGGCCGGCCTGCCCGCGGCGGCGATCACGGCCGTGCTGGCCGCGATCGGCCTCGGCCACCCGGCCGCCGCCACCTCGGTGTCCGCCGACGGACGCTGGCGGAACGGGCCACTGCGCGGTCGTCACGTCGCCGCCAAGGCCCGGCACATCGGCGCGGCCGCCCGCGCGGCGCACCGCCGGGAGCGGATCGCCGCGATCGACGCCGAACTGGCGGCGCTGGCTACGCAGGCGGAGCTGCGGCAGCGGCAGCGGGCTGACCTGGACGCGGCCGAGGCGGCGCTGGACGCCCTGGTCCGCGCCGCGCCCCGGACGGCCGACCTGGTCGTGGGCCGGCGGATCGCCGCCGATAGTGCCGCCCGGGCCAGCCGCAACGCCGCCCGGGCCGCCCGGGAAGCCGCCAGCGCCCGGCAGGCGCGGAGCACCTGGGCCGACGAGCTGGCGACGCACCAGGCCACGTGCGCTCATCATGGCCTGCCAGCGCAGGTAGCGGCGCTGGACGGGGTGGCGGAGGCGACAAGCCGGGCACGGGACGGCGGCCAGCGGCTGGGCCGGGAACTGGGCCGGCTGGACGACCACGCCCGCCGGCACCACGACCACCGGCAGCGGGTGGCGGACGCGGCGGCGCTGCGCGACCGGGCCGAGCAGGCGGCCGACGATGCCTGGGCGCGGTGGCACGCCGAAGCCAGCGCGCTCGCGGCCCAGCACGACGCCATTGACCTGTCCGTTGCCCAGGCCCAGGCCGAGCTGACCAAGGCCCAGGACGCGCAGGCACGGGCCGACCGCGACCTGACTGCGGCGACCGTCGCGGTCAGCGAGCTCGGGCCGCGACTTGGTGCCGCTCAGGCGACGAGCCGGCAGGCCGCTGAAGACGCCGAGAAGGAGCTGGGCCGGATGACCCGCGCGGGGCACCGGTTCAACCACTCGATCGCGCTCCCCGGCCTGGCCGCGGCGGCGGCCGATCACCGGCTGGACCCCATCGCCGCGCCGGATCAGCTCGGCCAGGTCACGGCGGCGGCGAACGCGGTGCTGGCGACGGTCGCCGCGGTCCGCCAGGTGCCGTCGGTCAACAGCGTGCTCAACGCGTTCCGTGACTTCGACCGGGAGGTGTCGGGCCAGCTTGACGTGCAGAGCCGGCTAGACGATGAGGTGCTGGTGGTCGCGGTGGCCGGGACCGGCGACGAGCGCACCCTGGCCGGGACGGCCCGGGTCCTGGCCGAACGGGTGAACCGCGGCCGGGCAGCCCTGACTGACCGCGAGCGGGAGGTGTTCACGCGCTTCGTCCTCGGCGGGGTCGCCGAGGAGCTACGCCGTCGCGTCAACCAGGCCGACCAGCTGGTCAAGGCCATGAACGCGAGCCTGAAGGGCATCCAGACCAGCAACGGGATCGGAGTGCGGCTGGGCTGGGGGCTGCGGGAGGAGCACGCGGCCCTGGGGCGGGTGCTCGAACTGGTGGCGACCTCGGACGCGGTCCGCTCGGAGGCACAAAACAGCGAGCTGACCGAGCTGCTGCGCAGCCGGGTCGAGGAGTTCCATGCGGCCGACCCGAGCAGCGGCTACGCCGCCCACCTGGCCGCCGCGCTGGACTACCGGCAATGGCACGAGGTGAACGTGACCATCCTCGGCCCGGAGGAAGGCCAGCAGCGCCGGCTATCCCGGCGGGCCAAGCTGTCCCAGGGTGAAACCCGGTTCGTCTCCTACGTGACGCTGTTCGCGGCGGCCGACGGCTACCTGACCAGCCTGGGCGACGACGGGCGGGCGCTGCGGCTGATCCTGCTCGACGACGCCTTCGCCAAGGTGGACGAGGGCACCGTGGCCGAGCTCATGGGCTTGCTGGTCACCCTCGACCTGGACTTCGTCATGACCGGCCATGCCCTCTGGGGCTGCTTCCCGCAGGTCCCGCGGCTCGACGTCTACGAGGTCCGGCGCAGTGGCGGCAGCTCCGCCGTGACCACGCACGTGCACTGGGACGGGCACAGCCGGCACTTGCGCAGCACCCGGTGAGCGGGCTGCCGGCCGGGCTGCGGGCCCACCTGTCCGCCCCGTCCCTGGAGGGATTGTGGCAGGTGCTGCGCAGCCGGCTCGAGCAATCCGGGCACGCGATCCGCGGGTCGGTCACGGTCGACCTGGACGACGACGGCGCGGACCGGCTCAGCGGCCTGCTGGCGCGGCCCGTGCGCGCGGGGACGATCCAGGTGAAGCTGGCGGTCCTGGATGACGCCCTGCGGTCCAGCGCGGCCGAGCGGGGGCTGGCGGCCGTCGTGGCCGAGCTTACCGGCGGCCCGCTCCGCGACCGGCCGGCTGAACGAGACGATGCCCGGGCCCGTCGTGAGCGGCTCTGGGCCGAGCTGGACCGGCTGCTCATCGAGCACCGCCTGGCCGGCCAGGACTGGGCGCGGCCGTGGACGGACTGGCTCCACCGGGGCGGCCTGCTCGCCCGGCTGCCCGACGACCAGGTCAGCCAGGCCCTGGCGATCGCGGCCGGCACTCTGGCGGCGCTATTGAGCCCTGGCCGGACGCCGACCGGGATCGCCGAGCTGGCCAGCTCGATTACTGGCGACGCGCACGGTCTCGACGACACGGCGCCGGCCGCCGCCCTCGTGCTGCGGGGGCTGGCGCTCGCGCTCGACGTTCCGCCACCCGCCTCCGCCGCCGAGCGCCGGCTGCTGTGGCAGCGGGTTGAGGTCAGCACCGACGAGATCTCGGGGACCGTCATCACCTACGGGCTGCGGCCGGCCGGCCCCGGCCGCTGGGCGACGATGATGCGGGAGCGGGCCGGCCTCGGCCTGGTCACCCACTTGACCGTGCACGAGCTGCACCGGGCGGGCGAATTGACGCGGCCCGGTGAAATCATCCACGCGTGCGAGAACCCGCAAGTGCTGCAACGGCTCGCCGCCGCCGGCGTCGACCGCCCGCTGGCCTGCACATCCGGCAACCCGTCAGCGGCCGGCGCGCTGCTGCTAGGGCGAACGCTGGTGCGGTATCACGGCGACTTCGACTGGCCCGGCATCGCCATCGCCCGCCGCATCATCGCCCAGGGCGCGCGGCCATGGCAGATGGGAAGCGCCGACTACCGCGAGGCGGCGGAACGCCTGCCTGCCGGGCGGCGCCTCGCGCTAACCGGCCGCCCCGAGGCCACCCCGTGGGATTCCCGCCTGAACCTGGCCATGATCGCGGGCAACGTGGCCGTGCACGAGGAGGCACTCATCGACCTGCTGCTGGCCGACCTGGCCAGCTGAGCGGCTCCCCGCGTCCCCATGACCCGAGACCGGAAAATCGTCGGCTTCGACGCCGAGGCTTTAGTCCGCTCCTTCTATCGCGGTTTCTTACGATGCGAGCTGCAAGGCGGCGACGATCTCGTGCGGAGTGCTCGCGAGCTGCGGGTGGTGATCCAGCCGGGCTTGCTGGGCAGCGGTCAGCTGGAAGACGTTAACCGCCCAGTCGACCTTGACGATCAGGAGGGCGCCGACCCGCAGGACCGCGTCTTTCGTCGGCTGCAGGGAACCGATAACCGGGCCGAGGTTCTGCAGCAGCCGGGCCGTCACCTCGGCGTCTTGCGCGAGCACCAGCCGCGAGTCCGCGACGTGAAGGCCGGTGAGCGCCGCTTCCCGGGCCATCGGAGCCTGCAGGCCCTGCTGCGCGCGGGCGGTCATCCGCCGGAACCACGATCCGATAACCGGCTCGGCGCGGTCCGCGACCGTCAGCCCGACGGCCATCAGTAGTTCCTCGACTGCCCGCTCGACTTCAGCGTGGCTGGCCTCATCGGACAGGTAGATGGTGACGGGTACGGTGCCGGAGAGCCAGGTGGCGATCGAGCCGGCGTCGCTCACCGTGAGGCCGGCCGACCCTGTCCCGGCGTCGTACATGGTCCCGGACTGCAGGATCCGGCTCAGCGGGTGATCCGGCGGCAGAATGTCGAGCAGTTCGTCGGCCAGCTCAGCCCGCGCCACGTCCGGGTCGAGTTCGGTCCGGCCCTCGGTGAGATCGGCTAGCAGCTGGCGCTGGCGGGGGTCGGCCAGTCGCTGGATGTCGTTCCAGTGCTCGGCTATCGCCCGCAGCAGCGGATCGTCCGACTCGAAGTCCGGCATCGGGTTAGGCACGACGCTGCCCCTCCTTCTCGTCCTGACGCCGCGGCCAGGATCCGTGGTGAACGTGGCCCGCCCAGGTCGCGGGGTGGCTCAGCCGGTCGCCACTGAGCGCGCCGAGGTGCGGGCCAAGCGACTCGCGCACGTCGGCTGTCGGCCGGAGCAGGTCCAGCTGCGCCCGCCGCAGGGCTTCGGCAGGCTCGTAGCCGGTCTGCAGGTGCAGGTGCAGCCGCAGCGAGAGTGCCGCCGCGGTGTCGTCGTCAACCGGCCAGCGCGTACCGATGACCGCGGTGGCCCCCGCGGCGATGAAACCGGTCGCCAGGGTCAGCGACTCGTCGTAGTGGCCCTGCGTCCGGTCGGTCAGGCAGGCGTTGGTGATGACCAGGCCGCCGGGCGCGTCTGGGGCCCGGTCCCGCGCCTGCTCGAGGATACGGGTGAGTGGCAGCCACCCGTCCTTGGCCTGAAGCGCCGGAGCCGGGTGGGAGGTGCCGTGCGTCGACAACTGCAGCAGTGAGGCCCCCGGCCGGTCCCGGCCCGGGAGCGCGCCGAGCAGGGCGCTGACCGTCGCGGACCCGTTGCGCTCGGACTTGATCCCGTAGACCTCAGCCCCGGGGTACTGCCGGGCCGCCAGCAGCCGGGTGGCCCGCCGGGTCATCGGATGCTCACCGCGAGGGCTGGTGACCAGGACCACGCGCTCGCCCAGCGGCCGCGGCGGCCGCCGCGCGACCTCGGCGAGCAGGCGGGCCGAGGCCGTGTAGGACAGGACCAGGTCGTCGATCGCGTAGCGGCGCCCGCGCGCCGCCGCGTCCGCGCCGTCGGCAGTCCAGGCGGCGGCGTACGGGATGGCGCCGAGCTCCCCCAGCGGGACGAGCACCAGGTGCGGCATGTGGTTGAGCGGCCAGGTGCGGACATGATCCAGCAGCGGCCCGATGACGCGCTGGTAGGTCCAGGCCCCGAGCTCGTCCAGTGAGCCCGCCCAGGCCTGGCCGCGCGGCCCGCCGCGGAACCCATCGACGCCCCGCTCAAGCGGGTCAGTCACGCCGAGCGCGCTGTCCAGCGCGGCCAGGTAGGACTCGAGGGGCGTGGTCCCGCCGGTGCCCGCTAGCCCGGGCAACGGGAGCACCTCGACCGCGCCGAGCACCGGGCGCAGGATGATTGCGTGCCCGTCATTCCCGGCCACGGCGTCCTGCCCCGGATCCGGGGTGGCCGGAGGCACCAGGTAGACGATGGCGTCGAATCGCATCCCGGCCATGGCGACGGAGATCTCCGGGCCGATGGGGGCAGTCAGCAGTTGCTCGCCCGCATGCGTCTCCCATAGCGCGTTCAGGGCGGTCGCGCGGGCCGCCTCGTCCCCGCCGCGCCAGGCGTCGGCCGCCGCGACGTTGCCCGCGCCTCGCAGCACCTCCTCGATCCGGCCCGATAGGACCGCCGAGGCCAGGATGAGGCCCCGGCCAGCCTCCGCGATGTCAATCGCGGCCCGGTGGCGCCCGTCGGCCACGCACCAGCTGACCGCCCGGGCCACGATCTCGTTGGCCACGGCCGCCGCGTTGAGTGCCTCTTCGGTGGTCTTGGCGGTCATGACGCAGCGGGCCAGTTCCCGCAGGGCGGCCCGCATGGTCCGCTCGGCCGCGTCGGGGCCGCTGGCCTCGCTTCGCGGCCCGGATGCCGCCCGCTCGCAGCGCGCGAGGTACTGCAGCGTGTCGGCCCACTCGACGGCCGACGTGGCGTGGGCGCTGGCGATCAGCGCCAGGGTCAGGTGCGAGACCGCTTCCTGGAGGGTCTGCTCGGTTCGTTCCCCGGGGTCGGCCCAGTACAGCTCGGCATGGCAAACGCCCGCCGCCCGGTGGATCCGCCGCCGCAGTTGCGCGTCATCGGTGACGTCGGCCAGTGCCTGGTGCAGGTCGGTGATGATGGCGCGCAGGGCCCGCGGGTCCTTGGGGACCACCGGGGCGAGGGAGCTCCGGGCGCCCACGGGCGCATCGCCCGGGTTAAGCACCTCAGCGGTCCGGTCCAGTGCCCGCTGCGCGGCCAGCCGCGCTTGCGCGGCTGGCGCCAGCGATGGGACCGCCGGGACGGGGATGGCGGCCGCCTCTCGCGCCGGTGCCTGTGCTTCGATCAGTTGCCGCCTCAGCTGCCTGATCCCGTCCGCGACGGCGACGACACCGCCGTCGTCCCCGGCCCCGGGCGAAGGGCTCGCCGTGCCCGGGACCTGGGCCAGGACGGCTTCCAGGCTGTCGGCCAGCCGCAGCGCGGTCGCCGATGATTCCGGGTCGCGCAGGCAAAGCCCGTGCACGCCACTCCAGGCGAACAGTAGCCGCGCCGCGGCGAACCACGCGCTGGCCGGCTCCGGTTCGGGCAGCAGTTGCCCGGCCTCGGCCAGAACCTCACGCGCGGCGGCGCGCAGGGCCGAATCGCTGCCTGCGTGCGCCCGCATCGCCATCGCGGCGCCCAGCGCGGTCAGCAGGCTCACCCGTGGCGCCCAGTCGGCGGCGCCAAGGCCGGCCAGCGCGCCCCGGGCGGCGTCCTCGATCTCGCGGAACGGGCCGCCAAACTGGCTGTGGCCGAGCATCTGGATCAGCATGTTGGCGGTGAGCTGGGCGGCCGCGTCCCGCTCGGCGGGCGCGGCGGCCGCGTCCAGGGCCGCGATCGCCGACCCGGCCGCGTCGACTACGGTCTGCTCACTGCCGCTCCGCATGGCCAGCAGCGTGCGCTGCATGGCAATCGGGACAAGCACCTGGACTCGCATCGGGTTGCCGGCCGACATCCTGACCCAGACGGCTTGGAGTTCCTGGAGCGCGGCGGCGATGTCCTCGGGCCGCTGGCTGCGCCGGGCACGGTCGGCGGCGGCCAGGGCCGGCTTCAGGGCGCCGCCACTGCGGTCCCAGGCATCCGCGTTCAGGTCGATGACCGGCTTGATGGCGTCATCGTCGGGCTCAATGCGGCCCTCGACCACCTGCTCCAGCGTCGCCATCGTTTGCAGCACTGGCATCCGGTTCATCAGCTCGGGCGGCACCAGGTCAAAGTAGGCGCGGGCCCGGGCCAGCAGCTCAGGCCGTTGCGCCAGGTCGAATTGCGAGCGGTCCACCAGCAGCATGGCCAGCTGGGCGCGCAGGATCCCCACTACCGGGCTCTGCGCGGATTCCGGCTGGGAAGCGCTGGCTTCACGCCCCGCTTCCAGCGCCGACTCGGTCTCCTCGATCACGGCGTCGAGCTCGCTGGGCGGCAGCCGGTCGGCTGGCTGGGCGCTCTGCGACCGCTGATGGTAACGGGTCATACGCATGATCGCGTGCATCGCCGCCAGCAGGAAACGCTGCTGGGCCGGCCCGTCCCCGGCCGCGTCGGCTGCCCGTCGCTCCATGTCGGCCAGCCGCCGGTCGTGCTCGGCGGTCCACCGCCTGGAGTTGGTTGCCTCCATGGCGGCCAGCATGCCGCGCAGGCCCGTCGACACCGGGTCGTCGAGCATGTCGGTGAGGATCCGCAGGCCCTCGAAGGCCCGGGCCGAGTACTGGCCCATCGCCGCGAGATCATCATCTCCCCACCCACCTTTGCCCCGGGGATCAGCGCCGGCGCGGCCAGCCAGGTCCGGTACGGCCGGCGGGGCAGCCTCCCGCCTGATCACGATCGGCGGCGGCGGCGATGCTGACGGGGGCGGCACTGGCGGCGCCGGCGAGGCTGACGGCGGCGCGGCGGGGGTGGTGTTCCGGCCTGCGGGCGCGGGCCGGGGCTGGCCCGTGCGCGGGCCAGGTGGCGCGCCCCCGGTCCGCAGCGCGGTCGCCAGGGTGCCCAGCTTGCCCCGCAGTTCCCGGGCCATGCCCGCATAGGCCGGCGGCAACTGCCGCAGGTGCTCGTCGGCCTGGTCAAGCAGCCGCAGGACGTTGTCGCGCCAGACGACGTCGCGGTGCGCACCGGTCCGCTTGGAATCGACCAGCAGCCGCATCGAGATCGCTACCGCGATGTACATGTGGTGCAGGCCGTTGATGGCCTGGAACGGGCCGCCCAGGCTCTCGTTCAGGTCGTCGGCCGCCTCCAGGCCGGCGATCAGCGCGTCGAGCTCGGCCAGCGACGGCCACTGCGGCTGGCTACCCGCCTCGGCCACCTGCTGGCAGCGGCGTATCCGCATCATCATCGCGATCATCCGCAGCACCATCGCCAGCCCGGTTCCGAGCCCGCCCACCGCGACCTGCTCGATCGCCGCCTTGAGCGCCCGGTCACGTTCCGGTGTCCACTGCCCTCGCTCGAAGGCCTGGAGCACTTCGTTAATGCTGGTGAGCGCCTGCCGCATCGGCGCTCCCGGCGGCAGCATCGACGCCAGGAACGGGAGCATGTCGAGCAGGCTGTTGGCCGACTCAGCCGGCCCCTGCAGCGCCGACCAGTCCACGTCCCAGTTCAGGTCTCCCCCGCCGAGCGAGATGACCTCCGGCTCGGCGGGCAGGTACGCGCGCAGGCGCTCGGATACCGCCGTGGCCTCGGGCGAGCCGTCGTCCGGCCCGTCCAGCCGCGACAGCGCGTCGGTGGCCAGCTCGCCACGCCGCCGGTCGCCCTCCGGCAGCAGGGCGATCAGGTCGGCGGAGGCCAGGGCGATGTACAGGGCGGCCTGCGGCCGGTCGCCGTCGCCGGCAGCATCGTAAAGCTCGCGCAGCCGCCGGATGGCGTCCTCGCGCCTGGCCAGGTCGTCGGGGTCACTCATCGGGCCTGCCTTCCCTTCCAGGTCGCCAGGCGCTCAACGGCGAGCTTGGCCGTGCCCGCGATGAGGGCGGCCAGCCTATCCCGCCAGCCCTTTCCAGACTGGCCGCCGGCCCGCTCATGCATTCCCCCTGCTCGCGCCCGGTCCTAGAAGGTTCATCGCCTTCACGCCGCTCATTCCCCAACGCCACTATTGGTCTGTCCTTTTCATAATTAGCTACCTGCGGTGGAAAGTGCCCGGCGACGGAAAGGCCGACGGCTGCCCGAATCGCGTGACTGGAGTGAACGCCGCCAAGCATTCGCCGGGACGCTTTGACTTGCGGAAATACATGTCTTCAGCGCCTGCGGCAGTTCCCCGGCCAGTACGGCGGTCGGCCAGTGCTCTAGCGACAAGCCGGGGCTATTGGCCGGAGGGCTGACCGCCGGGAGCGCCGCCATCCCCGGCGGGAGGCGGTGGGGTGGGCGGGCCCCACGGGGACTCAGCGGCGGGCGGGCCCCACGGGGACTCAGCGGCGGGCGTCTCCTCGGGGGCCTCGGTCACGGGCGGACCCCACGGGGACATGATGGTGGTCGTATCCTGCGGGGCCTCGGTCGCGGGCGGGCTCCATGGAGACTCCGGTTCAGTGGCGGGGGTGACCGGCTCCGGATCGGCCGAGTCACGCCAGGTACCCGCCTGGTTCCAGGGAGAGGTGCCCTGCCGGACGACGGTTTCCTGCTCGGCGGGACCCTGGGCCCACGTGGCGCGGCTTTGCGCCGGGGCCTGGTGGTCCCAGGAGGTCGTCGGCGTGTCGCCCGAACTGGCCTGCCGGACCCGGATGGGCTCCGCGGCGGGGAAGTCTTGGCCGCCCGCCTGCCCTGTCCAGGCAACGGCGCCGTTCCCTGACTGGGGGCCGAGGGCTGACTCGGGAGCCTGCATGGGGCGGGTAGTCCCGTTCGACGGCTGCTGCGCGTAGGCGGGCACCTGGCCCCCGTTGGCGTAATAGCCCGGTGTCCGGTCGCCCGCGTAGTAGCCCTGGGCCTGCGGCCGGCCGCCGGCGGGCATGCGCAGCCTAGCCGTCACTGACGACAGCCCGCCGAGCCAGCCAGGCCGGGCAGCGCCCTGGCCGCTCCCCTGACCGGAGTACGCCGGGGGGCGTCCTCGCAGCAGCCGAGGTCCCCGGGCGCCTTGGCCAGCCGGGGCCTGGCCGGGCGGAGGCCACGCGATGTTGCTCCGGCCGACCCGGTCGCCGGGGAGGTGCCCGAGGTACGGCTCGGCCCGCATGCCGGTGCCGATGAGGCCCTCTCCGTTGGCGAGATCCTGCTGCGCCTGGCGCCGCCAGCGCCGCACCTTGTCCCATTCCAGCTCTTCCCGGACCCGCATGATGTTGTCGCGCAGGCCAGGCACCTGCTCCCGCATGGCCTCGAGCCAGGGGCGCATCCCCGCCGCCTCGGACTGGATGAGCTGGCGGCGGGTCGCCATCCGGGTCGCGCGGGCGTTCTCGGCTGACTGGATCATCGTCGCCTCCTCGTCCTGGAGGATCTGGTCATACGGGGTCGCGGGCGACAGGTTGATGAGCAGCTTGACGAACACCGGCATGATGTCAATGAACAAGAACAGCAAGAACAGCAGCGTCCGTGCGTCCTGGAGCGAGGCGTTGTTCGCGGTGATGGCGTTCAGCGCCTTGAGCTGCTCCAGGATGCCGTCGTTGTCGTTGATGCTGCCGATCTCGTTTTGGGTCTGCAGGGTGAGCTGCTGCTGGGCGGCCAGGAGCGCCTGGTGCGCGGCAGAAAGCTGGGAGCTGGCCGACTGCTTGGCGGCGCCCTGCCCCGCGCTGTCCTGGTGCTCGAGCAGCGTGGTGCGCTGCTGGATCTCCTGGCCGTACATGTTGGCCTGGCCCTGCCAGTAATTGATCTTCTGCTGGTCGTCGTGGCCGACGGGGCCATATCCCTGTACGCACGAGGTACCGCCCGACTTGCCGCCATAGAGCTGGCAGTTCAGCTGGGTCGTCCAGTACGCGACCTGGGAGTTCGCGTGGCTCTGCTGCGCGGTCCACGCCTTGATCTGCGGGTCGTCGGCGACCACGACGGGCGCGACCCCGGAGGCCGCCTGGAGCTTGAGCCGGTCATAGGTTGCCTGGTCGCTATTGACCTCAAGCTGGATCGGGTTCTTCGGCAGGCCCTTGTAGTAGGCCGCCCGCTGGGCGGCCAGCATCGACTGCACCTGGGACTGGATCTCGGGCTGGAAGACCCGGAGCACGAACGGGGTGGAGATCACGAAGCCGATCACCACCGCCATCGCCAGGCGCGGCAGCGCCTGCAGGATGTAGAAGGCCCAGTTCCGCTGGCGGCGCATCGACGTCACGAAGAGCCGGTCCAGCATCATGATGGCCAGCCCCCAGGCGATCGCGAAGGGGATCATGCCTAGCAGCGGGACCTTGAGCGCGCTGACCAAGGCAAACGCTAGGGAAACGCCCGCCATCGCGCCGGTGATGAAGATGGCGGCGCCCAGCCCAAAGTACTTTGGCCGCTCAGTCGGGCATTCCGCGAGGATCCTCCGGCTCGCGCCGGACAGCCAGATAAAAATTTCCCCCACCCCTGACCTGTACATCGTGGCCGGAACATGGCGTCATGCCGTGTCCCGACCCATCACGACGATTTTTAGCAATTACCCCTGACCCCCCACGGGCACGAGGGTAAACCACCCTGATGGCGTCTTCCGTGACTTGCTGTCCATGTTAGGACAGTTGTACTACAGTAGGGGTAGTTATGTCGTTGCGAGCGGGGCGGTTGCGTCGTCCCGCAATTAAGTTTCCGAATGTTGCGAGCCGGGGTGGGCAGGCAGCGGTCGGCTGGGGCGGGTAACAACTAATGGGATCACAGGGGATTCCGGCAATGATTGAGGTTGCCGATATTTGCGTGGGGACCAGGGCGCTCGGTCCTGGGCTGCGCTCCGTCGTGTGGGTGCAGGGCTGCCCCTTCGACTGCCAGGGCTGCGTCGCTCCGGAGTGGATCCCGTTCGGCCGGGGCCGCCCGGCCGACCCCGAGGAACTGGCCGCCGAACTGCTCGCCAACCCCAGCGTTACCGGGCTCACCTTCTCCGGGGGCGAGCCGATGCGCCAGGCGGATGGCCTCGCGCGGCTGATCACGGCGGCGCGGCGGCAGCGGGACCTGACGCTCATCTGCTTCACGGGCTACCGGCTAGCCGAGCTCCGGCGGCGCCCCCCAGGGCCGGCCGTGGCCGACCTGCTGGCCCGGGCCGACGTGCTCATCGATGGCCGGTACGTCGCTGCCCGGAACGACGGCGTCGGCCTGCGCGGTAGCGCGAACCAGCGGGTCCACTTCCTCACCGAGCGACTGCGCCCGTGGGAGGCCGAGCTGACGGGCGGCCCCCGCCGGGCCGAGATCCGGCTCCGGTCCCGTTCCGCGCTGCTGGTGGGCGTGCCGGGGCCAGGCGTCGCGGAAGCGTTCGACCGGGTGACGTTGCCGCCCGGCGTTCCTGAGCAGCGCCCGGGGGGCGAGGCGCCCGCGGCGGGCCGGGCCCCGGCGGCCGGGCCGCCCATTGGCATGGACTGATCGCAGCAGCGAAGTAGCGGGCAACCAGGAGGGGAAGGGATCACGATGAGCGGTAGGGCACGGATCTCCGTGGACGTGGCCGACTGGCGCGAGGCGCAGCGATCGGCGGCCAGGTTGCGAGAGGTACGACGGGACATGCCGCGGATGCTCGAGTCGGTACGCAAGGCCACCGAGCAGCAGGCGGCTAAGGACCGCGCGGCCCTTCAGGCGCAGCAAGCGGAGACGAACAAACGGCTTTCCGCGCTGAGCGACTACGCGCGGCAGGTCGAGACGACCACGACCCAGCGGATCAACGCGGCCACCACGCGCCTGCTCAACGAGGTGCAGGACGCCACCGAGAACCTCCGGGGCGAGACCCGGCAGCTGATAGAGCACCAGGAGCGGCGGTTCACCGCCGCGATGGACGCCGAGCGGGGGGAGCGGCAGCGGGACGTCGCCGGCCTGCGGGCCGAGATCAACCGGGACCGCCAGGACCGGGCCAGCATCCTGGAGCGCGCACGGATCATGGCGGCGGACGCCCGGATCATGCATGACGCCATCGCCGAGTCGCTGCCCCACGAGCGCTACGCCCCGGGACAGCTGGAGCGGCTTACCAGCAGGCTGGCGATGATCGAGGGGAACCTCGCGGACGGTGCCGGCGAGGCCGCGCTCAGCGGCGCGCAGGATGCGTTCCTGAGCCTCGGCGAGCTCCGGACTGAGGTCGCGCTGCGGGACGCCGAGTGGCGGGTCGGCCATCTCGCCGCGGTGGCCGTGGTCACGAAGCTCATCGGGGAGATCAGCGCCGCCGAGCATATCAACCTCGTGGACGAGGAGGCCGACGTGACCGCTGACCTGGACGTCAACTACTGGTCCAACGGCGAGCTCGCCCGCATCCGGGAGCGGGCCACCCAGCTGTCAGCGCGGCTCGCCGACGAGGCGAGCCCGCCTTCGCTGGAGAAGCTCATCGAGATCTCGCAGGGGGAAGCGGCCGAGCTCGACGCGGAGCTGTCGGATGCCATCGCCCTCGCGCGGACGCGGCAGTGGGCCTGCCAGGTCCGGGTGAACGTGGCCGAGCAGGTCGTGCAGGTGCTGGAGGAGACCACGCCGTTCGACCTCGCGGGCGAGCCGGTCTTCGCCGGCGATGACCAGCGCGGCGCGTTCTACTCCAAGCTGCGCGCCGAGGACGACAGCGAGATCGTCATCGAGGTCGCCCCCGACGAGACCGGCGAGACCTGCGTGATCCGGGTGCTGTCGTACGAGTCCGACCCGGACCAGCGGCAGCAGGACGCGCGGGCGCACGCCATCGCGGAGGCGCTCGGCGGCGAGGGCCTGTCGGCCACGCCGTCCTGCTCGCCGGGCGAGCCGGACCCGTCCTACCGGGACCTGACGCGCCTGCGCATGCAGCCGGCGGCGACCGCGGTGCCGAGGCGTGGTTGACCGAGAACACGACCGGCGGCGCCGTCCCGGCGCCGCCGCCCGGCATCGAGCGGCTGGCCTCGGTCACGGCCGCAGCGCGGCACGGCGATTCGCTGATCTTCGTCTACGGGTCCGGCACGAACGACGCGTTCGCCGACCCCGCCCACCGGATCTGCGACATCGAAGAGTGCCTCTGGGAGGTGCTGCACGCGGCCGGGTACGAGCGGATCGCCTACTACTCCTCGCACCAGTCGCTGTACTTCCGCGACGACGAGTCGCGACGGCGGCTGTACCCGACGCGCGCGGCGAAGGCGGCGGATCCCCGGAAGTTGTCCTCTTCACCGGACTCCGCGGGATCGCCCGACGGCGCGGGCAGCGGGCGCCCGCGCATGCGCCCGGCGTTCGCGAACAAGGGGCCGTTCGGCGACCGGATCGTCACGCGCCAGCCCGGAGCGCCGGCAGCGGGCGAGACGGCGGCGGCCGAGGGCGAAGCTAGCGGGTCCGGCGAGGCCGCCGCGGACAGGGCGGGGCCTGGCGGCCGGGGGCTGGACGCGATCCGGCGCATGGCCAGCTCGCTCGTGCTGCCCGAGCTCAGGCGGTTCGTCGCGGCCGGGCAGCCGCGCACCGCGCTGGTCTTCTCCGACGCGGAGGAGGCCATCCGGCACTTCGACGAGGGCCAGGGTGAGGGCCGGCTGCTCGCCGAGTTCTTCGCGCGGGTCGTGTCGTTCCGCCGGGGCGCCGAGCACACCTGCGTGCTGGTCTTCCGCAGCGACTCGCTCGACCAGGCACACGCGGCGATCGACCGGCTGCGGGAGGTCCCCGCGCTCGCGGACAAGGCCCGCGCCCTGCTCGACCGGCCGGGTGGCGGCAGCCCGGCCGGGCAAGTCGGCCTCCCGGACGAGCAGGAGCTGACCAGGCTCATCCACTGCCTCCGGCTCCAGGAGGGCCTGCGGATCGCCGACTGGAAGGGGCTGGCCGGCACCGCCCGCGCCATGACCGCCGCCCGGCATGAGGCGCGGGACTGGCTCCGCTGGCTGCGCGGGCTGGCCCGGGAGGGCCTGCCGCTCGACCAGGAGGCCCTGTACGCCCGGGGCCACGTCACCCGGACGGGGCGGTCCACGCTGAGCGTCTGGAAGCAGCTGGACCGGCTGGAGGGCCTTGAGCCGGTCCGGGACCACGTGCGACGGCTGGGCGCCCAGGTGGCGGCCGAGGCGGAGCTGCGGCGGCTCGGCCGGATCGGCCCGAACGTCGAGCCGGGCAGCAACCACCTGATCTTCAGCGGGAACCCGGGAACGGGCAAGACCACCGTGGCCCGGCTCATCGGCGAGCTGTACCGGGACGTCGGCGTGCTGCGCGGCGGGCAGGTCGAGGAGGTCCTGGCCAAGGACCTGATCGCCGAGTACGTCGGGCAGACCGGGGCCAGGACGTCGGCGGCCATCGACCGGGCGCTGGACGGCGTGCTCTTCATCGACGAGGCCTACCAGCTCTCCGAGCAGCGCGAGCGCGGGTTCGGCGGCGAGGCGATCGACACGCTGCTGGCCCGGATGGAGAACGACCGGGACCGGCTGGTGGTGATCGCCGCCGGCTACCCGGACCGGATGGAGGAGTTCCTCGACTCCAACCCCGGCCTGCGCCGCCGGTTCCCTGAGTCGAACGTCATCACGTTTCCCGACTACCCGCCCCCGGTCCTGCTGAAGATCCTGCTCCGGCGGCTGGAGGAGCGGGGCGTGACCTGCACGCCGGAGCTGGCGGCGCAGCTGGAGACCGTGGTGGCCGGCCTGCACCGGACCAGGCGCGAAGGGTTCGGCAACGCCGGGACGATGCGGAACGTCGCCGACGACCTGTTCGGCAACTGGTCGCGGCGGGTTGGCAAGCAGGTCTCCCAGCCCGCGGACACCACCGACATGCCGTCGAGCCTGCAGGCCTACCTGCAGCCGGCGCTGGGGTCCGCCGCGGACCTGTTCGGCGAGCTGGACGCGATGACGGGCCTGCAGCCGGTCAAGGAGCAGGTCAGGGGCCTGATTGCCCAGATCCGGCTGGCCCAGCGCCGGCGCCGCCCCGGCCTGGAGGTGATCGCGCCGCACATGGTCTTCCTCGGCCCGCCCGGCACCGGCAAGACCACGGTGGCCCGCCTCGTGGGGGACATCTTCCGCAAGCTTGGCCTGCTGACCAGAGGGCACGTCATCGAGGCCAGCCGCGCGCAACTCGTCGCCGGGTACATCGGGCAGACCGCGGAGAAGACCACCGCGGTGATTGAGGAGGCCATGGACGGGGTGCTCTTCATTGATGAGGCGTACACCCTGTCCAGGAGCGAGGGCGGCAACGACTTCGGCCGGGAGGCCATCGAGACCCTCCTGCCCGAGATGGAGAACCGGCGCGGCCGGATCTGCGTCATCGTCGCGGGCTACACCCGCGAGATGGAGGACTTCCTCGACACCAACCCCGGGCTCGCCTCGCGGTTCACGGAGCGGGTGGAGTTCCCCAACTATGACTCCCCGGAACTGATGCAGATCCTGGAGGGCATGGCGGTCGCCGAGGGATTCAGCCTGGATGCCAGCGCCCGGGCCCGGGCGTGGCGCTGGCTGAACGTGGCCCGCGAACGGGACGGCGACAAGTTCGGCAACGCGCGGACCGCGCGCAACCTGCTCGGCATCATGCGCCGCCACCTGGCCCAGCGGGCCCTCGACCTCCCCGACGACAGCCCCGAGCTGGACATCTTTACCGGGCAGGATGTGCCCGATGCATGACGGCCCACGCTGCCCGGCCTGCGGGCGGCCCGCCGGTACGGGCGTGACCTGCGCGGAGTGTGGCTGGCAGCTGCGGACCCGGCCGGTCGCTGGGCCGTTGACCACCGCCATCAAGCAGGAATTCGAGCGCCGGCTGGGCGAGGCACGCGAACGCCAGGCCGAGCGGGACGGGTGTGCGCTGCGGGCCTCGCTCGCCCGCGTCGTCGCCGCCGCCCGCCCCGGCCGGGACTCCCTGGTCATCGCGGTGGGCCGAGACGGCATCCAGGCGGGCACCATCGTCATCGACCACGCGGGAACGCCGGTGGTGCGGGCCGAGGGGACGCTGGCCTGGGAGGTCGTACTGCCCTGGCTGCCGCCGGACGCGACCAGGCGCCACGCCGCCCTGGCCGGGGCGGGCGGCCAGGTCAGCGGCGATCGCATCGCCGCCCTGATACGGGGCAAGCTGCCGTCCGGGGGCGGCGCGGTCCTGGTGATCGCCTGGCCCGCCGGATGGCGGACGCTCGAGGCGGTCGCGGACGCGGCCGTCAACGCCGCCGGGCCGGCCGCGAGCGCGATGCGGGTGGTGGTCACGGGCGACATCCCGATCGGGGCCATCCTCGCCGGGGTGGTCGCGGCGGCTCCCCTGCGCCGCCCCTACTACCTGATGACCGCGTCGGTCGATGGCGTGACCGGGAACGTTCAGCTGCGGCCGCGGAAGATCTTCGACGCGGGGGCGGCGCCGGGTGCGGTCGCGACGGTGAACTGGCGGCGGCTGCCGGGGGACGTCGGCGACGTGACGGTGGCTGTCTTCGCGAGCGAGACGCCCGCTCCCCCGGTGGCCCTGTACCGGGTCCCGGTCCCGGCCGGGGCGCAGGGCAAGCTCCGCATCGTCTTGGCCGGGACGGGCCGGGTGCGGGTAGCCGAGCCGGCCGGCGCGATTGCGCACCCGGGCACCTGGGGGCAGGTCCTCGCCCAGGTCCCGCCGCGGGTGGTCACCGCCGCCGCGCCCGCGGACCTGGTCTGCGCGGTCGACCTGTCCGGCGACCTGGACACCGTCCGGCGGCGCAAGGCGCTGGCCCGCGAGCTGATACAGCTGCTAGAAGCCGAGTACCCGGGCACCCAGCGCCTCCAGGTCGCGATCGTGACCTGCACCGACCACGTGTTCGGCCGTGTCCGCGGCCTGGAAGACGAGCCGGTGACCGAGGCGTCGGAGCTAGGGACCGCCGCCGAGGCGCTGGAGTGCCTGGCGATGGCCGAGGGGGCGGACCCCAAAGACGGCTACTGCACGCCCGTCGAGGACATGCTGCGCGAAGCGGCCGACCTGCTGGCGGGCAGCGCCCGGCGTGGCCGTCGGCCACGCCTCGTCACGCTGGCCGGGCGTCCCCCGCACCCATACCCGTTGTCGCTGAAGGCGCCCGACATGATGCCTTGCCCGCGCAAGCACGACTGGCGTCAGATCGTGTCGGAACTAGACACCCTGCGGGCGAGCTACGCGGTCGTGGTGGACCAGCTGCCGCGCAAGCGAGACAAGGACAAGGGCCAGGCCGGCTGGAAACAGGCCGACTGGGACAGGCTCGGCCCCGCCGGGCAGCGCGCGCTGCCATCCGCGCGGGCCCGCGACATCGCCAGGGACCTGGGCCTGCTCGCCGGCCCGGGCCAGTGCCTCTCGCTCCCGCTGGCCGATGCCCGATGACCCTGAAGGAGTTAGCCCATGACCACGCCTTTCGGGCACGAGGAAACAGTCGCCCGGGCCGAGCACCCCGAGCCGACCAACGGCACACCGCCCGCCACCGGCACAGCGCCCACTGACGGCACGGCCCCTGCTGGTGACCCCGGGACCGCCAACGGCACCGTGCCCTACGGCGCGGCACCCGCCAACGGCGCGGCAGCGACGCCGCCGCAGACCACGCAGCGGCAGATCGGGATCTGGGGCGCGACCTCGGCCGGCAAGTCGACGTTCCTGTCGTCGATCTTCTTCGCCACGACGCGGTCGACCGACCACCTCATGGTCTGGGGGAACAACGACGCGTCGACCGACTTCCTCGTCAATAACACCGAGACCATGACGAACCGCATGTTCCCGCCGCCCACGGTCGACCGTGCCCACCTGAGCTGGACGATCCAGATGCAGGTCCGCAATCGCCGTCGCGGCCTGTTCCGGCGCGGGCCGGAGCAGGTCCCGTTCCGCTTCGACCTGGAGATCCAGGACGCCGGCGGCCTGGACTTCCTGGCGTCTCCGCAGGCGGGGGTCGTCCTGGACATCGGCCAGGACGGCGCCGGAGAGAACATCGCCGCCTACCTGAGCCGGTGCACCGGGCTGCTGATGCTGCTCGACCCCATCCGCGAGAAAGAGCGAGGCGACGCATACCAGTTCTTCTTCGGGCCCCTGCTGCGCATGGCGCAGTTGCGGCAACTTCCCGAAGGCGAGCGGCTGCCGCACCACGTGGCGATCTGCGTTACCAAGTTCGACGACCCGCGGGTGTTCGAGTACGCCCGCGACCGGGGGCTCCTGTCCTATAGCCCCAGTGACCCCCTGTTCCTGCCGCGCGTGCACGAGAACGACTCCGAGCGGTTCATGCGCGCGATCTTCCAGGAGCTCAAGTCGAGCGACATCGACCTGGTGCTGGGCGGCCTGCGCCAGTACTTCTACGAGGACCGGATCAAGTTCTTCGTTAGCTCCTCGGTGGGATTCTTCATCGGCCCGTCCGGGCAGTTCCGAGATGACGACTATAAGAACGTCGCGGTGACCAACGACAACAAGACCCGCATCCGGGGGGCAATCCGCCCGATCAACGTGGCCGAGCCCCTCGTCTGGCTCGGGGAGCGACTCGCCGAGCAGGGGCAGCGGTGACCGGCCTGGTTGACGTGACGGCAGAGTGGGCAGTCTGGTCTAAGGAGGCCGGCACTCGCAATGACTATTCGGTGCTCTCGCACAGCGACGGCTTGCTCGGCCAAGCGGAGTTTCACCAGCTGATGCGGCATTTTGCGCCGGGGAACCCGACGGAGGAGGCCGATACCCCCGGCTCGCTGCCCTGGGTGATCCTCAGCCGCGTCGGCGTGCGAGATGAGCTGTGCGTCGGGATCTCCGTCCAGACACCGACCCCGGACAAGGACGGGACCGGCCGGCCGATCAGCCACACCCAGTACTTCTGCGTCCGGTACCGCGATCTCACCGCCAGCGCAGTCTCCTACCAGGGGCTCTACTCGGCGGTGGAAAGCCAGAAGCTGCCGGGGGCGGGTCTCCAGCCCGTCCAACTATCCGTCCCGTGCCTCGACCCCGCCGGCCTCGCGCGGACCGTGCGCGCGGCCGGCGCCGCGACCGTCGCGGCGGCTGCGGCGATGCTGCTCGCCGGGCCCGTCACGATCACCGGCCCCGGGCTCCCGGACATGCCAGCCCGGCTGCGGTTCCTCGACGCGGTCGCGGCCCTGCTGCCCTACGGGTACCGCGCTCACCTGGCCGGCACCACCTGGTCGGATGGCGCGGCGGGCGACCGGTTCCGCATCGCGTTCTCCAGCCGGGCCCATGACGAGGCGTCCCGGGTGGCGTGGGCCTCGGTGCCCAGGCCGCCGGCCGACGGCCCCGCCCGGGCATACCTTGACCTCCTCACGCCGGTCATCGGCGCGGAAGGTGGCGACTACGACCCGCTGGAGTCGCTGATCGCCCACCTCGCCGCCGAGCAGGAGCCGCACAAGTTCGACGACCCGGCCTTCGCCATCAGGGTCCTGCGCGCCTTCTCCCTGCCCCGGCTGCTGGAGGCCCCCGGGGCGGCGGAACGCGCACCGGAGGCCGATGTCCGGCTGCTCTTCACGACCGGGCGGATCCGGGAGCTATCCCCGGGGGGGCGAGTACGGGTGGCGCGGCGGCTGGTCTCCTTTGCCGACCAGCAAGACATCCCGCTGCTCAGCAAGCGCTCCGCCGAGCTGGGCGAGGGGGCCTCGGCCGAGCTGATCGACGACATCGCCGACGCCTGCCGCCGGCGGCTGTCGCAGGGGTCCTCGGCCCTGGCCCTTGACTACCTCCGCTACGCGGAGCCCAGCAACCTCGCCGACAAGCTGCTCGCGGAGCTCATCCGCAGTTCATCGAGGAGCGCAGACCCGTTGCTGGCCCTGCAAGCGGTCGGTGAGCTCCTCAACATGCTCGTCGCGAGGACCCTCGTGGTCGCGGCGTACCAGGAGACGCGGCGGGCGGTGGAGGAGAACGCAGCGGCTGCCGCCGCGCTGCTCTACCAGGCGATCACCCAGGCGGGCGGCGGCTCCTTCGAGCACGCCGCCGCCTGGGCCCGGTCCGTCGCGAGTCCGCTGGTGCCGCCGTTCGAGCAGGTCGTGCGGGGCGGGCGGCACGCGGCCGAGGCGGGAATGCTGGACGGCATGAGCCGGCTTGGCCACCGCGAGTCGGTCCGGCTCCTGCTGCTGGCAGCCGCCCACCTGCGCCGGCACGCCCTCGTCCTCCCCGGGTTCACGATCTGGCTCGCATCCCGGCGGCTCGCGGACGGGCCGTTCCCCGAGGCGGACCGCCGGTACTGGGATGACGCCATCAGGGATCTGGCGTCGGCGGACGGCGAAGGCATCGCCTGGTGCGACCTCGCGCGGCTGGTCATTGGCAACGGGCCCCAGGCGCTGCTGTCCGGGCAGTACGAGCAGCTGAAGCTCAGCCAGGGCCTCGCGGCCGCGTGGCGGGAGGTCACCTCGGCGGTGGACTCCCGCCACGCGGCCGGCGCCGGGATAGACGCGGTGCTGGAAGCATCGCTGATGGCCGCCCTGCGGCGGGAGAACTGGCGATCCGAACCGGCCTTGGCCGACGCGGTGCGGGTCCTCACCCGACAACTCGGGGACCGGCCGCACTTGCTTGCGGTCGTGCTGGACCCCCGCGAGGCGCTCCAGCATATGCCGCGCGACGCCTCCCCTGCCGCGATCGGAGAGGTGTGCGCGCGGGCGTACATGGCGACCATCGGCCCGCGAGAGGGCGTCGAGCGCCTCCGCGAGTCGGGCGCCGTCGCGACGGGCAAGCGGGCCATGCAGGTGATGGAGGCTGTATTCGCGGCCCTCCAGCGGATCAGGTCGTCGGGGGACACGCCCGACCGGTGGGCGGCTGAGCTCGTGCAGAGCTTCACCTTGGGTCGCTACGGACCGCAGGTAGCAAGCGAGTTCCCCCTGGTCGCCACGGAGCGCTACGTCGATAACATCCGCTTCCGCGTTAGGTTCCTGGCCATCCTCGCGGAGGCCACCACGCCCGACGGGGCGCCCGCGGTGGACACGGCGATGATCGAGATGCTCGACGGTTGCCGCAAGGACATCGAGGACGTCATCAAGGCAGCCAAGAAGCGCCAGCCGCGCGGCGGGTGGTTCGCTGGCTTCGGCGGCCACGGATCCGATCCGGACCCGGGCACGCAACCCGTTGCGGGCGGCCAGCCGGGCCAGGGCGGCCAGCTCCCGCCGCCCGGACCGCCCGCGCAGAGCGGTTCCCAGTGACCTCGCGGACAGGGGCGGCGATAGACCTCGGCACGCGCTTCCTGCGGGTCGCGACGGCGCGGGGTGTGCGGCCGGTCCCGGTGCGCGAGGGCTCCGCGGCAGAGGTCGCCCGCGTCGCGACCGCCGCGGCCGACGGGCCGGAGTCGCTTTGCGTCGCCGTGCCCGACGACTGGATCTCCGGCGATCGGGCGGGCGCCGGGCGGCTGGAGGACGCACGGCACGCCTGCGAGGACGTGGCCCGGCTGGGCCGGGTCCGCTGGACCGGCCAGCTCGCCGCGATCTGCGCGTACGCTAGCGCCACGGCGGGACCTGGCCGCTACCTCGTCTGCGACGCGGGGGCCAGCGGGGTACGGGCCGGCGCGTTCACGCTGGCGGACGGGACGATCCGCATCGAGGCCACCCGCGTCGAGGCCGACGGCGGCTGGGCCGAGTTCGACGCGGCGGTGCGCGCGGGGCTGCCCGCCAGCCAAGGAGAGGCGCTACCCGCCACCTGGCACAGGGAGGCCCAGGCAGCCAGCGGGGAACGCGCCTGGGCCGTTCTCCAGGAGGCCCTCGCAACCGGGGATGCCGACTCCCTCGACGCCCGGGTATACCGGATCGCCGGGGCCGGCGGCGACATCACCCTGACGGCCAGGATCATTATCGACGCCTTCGCGGAGACCGGGCGAGGCATAGCGGCCGCCATCGCGTCCGTCAGCGGCGCGTCCCGCGCAGGCCCCGGTCATGTCGTGATCGGCGGGGGGATGGGGTGGCTGCCACTCGTCGCCAGGGCCGTGGCCCTCGCCGCCGGCCTGGGCGCGGCACCCGGCGGCGAGGAAACGATGCCCGGCGAGAACATCGTGGTGGTGGGGCCGGACGCGGCTGCCCTCGGCGCGCTGGGCGTTGCCCGCGACGAGATCCGCCTCGCGCCGCCAGCCGGGCTCCATGCGGTCTCGGTGCCGGTGCACCGTGTCCTGGACGGTCAACTACAGGAGGTCAGCGTGACGCTACCGTGGTCTGAGCCGTTCGCCAGCTTTCCTGGCGGCGCGCTCACCGTTGATAACGAGGAGCTGCGGGTCACGGTCGGCGGCCAGCCGCGTGTCGCGCTGCTCGCAGGGCTGCTGCCCGGGCTTTACGAGGTCGGCCTGCGGCCCACCTGGCCGGGACCCGGCCTGCTCGTGGTGCGCCCGGCCCACGGCGATGGCGCGCCGCGCATCGTCGCGCTCGCGGACCTGGCGGCGAGGTGAGCGACATGGCCAGATCCGGGCAGGCGGCGACCGGCGCGCTCGCGGCCCTGGGCCGCGCCATCCAGGATGCCGCCGTGGCCCTGCGGTCCGTCCCCGCCGACGACGAGGCCACCGCGTTCCGCTGCGCCAAGCCCCTGGACGCGGCGCTCGCCGACCTGATCGCGCTGCTCGACTCGGTGCCGGTGATCACCGGGCTGGGCGACCCCGCGCCGGCCGTCCGCGACCGCCTGGAGCGGTCCCGGAGCGACCTGTACGCCCGGCGGGCCGACATAACCTCCTACCGGAACGTCCTGGACGAGTTCACGCAGGTGCGCGAGGAACTTGCGGTCGCGGCCGGCACCGCCAGCGACCTGCAGCAGCAGGTAACCACCCTGCGGCGCGACCGGGCGCTGGCCGAGGAGGTCCCCCGGCTGCGCGGCCTCGTCCAGGAGCTGGAGTCGGACGTCGCGGCGCTCGACGTGCCCGACGCGGTACAGGTCGGGGAGCGGCTCGACGTCGCCCTTGAGCGCCTCGCCACGCTCGGCGAGCGGCAGCGCGCCGTGATGGGCGACGCGGCCGAGGCCATGATCGCCCGCGCGCAAGCCGCCGCCCGCGACCTGGATGACCTCAAGGCGCGCACGGATCTCGCAGCGGCGGACGTCGCCCGGCGCGAGAGCGACGCCAAGGAGCTGATGGAGCTGCACGGCGACACGCTGGTCATGCTCGAGACGTGGAGCAAGGCCAACCAGGCGGTCGCCGACGGGCTGCGGGATGTCCTGGCCGCACGGGACGGCCGCGTCGTGGAGCCGCTACGGGACGAGCTCGGCGGCATTACCCTGCGCCTGGCCGCCCTCGACGACGCGCTTGCCCCGCTGCTGGCCGAACACGCCCGCGCCTACGAGGAAGCCCGCAAGACCAGGGGCCGAAGCTTCTAGAAGCCGGGCCAACGCGGCGATCTTCGCAGCTCCCGACAATCAGGCTGGATAAGCCATAATTGGATTTCTCACGGGGACGCTGAGCCGAGTGGCTGGGAGGGACAGTGGCCGACGACCGGGACGGCGCGGGCGACTCCGGGAGTCCCGATGTCCGGGCCGGACGGGACGCCGTAGTCGCCGGGCGGGATGCCACGTACGTCGGCCGGGATTACGTCACTTACGTGCTCCGGCCGGATCAGCCCGCCGTGGCGGGCCCGGCGCCGTCCGGAACATTGCGGTCATACCTGGAAGCGCTCGCCGAGAGCTACCGGTGGCTGGAGCTGCGCGGCATCCCGGAGGCCGAGACCCTCCGCATCGAGCTGGAGAAGGTCTACATCGCCCTCCGGACGGAGCCGGAGACCGGCTACGACCTGCACCACCTGGCGAACCTGCATGCCCTGGAGGTCCAGGAGGCGGCGGGCGGCGTCCCGCTCGACCGGATCGACCCGCGGCGCCTCGCGGAGCTGGACGCGGAGAACATCCGCCGCACGTACCGCCCGCGCCGCGAGGAGGCCCAGGCGGCGGCCGTCGCTGACGTGACGGA
Source organism: Trebonia sp. (assembly GCA_036276115.1). Taxonomy (GTDB): domain Bacteria; phylum Actinomycetota; class Actinomycetes; order Streptosporangiales; family Streptosporangiaceae; genus Trebonia. The sequence continues at coordinate 48,366 of DATBEM010000011.1, forward strand.
CGTTGCCGCCGCCATCAGGCTGCACCGCAGGATGGTGATCCTCGGCGGTCCGGGGAGCGGCAAGACCACGCTCGGGCGCTGGCTGGCGCTGCAGTTCGCCCGGCAACTGCTCCGGCAGGCGCCTCAGGAGGTCGTGCCGGCGGCGGTGCCGGCGGACCTGCCGGTGACGGCCCGCCTCCATGTCACCCCCGGCGCCACCCTCTCTTTCACCGCTGCCCACTTCGTCCCGCCGGAGCAGGCCGCCACGACGACCGCGATCGGGATCGTCGGGCTACCGGAGCGCGGCACGCTCACGCTGCGCGGGGCGCCGGTCCCCGTCGGCAAGGCCATCGGGGTCGGTGAGATCGGCCTCCTGGGCTACGCCCCGACGGGAAATGAGTGCGGCAGCCGTTACGCGTGCATCCGGTTCACGGCGGGCGGGCGGACACCGTCGCGCACCGCCGGGGTGGTGGTGCTGGACGTCGGGACGCACGTCGCGGTCCCGGCATCGCAGGTCGACCCGGACAGCGCGGATGGCCCGGACGGCCCCGGCGCGGCAGGACCCCGGGAGCTGGCCGACCTTGGCCCCGCTCGCGTTCCGGTCTTCCTGCGGCTGGCCCACTTCGCGGACGAGCTCGCCGGGCTGGAGCGCACCGGCGAGCTGGCGGAGCGGCGGCGCCGGGGCGAGCCGCCCTACTCCCTTGCGGAGTACCTCGGCCGCGACCCGGACTCCGCCAGGCGGCCGGATGGCCACACCGCTGACAGCCGCAACGCCCTGCTGCGCGCGGTCATCGGTGACGGGCAGGCCGTCGTCATCCTCGACGGGCTGGACGAGCTGCCCGAGGCCAGCCGCCGCACCGTCTCGCTGGCGATCGAGCGATTCATCGAGGCGGCTACCAGGCCAGACGCGGCGGACGCCGCGCAGGCTCCCGCGCGGACGGGCGGCAACCAGGTCATCGTGACGAGCCGCTATGTCGGCTATAAGCTCATGCCCATCGAGAGCGGCTGCGCCCACTTCGGCATCCAGCCGATGCGGCGGCCCGCGGTCGAGCACTTCGTCCGGTCCTGGTCGGCGGCGGTGAACGCGAAGCTGGCCCCGGCGGCCCAGGGACCGCTCTCGGCTGGTGAGCTGATCACGGAGATCTACGACACCTCTCGCCCGGCCATCAGCGAGCTCGCGACGAACCCGCTGCTCATCACCATCCTGGCGATCGTCTACCGGGCCGATGGCGCGCTGCCCGACCAGCGGGCCGGCATCTACGACCGCGTCGTGGAGAACCTGCTGCTGATCTGGCTCGACCGGCCGGAGTGCCAGGACCAGCTCCTGCTGAGCGAGGAGGTGCTCGCCGCCCTGCAGCCGCTCGCGGCCGAGATGCAGGGCGACAGCAGCAGCCTGATCGGCCTCGGCCGCATCGAGCAACTGATGGAGGGGCCCCTGGCCGTGGCGCGGGGGACGGTCCCCGATGATCCCGAGTTCCGGACGGTGCTGGACACCCTGCTGACGGTTGTCCGCAAGCACGTCGGCCTGCTAGCGGAGCAGAGCGCCGGCAACTACGCCTTCTTCCACCGCACCATCCAGGAGTTCCTCGCCGCGCGCCACCTCCTGGCCGCCCCGGCCGCTGCCCCGGGGTCCGCCCCCAGGCCGCACGCCAGCCCGGAGCGCGCCGCCGCGCGGATCGTCGAGCGCCTCGACGACCCGCAGTGGCGTGAGCCGCTGCTGCTGGCCCTCGGGCTGGCGATGATCGAGTGGGACGAGCCGCAGGCCAGGGCCGGGCTGCTGGCCGGCGTACTCGCCGCCGACGGTCCGGACACGCCGCTCCCGCAGGGTGCGCTGCTCGTGATGAGTGCCCTGCCCGATCTCGCGGATGTGCCGCCAGGCGTCCTGACCCGGCTGATCGGGCAACTGCTGCGCAGTTACGCCGCCAGCCAGGACCAGCCGCGGGCGGAGGGGCTGCGCGAGACCATCCGCGGCGCGTTCAAGCGGCTGCTCCAGGGGCCGCAGGCAGGGGCCGCCGCGCAGGTGATCGCCGCGGCAATCAGCCAGGACGCTCCCGGCCAGGAATACGCGGACCAGGACTACGCGGGCGCGGCGGCAGAGATCTTGACCCACGTCGGCTGGTTCACCACCGAGATCGTCGACGGGCTGCTGCGGGTGGCGCACCGGGATCAGTCCCGGCTCGGATGGCCGGTCCGCTGGGCACTCGTGGACGCCCTCGGGCGTCCCGCCAATGACCCTTCCTCGCCTGGGGCACAGCTGGACACGGCCCGCCTGATAGGCGCTCACCTGCCGATGCGCCAACTCCTGCAAGACCGCCCGGACCTGACAGCGGCCGTCCGGGACGACTCCGGGTGGCTCTGGCTCCTGGTCGCGCTCTACGGCGGGCTCGGCCACGGGGGGTACCTGGAGCAGCTCCGCTCCTACCAGCACGCCAGGCTCCAGGATGTGCGCGGCATCGCGGACGGTCCTCCCGGGCCGCCGCCCCCGCTCTCCCTGGCCGAGTTCTCCCCCGGTGAGATCGTCTTCGACCTGGCGGACCAGGAGCTGAGCGCCACCATCGCGCTCCGCCTGCGCGCCGGGGACCCGGCCAGCGCGCTGACCTCGACCTTCCGCCGCACCTGGGAGCGGCCCGCTGATCCCCAGTCCGGCGCCGAGGCCCTCATCGGGCTGGCCGCCCTCGGCGAGGACGTCATCCCGCTGCTGCACGCCGCCCTGGCCGACCCGGGACGGCAGGCGGCCGCGCAGGCCGCGCTCGCCCGGCTCCGCTGGCTGGGCGCCTCGCTCCGGGAGCCGGTGGCCCGGGCCGCCGAGGCCGCCGCCCGCACCATCCCCGCCGATGCGCCGCCGGAGCACCAGGGCGACCTCCTCCGCGTCGTGATCAGGGCCCTGGCGGCGAGCGGAGCAGGTCCGCTCATGGTCAGCGACACGATCCCGGCGTACCGCTACGTGGCCGCGACCATGCCTGGCCTGCGGGCCAGCCTGGACGCCGAGTACTGGGCGTACGCGTTCTCGGGACTCGCCGCCGAGGCCGGCACCGTGGACGCGGCCCTCCAGCCGGCCACCACGGCCGACCCCCATCGCCTGATCCGCAGCTGGTCGCGCCTTCCCCGCGCCGGGAACTTCTCGACCGGGCCGCGCCTGCCGTGGCCGCAGGCGATCCTCGCGCCCCGCTGCGACACGCCCGTCGAGCAGTACCTGGCGATGCTCGACCAGGCGGCGGCCTCCCCGCCGGAGCTTGGCTACCACGCCGGGCTCCTGCTGGGTACCTGCCGGCCGCTGCTGGACGACCAGCCCGCGCTGATCTGGGAGACGCTGGCGCTGTGCTGCTCGCGGGGCGGGGACTTCCTGCGTGGCTACCTAGTGGGCGCGACCGGTGACCGCGCGCTGCGATCCGGGTGCGCGACGCTGGCCGCCGGGCTGGCCGCCGCGTGGGAGCGGGACCATCGCGGCCACACGGGGAGCGAGGGCCTGCGGGACACGCTGGCCGCGATCCTCGACTGGCGATGCACTGACGGGTACCCCGTCAAGGACGGTGTCCTCGGGTCGGTCGCCATCCTGGTGGCACAGGCGAGCGCGATCGGCGACCCTTTCCTGCGGTTCCGCGCGCTCTGCCGCGCCATCGAGTACACGCGGCTGGTGCCGCAGGGACTCGACATCAACACCGTCGTCGCGGAGATCGCCGACGCGCACGACCAGGCGCGGGCCATCGAGTGGCTCCTGCTCGCTGTCCCCGGCCAGCAGGTCTCCCTGCGGGCCAGCGAGGACTTCCTGGACGACCTGGCGGCGCTGTTCGCCGCGGTCGCCGACCCGGAGAACCGCGCGCTGGCGCAGGGCCGACTGGCCCTCATCGCGCCGGGCTTGGTCGACGACCTGCTGGGGGATGCCCTCGACGCCGTCCGCCAGATCGCCGACCCGCGCCGCCGGGCCGACGTGATCAGTGAGATCCGCGCCGCCCTGGGCACGCTGCCAGGCGTCGCGCAGGGGCTTGACAGCGCCGCCGGCGCACTGCCCGAGCCGTGGCTGCGCGACAGGGCCCGCGGCCGCGACTCCCGCCTGGTGGCGGCCTACCGGGACCAGTACCGTATCGGCCCCCTGGCCTGGCGCGTCCCGCCGGATGCCGGCGCCCTCGGGGCCGGCAGCTACCGGCTCGCCTCCCCCGCGGGGCACCTGGCCTGGGGCACGCTTTACCTGGCCGCGGTGGCCGCCGAGGCGGAGCCCCTCGCGGCGTCCCCCACCGGGGGCGGCGAGGCCGGCTGGGAGCTGCTGCTCGGCTCCGAGCCGCGGGCCGGCGTGGATGCCCTCCTCGAGTCCCTGCCCGACGGCGGGCTGCGCCTGCCGGTGGTGGCGGCCTCGGCCGTCAACCGCGTCATCCAGTCGGGGCAGGCCGCCGCCCTGCGGCCTCTATGGCCCTACCTTGACAGCCCTGACGCGGGGGCCATGGCGGTGATCGCCCGCTGGCCTGCCGACGACCCGGACGTGCGGCGCTGGAAGGCGCTCGTCCAGATGGAGGCCGGGTACCTGACGCCGGATATCGCCGCTCCCGTCGTCGAGCTGCTCACCAGCCCGGCCGACCGCCTCCGGCTGCGGGCCGCCTTGGCCCTGCACGGGCCGCGTCCCTACAGCAACAACCGGAACCGCCGCTGGGCCGTCAGCCGCGTCGGGGCGGCGGCGGTCGAAGGCCTGGCCGCCCACGCGATCCGCGCCGACCACCCGCCGGCCGTCCAGTCCACCTTCCTGTGGGTGCAGAGCGACATCCACCACGATGACGGCGCGGCGCTCGACCAGTGGCTGGCCGCCGCCGCGACGGACGCCAGCACGCCGGCCGGCTGGCTCTTGCGCTCCATGGAGTCCCTTGACGAGCCCCTGTTCGCCCGGCTGCTGGCCCGGCTTCCGGCAGCGCCGCCGGGACTGCAGCGGGCCCTGCTCCAGGGCCTGGCGCGGCTCGCCAACGCGTTCCGGATCCCGTACGAGGCACAGGGGGAGCTCCAGGTGCCGATCGCGGAGGTCCCGGCTCCCGTCCGGCGCGAGCTGCGCGTCCTCCCTCAGGGACCGGCTGCGATCCTGGCGGCGGTGGCGATGGCGGCGGCTGAGCCAGCCGGGCCCTCGGGCATCGCGCTCGCCCGCTCGATCGTCGAGAACTCGATGATCTGGCTCGATGACGAGTGCCTCGCCGACGGCAGTGCGTGCCTGAACAGGCTGAAGGCCATCGGGGGCGAGTACTACATCCGGCTGGACCACGTCGGGTACAGCGTGGCGGCGGAGGAGGCCGCCGTGCCCCTCACCGAGAACGAGGACGCTCTCCGGCTGCTCCTCGCCTGGGCGCAGTCCCCCGGCCCGGCCGAGGACGCCGGGTTCCGCGCCGACCTGCTGATCGCGCTGGAGGCGGTGGCCCGGATCTCCCCGGTCGCGTTCACGGCGCTGGCCGCTCCCGACACCTGGGAGCCGATCCTCATCGAGTGGGTCGCGACGAGCGACTACTGGACCGGGCGCCTGGCGGCCATCCGGCTCCTCAGCCTGCTGCGCCGGGTCACCGACCGCGTCGCTGACGCGCTCCGGGTGGCCATGCAGGACAACATCTACGTCCAGCGGGCGGCTTACGCCGCGGTCGCGGAGTTCCGCACGATGAAGGGCGACGTGCTCCCGGCTCTGCTCGCCCTGCTGGCGAACCCCAGTGCCGGCGTCGCGGCGTCGACGGCCCGCCTGCTGGCGAGCCTGGCCCGCGGAGAGGGCGCGGCCGACCGCCGCCGGATCCTGGGCAGCCTGCGGGACGCCGTGGCCAGCGCCCCCCGGGGCGCCCGCGTCTACCTCATGCAAAAGGAAGGCGACGGGGGCACGGAGATCATCGAGTTCGTCGACCGCCTGGACCGCGTGCTCTACCAGGCGATCTTCGAGGTGAGCGGTTCCTAGCCGCCCGCCACGCTGGAACGGCACCATCGAGCAACCGGACGGGACCAGCCCTGATGAGCAGATCCGCACGGCACGACCGGGAGGCGCTCTTCCTCGGCCGGATCGACCGGCCCGGGCGCCGCAAGTGGCCCTGGGAGTCACGCGGCGCGCTGCCGCCCGCCGACGAGGCGGTACTGTCCGCCGCCGGGCAGGCACCGCACGTGCTGACGTTCGCGCCCGCCGGAGCGGGACGCGGCCGGTCCTGCCTAGACCCGAACCTGCTGAACTACGCTGGCCAGGCAGTGGTCCTTGACATCGGCGGGACTGCCTACGCCGCGACCGCGGACGCACGGCGGGCGATGGGCCAGGTCGTCATGCGGCTCGACCCGTTCGGCGTCGCCGGGCGGCAGTCCAACGCGTACTCCCCCTTCGACTGGATCGATCCCCAGGACATGTCGGCCTTCGCGGCCAACTGCCAGGAAATCGCGGGGCTGCTCGCTCCTGGCAACCCGTTCGGCACCGTCGCCGAGCAGGCGGCGACTACCCTGCTCGGCGCGATCCTGGGCTCCCTGTACAGCAATCCGGAGACCCACTTCGACGACCTCTACTCCACCGTGACCGCCGATGATCCCATCTACGACCTCGCCGTGATCCTGGACACCAGGGGGAAGCGGCTGCACCCGACGTCCTACTCGCAGATCGCGAACTTTCTCGACAAGGACGACAAGGCGCGCAGCCGCATCCTGGCCACCGCCGCCGCGATCGTCGAGCCCCTGTCCAACCCCGACGTGCGCACGGCGGTGCACGACTCTGACTTCGACTTCCCGCCCCCGCCGCTCACGACCGTGTACGTCATCCTGCCCGCCGAGCAGTTCCAGTCCAATGCGGCGCTGGCGCGACTCTGGATCGGCTTCCTGCTGCTCCGCACGGCCCGCGCGGCGGAGAAGCCGGCTCTGCCGGTGCTCTTTCTCCTGGACCGCTGCGCGGAGCTCGGCCCGTTCCCGGTCCTGGAGGCGTCGCTCGCGGCCGCTCCCACCGGGGCGCTGCGGGTCTGGACGCTCTGGGACGACCCCCAGCAGTTCCGCGCGGCCTGCCCGCGCCACTGGGCGTCCATCGCCGCCGACGCCGGGGCGATCCAGGTTTTCGCGACCAGCGATGCCGAGGCGGCGGCTGAGGCCGCGGCTCTCCTCGGGCTGCCGGCAGACGAGATCCATTCCCTCTCCACCGCCGACGAGGTCGTCCGGACCGGCGCCGCCGCGTCCCGCCGGGTGCAGCGGCTCGGCATTTAGCACGAGCTCGCGCGCGGGCGAGCAGGCCAGCGACCGAAAGGAATAGCACCAATGCTCGACCGGATCACCCTCATCACCGGCAACGCGGGCAAGGCCGCCGAGTACGCCGCCATGCTCGGCACCGACGTCACCCCGCCAAGGCCAACCTCGCCGAGGTCTAGTCCCTCGGCGTCGCGGAAGTAGCTGCCCGCAAGGCCGCCGACGCCTAAGGCCCTGCTCACGATAGCGGCGGCGCCGCTTGCGGGCCGGCCACGACGACTACGAGACGTCCGTCCTGCCCAGCGGCTGGCCAGCCGGCACACCCGAGGAAGCCCTCGACTGCGCCTGCAGCCTCTACCTGGCAGACGCTACGACCTGGCCCGACCCACCATCCCTGGCGAATTAACCGGCGCACCGACTGGCGGGCAGACAGTCCGGCGGGCCGAGTCTTCCCGTTGGTTATGGCCGGGTTCTTCTCGGCCAGCGTCCTCCAATAAGAATGCACCTATCCGGTTTTGTCGATCGCGCGGGGATATTCTTGGCTATCTTTTGCAAAGAATAAGATGTCCCCGTTCGAATCGCTCGCCGCCGAAGGGTTTACGCACCAGACGGGCCACTTCACAGAAACCAGCGGACTTCGCTATTTCTGATAGACTGTCGATCGGCCACCTGTACGCAGTGGTGACCGCATGATCGAATGGCGTGACCGGGCCGCCCTCGGACTCAAAGAATGCGATCAGAAGATATCCTCCGCTTTTCAGAAGATTATGAAATTCCGCTAGGTAAGCGGGAGTTTCCGCGGGAGGCGCGTGAATTATCGAATACCAAGAGACAATACCGCCGAGGCTACCGTCGGCCTCTGGCAGCTCGATCATGGAGCCGACGGAGAACCGCAGGTCCGGGAAGAGCTTGCGGGCGTGCTCGACAAGCGCTGCTGACAGATCGACTCCGAACACGTCGATCCCCAGGTCACGAAGGTGGCCTGCGATGTAGCCGGGGCCGCAGCCGACGTCAGCCACGGGCGCGGGTCCGGCCTGGCGCACCAAGCCCGCGAACGCTGCGAGCGCGGAGTACTCGACCGGCCGGGAGGTCAGGCCACCTTCCACAAAGGCGGCATAATCGGAGGCCACGGCGTTGTATGCATTTGCCATGACGTCCAAGTAGGACTGATCGGCGAGTTCCATGGCACCAGCCTAACGTGCCACGTCCACGCTTCAGGGGCCAACGCGCCAGCGTGTGGTCCTGCGGGGAGCCAGTGGTGATGAGCGCCAGTTGCATAGGCGGGGCATCAACTGCCTGGGCACGAGGACTCCAGCAGTGCGGCCACCAAATGCGACATGGCGGCCCCCGAGGGCCTTCAGCTTCCGCCGACCCCACCGTCTGCAGTCGGGTGATCATGCCCCGGTTTACCAGGGTGGCTCGTGAGGAGTTGCGGTCTGGTGACGGTGTCGTGTTTCGCACTCTAGCGGGCTGGCCCAGCCGAGGGCGCTGTGGCGCCGACGGCGGTTGCGGAAGCCCTCGATGTGCTCGAAGGTAGCGTTCGCGAGCTCGACCGGCGTTCTCCGCCGCTGCCGGTACAAGGTGGCGCGGGATTCGCCGAAAAGCCGGCATGCCCCGGAAGTTCCCAGCGCCTCTTCCATCGCGGGGAAATGCCCGCCGATTACCTGGGTCAGTGCGCGTCGGAGTCCGCGCTGTTCGAGATTGCTTCGAGCAGCGCGAAGGCTTTTCCCGCGATGCCGAGGGCTGTTCTCGTCTTCCCGAGGTCACGGGCGAGCTTCTCGTTCTGCGCCTGGAGTTTCCTGTTCTCCGCGCGTAGCCGGGCCAGCTCGGCGGAATCGGCGTCCCCGGGCTTCTTCTCGCTTTTCCCGCCCGGGGCCAGGCTCCCGGCGTCCTGCTGCCTTCTCCAGTCCTCGATGTGCGAGTGCCAGAGCCGCTCTTTCCGCAGCAGCGCGTCCCGCTCGGTGCTGTTCTCGGGAAGGGCGTCGAATTCCGCCAGGATCTTCGCCTTGTAGGCGGCGGTGAACGTCCGCCGCTTAGGCTTCCCGGGCTTGCCGCTGGTCACCTGACCATCATGCACCGGGATCGCGGCCTGGTCGGCCAGTGTCATCGTCACAGTCTCAGAAGTCCAGTCTCGCCCTGTTTGACCACAGAAGCCTCATACGAACTTTATGTCTCACTTGAGTCTGACAGACAGGGCCGAGCTGGCCGCGCGCAGCGGCGTCCCGGTCACTACCTTGCGTTTCTACGAGGGCGCGGGGCTGCTGCCGGCGGGCCGCACCGCGTCGGGGTACCGGGTGTACGGGCAGGACGCGGTCGAGCGGCTGGCGTTCATCGGCG